>CAMVRE010000014.1 GCA_947169825.1 uncultured Verrucomicrobiota bacterium | reverse complement strand
CGAGGTCGTTCTCGGCCCAGGCGTTCCGGTCGGTGAACGCGGTGGGCTTCTGCTTGCGGACGAGATTCTTCGAATCGCGCTGCGTGAGGTGGATCTGGACGGGGATCATGGGGTTCCTGGATTTGTACAAGCGCCGCCGATGCGGCGCTTGCGTGTCTGTCAATGCGGGCTATTCTACCAACACCGTCCGCATCGGCGCAAGCCGCCGGGCGGCGAATGCGCCGATGTGCCGCGACTGGAGCCGCGAACGCGGCTCCAGTCGCTAACATCCGCGTTTGAAACATAACGCATATTATGCGACATAAATAGTTTCTTGAACGGGGGGCGGAAAGGGAGTAGAATAACGGGCAGAAGAGAGGGACGGGCCAACGGTCTGCCCGTTTGGAGACAAGCGGCCCCGGCGAACGGACGGCGCGCACAACGAGATCAGGAGCGAAAGATGGGAGAAGACCAGGAGAAGGAATCGACCGGAGCCGGATGGATGGTCGTCGCCGTAATCGCGGCGATCCTCGGCGCCGTTCTGGTGCTGTGCGTCGCATGCACGCGTCGGGAGGAACCGGAGACGATCGAACCCGATACGGACGCGCCGGCGGAGACGCAGCCCGCGCCACAGGCCGCTCCGACGCTCGGCGACGTCGCCCAGGACGCCGCGGCGAAGATTTCTGCGGCGGCCGCGCCGGGTATCGCCGCCGCGCAGGAGGCGGCGAGCAACGCCGTGGAGGCCGTCCGGGCCGCCTCCCCTGCCCTCTCCGCCGCTCTTTCCGCGACGGCGGACGCCGCCTCCGCGGCCGCGACCCAGTTCGTCGCCGCCGCTTCCGCGGCCGCTGCGGCGAAGGCCGCGGAAGCGAAGGAATCCTCGGCCGTCTATGTCGAGGCCGCCAAAACCGCGCTCGACGATGCCGCGGAGGAGCTCAAGCAGTCGCTCTCCAACGCCACCGACGCCGCATCGAGGGCACTCGCCGAAGCATCGGCCGCGCTCGGTCCGGCGCTCGAAGGCGTCAAAACCCAGCTTGTCGCCGCCGCCGCCGAACTGGGGCCCGCTCTCGACGACCTGAAAGCCCGGCTCGAGGAAGCGTCTTCGGACGCCGAGGCGAACCTCGACGGAACGAAGGCCCCCTCACCCGCCCCGTCGACAACGGACGAATGAACCCGGACACCTCAGCGACGGATGGCGAGGGTCGCGACCGAGCCGGGTCGCGCTTCCCCGACCGGCCGATCTGGCCGCCGTGGCCGAAGCGCCTGGCGTTCCTGGCTCTCGGACTCGCGGCCGCCGCCATGAGGGCGCTTACCGCGCCGCGGCGTTCGTTCGGCACGAACCGCAACCGCATCGGCACACTCGTGCTCGAGCCGTTCGGGATGGGCGACGCGCTCCTGCTGCAGCCGCTCGTCCGCGCGCTGCTCGCATCGGGGAAGAAGGTCGCGTTCGCCGGCAATCCCGCCTGGGCGCCGCTCTTCCCGGCGGCGGAGGGATTCGTGTTCGTCCCCGCGAAGCCCGCGTGGGCGCGGCCCGACCCGGCGGGCAAGTACCGGCATCCGCTCCACGACCTTCTGAAGGCCGCACGGAAACTCCGCCCGTTCGCCAAGGGCGCGGACTGCATCGAGCCGCGCGGCGACCCGCGCGCGATCCTCGCGCTCTACCTTGCCGGCGCGCGCACGGTGCGTTCGCTCCCGCGCTACTGGAGCGCGACGGACTGCCGGCTGCCGCCGTTCGCCGCGCGGTTCGTCCCGCTCGACCGCCGGGCCACGCGACGCGAGGTCTCGCGCGCCTTCGCGCCGCCCGGGGCGCCATACGGTCGTCCGGACGTCTCGCACCTGCTGGGGGATGCGCCGCGTCCCGATCCGAAGACCGTCGGCCTGATCCCGCTCACGCCGTGGGAGGGAAAGCGATGGCCTCCGGAACATTGGTCCGCGCTCGTCGAGGGCCTCCGCGCGCGGGGCTTCTCCCCCGCCCTGCTCTGCGGCCCCGGCGAAGCCGACGCCGCGCGCACGGCCATCGGCGGGACCGACGTTCCCGTGCGCGAGGCGGCGTCGGTCGCCGACTGGCCGCGCCTCCTCGCCGCGTGCGGAGCGGTCGCGAGCGTCAACACGGGACCGATGCACATCGCGGACGCGATGGGCGTCCCGCTCGTCGCGATCGACGGCGCCTCGCGCCTGCCGCTCTGGGCGCCGGAGGGTCCGCGCAGCGTCGTGCTGCAGCACCAGGACCGCGTGCCCGAGGCGCCCTTCCACCCGACCGCCTCCAACGGCCCGATCGTCCAGAGGGCGGTCATGGCCCTCGTGACGCCGGACGAAGTCCTCGCCGTTTCCTTCCTTCGCGCATCCGGGGCGGCATCCCCTCTTGCGGAACCGAACGGCATCGGCTAGAATCCGGGCCATGCAGCACGCCTTCAAGACCGATCTTCTCCGACTCCTTCGCGCGGCCGGCGCCTACCTGTTCGTCGCCGCGCTCGGCGCCGCGATCGCCGGCCTGATCCTGATCGACCTGAGGCGGGGCAACGTGGTGGAGAACGGCCTCGTCGAAACCGCCCAGCTCCTGGCGCTGGCGGCGGCGGCGATCGTCTACGGGACCCGCGCCCGGCTCGCCCGCGGCGGCCGCGGCCCGGCCCGCGCGCTCGCGATGTGCTCCCTCGTCGTCCTCGCGATGTGCATCCGGGAGCTCGACGGATTCTTCGACAAGCTCCTCTGGCACGGCTCCTGGGCCGCGATCGACCTCCTCGTGCTCGCCGCCTTCCTCGCGATCCCCGCCGTCGCCCCGGAGCGGACCGTCCGCGAGCTCGCGGACTTCGCGCGGTCGCAGGAATGCGCGCTGCTCGTCGTCGGCATCGCCTTCGCGGTCGTCTTCTCGCAGCTGCTCGGCTACAAGGTCGTCTGGGCGGAGGTCTTCGACCTGCCGATCTGGCAGGACGCCGCCGCGCCGTTCGTCCAGCCGGACGGGCACCTGCCGGGCGAGATCGACATCCCTCGCCACGTCAAGAACACCGTCGAGGAGTCCTTCGAGCTGGCCAGCTACCTGCTCGTCCTCGCATCCGCCCTCCTGCCGCCCCTCGTCGCGCGTCGCGACGGACCGCGCGACCGCCAGACGGTGTGACCCTGCGACCGTGCGACCCTTTGACCGTGTGACCGAAAATGGCCGTCTCCATCCAGATCCAAGGGCTCGTCAAGCGCTTCGGCGCGACGACCGCGCTCGACCATGTCGATCTCGACATCGAGCCGGGCGAGCTCTTCTTCCTGCTCGGGCCGTCGGGCTGCGGCAAGACCACGCTCCTGCGCCACGTCGCGGGCTTCTACGAGCCGGACGAAGGCCGGATCCTCATCGGCGGCGAGGACGTGACGCGCGTCCCGCCCCACCGGCGCGATACGGGCATGGTCTTCCAGAGCTACGCGCTCTGGCCGCACATGACGCTCGCGGAGAACGTCGCCTTCGGCCTCCGCATGCGCGGCGTCGGCCGGGCGGAGACCGCGGAGCGCGTCCGGAAGGCGCTCGCCGCGGTGAAGATGGAGGACAAGGCCTCTCGCAGGCCGAACCAGCTCTCCGGCGGCCAGCAGCAGCGCGTCGCGCTCGCCCGCGCGCTCGTCGTGCAGCCGCGCTGCCTGCTCCTCGACGAACCCCTCTCGAACCTCGACGCGAAGCTCCGCCTCGAGATGCGCGGCGAGATCCGCCGCATCTGCAAGGAGGCGGGCCTCACCGCGGTCTACGTGACGCACGACCAGAAGGAGGCTCTCTCGATCGCCGACCGCCTCGCGGTCATGCAGGCCGGCCGCCTCGAGCAGGTCGGCGCGCCCCTGGAGGTCTACCGCAGGCCCCGCAACCGCTTCGTCGCGTCGTTCATCGGCGAGACGAACTTCCTGCCGCCGGACTTCTTCGGCGCGCAGGCCTCCTTCCCGGGGGCCGCGGCGCTCTCCGTCCGCCCCGAGGCGATCCGTCTCGGCGCTCCGCCCGCCGGCGCGCCCGCGCTGCGCCTCGCCGGCACGCTCCACGGAACCGTCTACCTCGGCGAAACGGCCGAGCACCGGCTCGACGCCGGCGTCGCCGGCGTCCCCGAGCTCAAGGTCTTCGAGCTCAACCCCGAGGTCCTCTCGCGCGACGAATCCCGACCCGTCGAGGCCTGGGTCGCCCCGTCCGACGTCGTCCCCCTCCCCGCGTAGCCCATGCCACTCCCCTCCCCCGCCCCGACCTCCGTCCCCGAGGACCTGCTCGTCCTCGCGGGCGCCGGCGCGCTTCCGCGGCTCGTGCTGCAGGGCGCGCGCGCCGTCGGCGTGAAACGCCTCGGCGCGCTCGGGATCAAGGGCACGACGCCCTCCTCCACGCTCGCGCTCGCCGACTGGTCAGCCCGCACCCCACTCTCCTCGCTCGCGCAGTTCCGCGAGCGCGTCCGCGAGGCCGGCTTCCGCCACGCGATCCTCGCCGGACAGGTCAATCCGCTCTCGTTCTTCCGCGCCGCGTTCGACCCCGAGCTTCGCGAGATCCTCGCCTCGATGGGCGTCCACAACGCGCACACGATCTACGGCCGCCTCATCGCCGAGGTGGAGGCGCTCGGCGCGAAGGTCCTTCCGTCCTCGCTCTTCCTCGGCGCGCACATCCCCAGGCCCGGGCTCCTCACGAAGCGCGCGCTCACGGCGGAGGAGGAGGCCGACCTCGCCTACGGCTCGAAGCTCGCGCTCGCCGTCTGCGACCTCGACGTCGGACAGACCGTCGTCGTGAAGGACGGCGTCGCGCTCGCCGTGGAGGGGTTCGACGGCACCAACGCCACGATCCGGCGCGGCGGCCGCATCGCGCGCCGCGGCGCGATGGTCGTCAAGGTCGCCAAGCACGGCCACGACATGCGCTTCGACATCCCCGCCGTCGGCCTCAAGACGCTCAAGGTCATGCGCAAGGCGCATTGCACCGCGCTCGCCGTCCAGGCCGGGCGCACGGTCTTCGTGGACCTCCCCGCCGTCGTCGCCGAGGCCGACCGCCGCGGCATCGCCATCGTCGCCTTCGACTCCGGCCTTCCCCCCGCCCCCGTCCTGAATGCTGAATGCTGAATGCTGAATGCTGAATGCTGAAGCTGAATGCTGAATGGGCCTTCGGCGTCACTCGTCACTCGTCACTCGTCACTCGTCACTCGTCACTCCCATGAGCTCCGTCTTCGAAGCGATCATGCTTCTGTGCTTCGCGGCCAGCTGGCCGTTCTCGATCCTGAAGGCCATCCGCACGAAGGTCGTGGCGGGCAAGAGCCCGGCGTTCATGGGAATCATCGAGGCGGGCTACGTCGCGGGCATCCTCTTCAAGCTCACGGCCCCCGGCCCGACCGATCCGACGGTCTGGCTCTACGTGCTCAACCTCGTCATCGTCGGCACCGACCTCGCGCTCTACTTCCGCTACCGGCACAACGTCCCGCCGGCGGCGTAGCCGCTACTGGCGGCGGCGGGCGGCGACGACGGGGGCGAGGCGCTCGCGCATCTCGCGCAGGAGCGTCTCCGTGGTCGGCCAGTCGATGCAGGCGTCGGTGACGGAGAGGCCGGGGCGGAGCTGGCGCAGGTCCTTGGGGATCTTCTGCGCGCCCCACTCGAGGAAGCTCTCGAGCATCGCGCCGCGGATCGACGAGTTGCCGGCCTCGATCTGGGAGAGGACGGCGCGCAGGACGCCCGCCTGCTCCTCGGGGCGCTTGTGCGAGTTGGCGTGGGAGCAGTCCACGACGATGTTCGAGGGCAGGCGCGCGGCCTTGAGGCGGCGCTCGCACTCCGCCACGTGCGCGGCGTCGAAGTTCGGCTCGTGCCCGCCGCGCAGCACGACGTGCGCGTAGGCGTTGCCGGCCGTGGAGAAGACGGCGGGCAGACCGTCCTCGGTGACGCCGAGGAAGTGGTGCTGGCCGAGCGCGGAGGCGATGCCGTTCACGCAGGCGTCCAGCGAGCCGTCGGTGCCGTTCTTGAAGCCGACGGGCGTCGAGAGGCCGGAGGCGATCTCGCGGTGCGTCTGCGCCTCGGCGGTGCGGGCGCCGATGGCGGTCCAGCAGATGAGGTCGCCGATGTACTGCGGGGTGAGCGTGTCGAGCACCTCCGTCGCGGCGGGGAGGCCGAGCTCGGCGACGGAGACGAGGAAGCGGCGCGCCATCCGGAGGCCATCCTCGATGCGGAAGGTGTCGTTGAGGTAGGGGTCGTTGATGAGGCCCTTCCAGCCGACCGTCGTGCGCGGCTTCTCGAAGTAGACGCGCATCACGACGAAGACCGCGTCCGCGATCTCGTCGGCGAGCGCGCGGAGGCGGCGGGCGTATTCGGCGGCGCCGTCGAGGCTGTGGATCGAGCAGGGCCCGACGATCGCGAGGAAGCGCGGGTCGTCGCCGTCGAGGATGCGCTCGATCGTCTCGCGGCCGCGCTGGACCGTCCGGACCGCGGCCGGCGACTCGGGGACCTGCTCGCGCAGCTCCGCCGGCGTCGCCAGCGTCTGGATCGACTTGATGTTGACGTTCTCGAGGACGGGATTCGACATGCGAGTGACGAGTGACGAGTGACGAGTGACGAGTGATGGGGCGCTAGTCCTCGGACGGGTCCTCGAGGAGGTCCTTGAGGGCGTCGTAGGGGTCGTCGGCGGTGACGAGGGCCTCGCCGACGAGGAAGCGGGTGAGGCGCGGGGAGGAGGCGCGGACGGCGTCGACGTCGGCGCGGGTCTTCACGCCGGAGAGGCAGACGAGGGAGGTCGACTCGGGGAACATCTTCGCGATCTTCGCGGGGCGCGAGAGGTCGGTCTCGAACGTGGCGAGGTCGCGGCTGTTGATGCCGACGAGGCGCAGCGCGCCGGGGGAGTCGGCGCCGATGCGGAGGGCGCGCTCGGCGTCCTTCTCGTCCCAGACCTCGGTGAGGACGTCGAGGCGGAGGTTCTCCGCGGCGTCGAAGATCTGGCGCAGGACGGTGTCGTCGGGGACGGCGCGGACGATGACGAGGATCGCGTCGGCCCCGGTGCCGTAGGAGCGGGGGACCTGGTAGGGGTCGATGATGAAGTCCTTGCGCAGGACCGGCAGCTTCACCGCCTCGCGGACGGCCTGGAGGTCCTCGACGGAGCCCTGGAAGAAGTTGCGCTCGGTGAGGACGGAGAGGGCGACGGCGCCGGCGTCCTCGCAGTCGCGGGCGTATTCGACGGCGTCCAGGTCCTCGCGCAGGAGGCCCTTGGAGGGGGAGGCGCGCTTCACCTCGGCGATGATCTTCGTGCGCGTGGAGGAGGAGGAGAGGGCGGCGGTGAAGCCGCGGGGGGTGTCGGGGCGGTCGGCGACGAGGCGCGCGGTGTCGTTCGGGCCGAGGATGGCCTTCATGGCTTCAGTGCGCTCGCGGACGGAGGCGAGGATCTTTTCGAGATGGCTGGGCATATGCGGTCCTCCCGTGTGGCGGGGTGTTCGGTCCAGTCTACCACAACGGCGCGGCGTGTCAAATGCGCTTGAATCCGGACGGGCTTTCCGCTATCATCCGCTCCCTGCCAGCCTCCGTAGCGCAACTGGACAGAGCATGGGATTTCTACTCCCAGGGTTGTGGGTTCGACTCCCGCCGGAGGCACCAGCACGGAGAGGTGGCGGAGCGGTCGATCGCGGCGGTCTTGAAAACCGCTGGCCCGCAAGGGCCCGGGGGTTCGAATCCCTCCCTCTCCGCCATCTTCCTGCGCCCCTTCCGAACCATGAACGCCCTCCCCTCCCCCGCCCCGCCCCGCGGCCGCGCCGGCTCGGTCGTGCCGTCGCTCCTGCTGCTGCTCACCGCGGTGATCTGGGGCGCGGCGTTCGTCGCGCAGCGGCTCGGCATGGACCACGTCGGGCCGTGGACGTTCGGCGTCGCTCGGAACCTGCTCGGCTTCCTCGCGCTGCTCCCGGTCATCGCCTGGCGGCGCCGCGCGCTCGGGCTCCGGCCGGCGAAGGGGGGCTTCCGCGCCCTCGCCTTCGCCTCGCTCGCGTGCGGCGCGGCGCTCTTCGCCGCGTCGATGTGCCAGCAGGTCGGCCTGCAGTGGACCTCGGCGGGGCTCTCCGGCTTCCTCACCGCCAACTACGTGCTGCTCGTGCCGGTGCTCGGCTGCCTCGTCGGCCGCCCCCCGCTGCGCACCACGTGGGTCGGCGTCGCGCTCGCCCTGGCGGGCCTCTTCTTCATCTCCGTCGGCCCGGACGCGTCGATCGCGGTCGGGCGGGGCGAGGCGCTCACGCTGCTCTGCGCGCTGCTCTTCGCCGTGCAGATCCTCTGCGTCGACCGCTTCGCCCCGGACCTCGATCCGGTCGCGCTCGCGGCGGGGGAGTTCCTCGTCTCGTTCCTCGCGGGCCTCCCGTTCCTGCTCCTCCCCTCCGAGTCCGTCCGCCTCTCGGCCGCGTCGCTTCGCGCGGCGCTCCCCGCGATCGCGTTCGCGGGCCTCCTCTCCTCGGGCGTGGCCTACACGCTGCAGATCGTCGCGCAGCGCCGCACGCGCCCCGCGATCGCCTCGATCCTGATGAGCCTCGAGGCGGTCTTCGCGGCGCTCTTCGGGTGGCTCTTCCTGCGCCAGGCGCTCACGCCGCGCCAGATCGCGGGCTGCGCGCTCGTCTTCGCGGCGGTGGTCTTCGTCCAGCTCGCCGCCGCGCGCAGGACGAACGCGCGCTAGCGCGCGACGCGGCGCTCGATGCGGAGCGAAAGGAGCGAGAAGAGCAGCCCCGCGACGCCGGAGACGGCGAGCATCGCGAAGACGGGCGTCCAGCCCGCGCCCGCGTCGACGGCGCGTCCGAGGAGCCAGGCCGCGAGCGACGAACCGACGTAGCAGACCGTGTCGACGATCCCCGCGACGAGCGCGGCGTCGAAGAGATTGCGGTAGGCGAGGCAGAAGATGCTCGTGATGGCGTTGGTGACCATCACCATCGCGAGATACACGCCCGCGAACGCGACGACGGCGATCGCGAGCGACGGCAGGCCGATCCCCAGAAGCGCGAGCGCGGCGAAGGCCGTCCCGGCGGCGAAGCAGAGCGTCGTCATCGCCGAGACGAGCGGCTGGCGCTCGTGGAAGGCCTTGTTGAGGAAGGCGCCCGCGAGGCCCACGAACGGCAGCGCGAGCGTGAGCAGGATCGAGATCGACGCGGGCAGGCCGAACGCGTCCCGGAGCACCTTCGGCGCCCAGGTCGTGAGGCCGTCGCGCAGGAACCCGCACGCGCCGCAGGCCAGCGCCGTGGCGCCGACGAGCGCCACTACCGGGCCCCAGCCGGGGCCTTCCGGGTCGGCGGCGCCCTTCCCGTCGGCGAAGCGCGTCGCGCGAGGATAGGACTTCGCCGCGGCGTGCGCCGCCGGCGCGCCGGCGGGCGGCGCCGGGAAGCGGAAGAGCCGGAACCAGAGCGCGGCCGAGATCCCGAGCGCGGCGGCGGCGAGGTAGAAGGTCCCCTGCCAGAACCCGCCCGGCGCGCCCGCCGCGGCCGAGCCGAACGCGGCGACGCTGCCGATCGGCAGGGTCGCGCAGACGCAGACGATCGCGCGCGGCATCGCGCGCTCCGAGACGCGCTGCGCCATCGCCTTGACGAGACTGCACCAGAGGAGGGACTGCAGCGCGCCGTTGGCGAACCAGATCGCGCGCATCGCCGCCGGGCCGGGCGCGAAGGGGACCGCGAGGTTGCAGATCGCGGAGCCGGCGAGCGCGAGGCCGAACGACCAGAACGGGTCGAAGAAGTGCGCGAGGACGCCGCTCGCGAGCTGGCCGCAGGCGTAGGCGACGAAGAAGCACGAGACGACCGATCCGAGCGTCTCGTTGCTCCAGCCCAGCGACGCGGACATCGGCAGGATCGACGCGCCCATGTCGAGCCGCCCGAGGTAGGCGCTCGAGTAGCCGAGCACGAGCAGGAACACGACGCGCAGGTCGGTGCGCGAGAAGACGGGGGCGCGGGCGGGGGCGGGTTCCATGTCGCGTGGCGGGGTCATTTCGCGAGGCGCACCTGCGGGTCGAGCCAGGCGTAGGCGAGGTCCGCGAGAAGGTTCGCGAGCTGGTAGAGCAGCGCCGCGACGAGCACCACCGCGCGGACCGTCGCGAAGTCCGACGCGTAGACGGCGTTGAGCCCGATTCCGCCGAGGCCCGGGATTCCGTAGAAGCTCTCGAGCAGGATGCTCCCGGTGAAGAGGAACGGGACGGCGAGGCTCACGTTCGTCACAACCGGGATCAGGCTGTTGCGCAGCACGTGGCGGACGAGGATGCGCATCGGCGGGAGGCCCTTGGCGATCGCGGTGCGGACGTAGGGCCTGCCGATCTCGTCGAGGATCGCCGTGCGGTAGAATCGCACGTCGCTCCCGAGCGAGCTCAGGACGCCGACGAGGATCGGCAGCAGCAGGTAGGTCCAGTCCTCGAAGCCCCAGAGCGGGAAGAGCCCGAGCCGGTAGGCGAGGAAATACTGCCCCGCCGCGACCCAGACGACGTAGTTCACGCTCATGAGCGCCGTCGTCGCGCCCAGCATCGCGCGGTCGATCGGCCCGCCCGCGCGCGCCGCGCAGAGCAGCCCCACGAGCAGCGCGACGACCGTCCCGACGACGAGGATCGGCACCGTGAGCGAGAGGGAGACGCCGACGCCGTCCCGGAGGACCTTCGCGACGGGCTCGCGGTATTCGAGCGACTCGCCGAGGTCGCCGCGGGCGAGGTCGCCGAGGTAGCGGACGTATTGCACGGCGAGCGGGCGGTCGTAGCCGTGGACGTGGTCGTATTCGGCGATCTGCTCCTTCGTCGCGTTCTTGCCCAGGACGATCGCCGCGGGCGAGCCGCCGACGACGTCGAAGAGCACGAACGTGAGCAGCGTCACACCCAGCAGCGTCGGCACGAGCCCCGCCAGCCGCCGCAGCGCGTAGCGCAGTAGCGGCGCGCCGCGGCCGCGACGCCCCGGCTCGGGGGCGGCGTCCGTCTCGATCGTGGCGGGGGGCTCGCTCATGGGGGCGGAGTCTACCAGAAACCGCGCCCCAGGAAAAGGCGGCCTCCGCCATTCTCCGCGGCTCCGTCACGGATTGCGCCGCGTTCCGGGGTCTGGTATCATCGCGCCCATGAAGAACACGACATCCGGAACGCTCCGCGTGACGATGCTCCCCGGCGAGAAGTGGTGGGGGCTGTGCAACGCCTTCGGGCGCGAGATGCCGTTCAACGAGGCGACGGCGTTCGAATGCGACCTGCGCGTCGAGAACTACGCGCACCAGTCGCTTTCGCTGCTCTGCTCGGACCGGGGCCGCGCCATCTGGTGCCCCGAGCCGGTCGGCGCGACAATCGCCGGCGGCGAGATCGCGCTCGAGTCGGACGCCGGGGAGATCGCGCTCGTCGAACGCGCCGGCGCGAACCTCGCGGAAGCGTTCCGTTTCGCCTCGCGAACGTGGTTCCCGCCGACGGGCGAGGAGCCGGAACTTCTCTACTTTTCGGCGCCGCAGCTCAACACGTGGATCGAGCTCACCTACCACCAGAACGAGCGCGACATCCTCGCCTACGCGCAGTCGATGCTCGACAACGGCGTTCCGCCCGGCGTCTTCATGATCGACGACACCTGGCAGCACGGCTACGGCACGTGGGACTTCGACCGGCGCCGCTTCTCCGATCCGAAGGGGATGATGGACGCGCTCCACGCGATGGGATACAAGGTCCTGCTGTGGATGTGCCCGTTCGTCTCCATGGACTCGCCCGGCTACCGCCGGATCGCGTTCGGCACGAACCCGGACGACGTGCACGGCTACCCGGAGAAGGGCGGCTTCCTCGTCTCGTCCCGGACGCCCGGCTGGGGCGGCGTCCCGCCGCCGGCGGCCGTCGAATGGTGGAACGGCAAGAGCGCGCTGCTCGACTTCACGCACCCGAACGCCGTGGCGTGGTTCACGGAGCAGCTCGACCGGCTCGCGCGCGACTACGGCGCGGACGGTTTCAAGTTCGACGGCGGCGGCGTCCACTTCTACGCCGGATGCGTCGGGACGGAAGGCGCGTCCCCGAAGACGTTCGCCCACGATCCGTCGGCCTCGCCGGCCGCGCAGAGCGCGCTCTACGGCGCCTTCGCGCTGAAGTACCGCGGCAGCGAATACCGCAACGGCTTCGGCTTCGCGGGCCGGCCCGTGATCATGCGCCTGCACGACAAGCCGCACACGTGGGACGCCCTCCGCCGCCTGATTCCGGACATGCTCGCCGCGGGGCTCGTCGGCTGTCCGTTCATCTGCCCCGACATGATCGGCGGCGGCGAATGGACCGCGTTCCTCCCAGGCGCGCCGTTCGAGCCCGAGCTCTTTCTCCGCTCCGCGCAGGTCCACGCGCTCTGCCCGATGATGCAGATATCCGCCTCGCCCTGGCGCGTGCTCCCGCCCGAGCACCAGGACGGCTTCCGGGGCATCGTCGCCCTGCGCCAGCGCTTCGCGCCGCGGTTCGTCGAGCTCGCGAAGGAGTCCGCCCGCACGGGCGAGCCGATGATGCGCAACCTCGAATACGCCTTCCCCGGCCGCGGCTACGCCGAGATCAAGGACGAGTTCCTGATGGGCGAGGACCTCCTCGTCGCGCCCGTCCTGGAGAAGGGCGCGACCTCGCGCCGCGTCGTCCTCCCGCCCGGCTCGTGGCGCGCGGACGACGGGCGGACCTTCGACGGCCCCGCGACGATCGAGATTGACGCCCCCCTCGCGCGACTGCCTCATTTCGAACGGATCTAGCCCGGAAAGACGTCGTTCGCCGTCCGGCTCCCGCCGGAACGTCGTCGGGGAGGGAAGAAGCGAGGTTGAAGAGGTTGAAAGGTTGAAGGGTTGAAGAGGTTGAAACGGGTTGAAAGGGTTGAACGGTTGGAACACGAAATGAAACGCGAGAAGAGCATCCTGTTCGCAGCCGCGCTGGTGTGCGCGGCGACCACGGCCGCCGCGCGGCCGGACTTCGCCATCGACGTCGACATGACCGCCGATCCCATCAAGGACGTCCGCACCTCGACCTGCGGGCCCGAGGTGGGCTACGCCGGCTGCACCTTCCCCATCGACGGGCCGGACGAGCCCGCCGACACGTACTGGTTCAAAACGCGCGCGGCGGACACCTCCCGCGCGATGCGCGAGGCGGGCGCGTGGTTCCAGCGCATGTGGGACGCGGGCGACTGGTTCGCGCGCCGGCTCCCCGCCGAGGATTTCCGCGCGAAGTGGGGCATCGACGACGAGACCTGGGCCAGGAAATACCGCCGCTACGACCGCTCCGACCCCGACGCCGCGTTCGCGTTCTGGAAGGCCAACGGCTTCAAGGTGCTCTTCACGCTCGAGGCCTGGCGCGGCGAGCGGTCGAAGCGCGAGATCGCCGAGCTGGTCGACTACATCGCCGACAACCACTACGAGGACGTCGTCGCCGGATTCGAGCTCGGCAACGAGACCTACTACTCGAAGGACTACGCCTCGCTCGCGCCGGTCTGGCAGGAGATCATCCCGGAGATCCGCAAGCGCATGCCGAAGGTGAACCTCGGCATCAACCTCGCGGAGCTCTTCGAGCTCAATCCCGACATCACGCAGGTGAGGAACCGCATGCTCGCGGCGGGCGAAATCAAGCGCGACACCTACTTCGCGGCGGCCGACTTCAACCGCTACACGGCGCAGTTCGTGTCCGCGATGTCGAACTCGCTCGACCAGATCACGCACGTCATCTACCACGCCTACGGCGCCGAGACGCCCTACAGCTGCTCCTACCACGGCTTCCAGCGCTTCCGCAACTTTCTCAAGGCCTTCCCGGAGCTCCAGGGCAAGAGGATGTGGCTCAGCGAGGTGCGCCCGCGCTCCGACGAGGACAACTACTGCCAGCGCATCTTCCGCGAGGCGCTCGTGATGGCGCACTACTCGCTCATGGCGATCTGCCAGCCGGAGATGGACGGCTTCAACCACCACCAGATCTACGCCATTTCCGGCGGCATCTACCAGTCCGACGGGAAGAACTGGCGCATCCAGTGGCGCGACGCGGGGCCCGAATACACGGACTGGCGCGCGCCGATGGGCGAGCCGCGGCTCGAGGTCGGCGCGTGCGGCGTCATGTATCGCATCCTCGCCGAGGCGATCAAGGACCATCCGCTTATTCTGCGCCACGGCACGTCGAAGGAGGCGGACACCGAGGACGCGTTCTTCACGTCGGCCCGCGTGATGGACCAGGTCTACGCCCGCCGCCGCGCGCTCAAGGAGGGCAGGACCGGACGGAAGGTCCCGAAGGTCGAGGGCGAGGTCGAATGGGTCGCGCTCGCCGACGCCCGCCGCGAGGAGCTGTGCCTCCTGATGGTGAACACCAGGTCCGAGCCGGCGAAGGTGACGCTCACGGCGCGCGGCAAGGACCGGGGCGAGGTCCGGGCCAAGGAGTTCGCCGCGCCCACCTACCGCACGCTGAGCTGCCCGGAGAGGTTCCTCGACTGCCGCGCCGTGCCCGGCGACGGCCACCCCTGGACGCAGCTGAGCTGGGAGGACACCCAGTCCGGCTTCGCCGTGATTCCGATGTCGCCCAACGAGGGCCTGAAGCCCGCCGCCTCGACCCTGACGGTCGAAATCGCCCCGCACACGGTGCAATCCGTGACCGTCCGCCTCCGCAACGCGCCCCCCAACCCGTAACGCGCCCCCCGGCGGGCGCTACCAGCGGAAGTAGCGGTAGGGGTCGTCGTCCGCGACGGGGGCGTCGCGGTAGCCGACGCCCGAGGCCGCCCACGCGCAACCGAGGTTGGAGAGGATGCGCGAAAGCGCGATCCACGCGTGGCGCTTCGTGCCGCGCAGCGCGGGGCGCGCCTCTTCGTCGAAGGCGGAGGGAGGCGTCTGCCAGAAGACGTAGCATCCCTTGCCGCGCCGCACGACGCGAAAGGCCTCGTTGCCGTCGGGCGCCGGCTCGGTGAAGGCCGCGAGGGGCATCGTCCCGTGCCAGTAGAGGTCGGCGGCGGAGAGGCCCTCGAGCTCGGGCGGCGGCTCCGCGACCGGCGTGGAAAAGCAGCCGTTCGTCTCGGCGCACGCGAGCGGAACCGGCGACCACGCCGCCACCTCGTCGGCGCGGAAGCCGAGGCACAGGACGCGCGCGCCGGCCTCGACGGCCTCGTCGAGCCCCTCGGGCTTCTCGGCGCCCGTCGTGGCGAGGTAGACGCGGCGGCTCGGATCCGGGTCCGGATCGGCCTTCGGGTCCTGCTGGAAGTCGAGCGTGAGGGCTCGCGCGAGGTTCCACGCGGCGGGCGTGAGCGCGATGGCCTTGTCCTTGCCGGCGAGGTTCTTCGCCAGCGAGCAGACGAGACTGCGGACGATCTCGTCGGCCTGCGGGTCCGGCTCGGTGCGCGAGGTGACGTCGAGCTGGCACCAGAGGATGCTCCCGCGGTCGCGGCGCGGCTCGTTGCCCTTCTCGGCGCGCTGCTCCAGCAGCGGCGCGTATTCGAGCGCGAACCCGCCGTCGCAGTAGGCGCGCCAGTCGCCGTAGGAGGGCTTCTCGGGGAGCACGCTCGCGACGGTCCCGCGCTCGCGGCAGCGCCACTCTCGGCGCTGGACGAAGCCGTTCCATTCGCGCGTGTTGTAGGTCCACTCGATGTCGGGTCGGTCCTCGACGTAGGGCGGCAGGAGCGTCGCCTCGCCCGCCCAGTCGCGCAGCATCTCCGGATCGTCGAGACCCGGCAGGAAGGCGCTCTCGTAGCGCGGGAAGACCTGCCGCAGGCCGTGCTCCTGAACGCGGAAGCCGATGGCGGAGAGCGTCTCGGCGGTCTGCTCGAAGACGAGGACGCGCCCGGCGACGAACGTGTCGAAGGCCTGGAGCAGGCGGCGGCGGTAGAGCCCGGGCGTGAGCGACTCGCGGCCGACGACGAGCCGCGCGCGGGGCGGAAGAGGACGCGAGAGGTCGGTCTCCTCGTAGGCGATCCCGAGGCGGTCGAAGGTCGCCTTGGTGAGTCCCTTCGGATCGTAGAGCAGGAGCTTCGCGGGCGGTTCGCCGCGCTTCGCGGGCGGGCGGACGGCGCGCACGGCGAAGGCGTCGCTCTGCGGCGCCGCTCCGCCGCCGTAGTCGAAGGTTGCGCGGAGCGTGCCGCCGTCCGCGCCCTCGGGCAGGACGAAGGACACGGGGACGTCGCGCCGACCGCCGGCCGGCACCTCGACCTCGCCCTCGGCGACGGGGATCGCGTCCGCTCCCCTCCCCTTCCCTTCCGGCGCGAACTCGGCGCGGTAGCGCACGGTCGCGGGGACGCGGCGGTCGTTGAGGATCACGAGCGTCTTGCGGACGGTCTCGCCGGGACGGAAGAGATGGCGCTTGTCGGTGAAGACGCCGTCGCCGCCGATGAACGCGCACTCGGGCGCGTTCCAGCGCGCGAACGCCTCGCCGCGCGGCGAGAGGGTCGCGGTGCCGGGGAGGAAGTCGTCGCCCTGGTCCCACGGCAGCATCGCCGAGGCGCCCCACGCGCGGTGGCTGCGCCAGTTGTCCGCGACGTAGCGCGCGACGACGCCGTGGTAGTTCTCCGTGAGCGGGCGCAGGAAGGCCGCCAGCTGCCACCAGCGGAACGGCCCCTTCTCCCACAGCGCCTCCTCGCCGGCGAGCGCGGCGCGGGCCTCGGGCGTCGGCTCGTAGGCCGCCTCGCCGCGAAACTCGGCGGCGTATTCGGAGGCCCAGAGCGACTGCAGGACGTGCTTGCTGTGGATGAAGAGCGGGCCGCGGTAGCTCGACCAGTTCGCGATGTGCGGCGCGCCCCACTCGACGAAGAAGACGGGCTTCGTGCCGCGCCCGCTCCAGTCCGAGAGCCAGTCGCTGCGCTCCTGCACGGGCGCGAAGTCGAGGTAGATGTTGCACGTGTGGAAGCGCCCGAGGTCGCCGGAGGAATGGTGGTAGACCGGCCGCGTCGGGTCCTCGTCCTCCGCGACCGCGCGGCACCGCTCGCCGAGGCGGCGCCGCCAGACCATCCACTGCATCGACGGCCCGAGATCGGGGTCGCGCTCGATCTCGGAGACGATGTCGTAGCCGACGCCGATGCGCAGCGGGTCCATGTCGCCCGCGTAGCCGAGGCGGTTGTGGTTCATCGCATAGAAAATCACGGAAGGATGCCGCCGCGCCATCCGCACGGCCTGCCGCGTAAGCTCGCGGAAGACGCGTTGCGTCTCGGGGTCGTCGCGCAGCTTCGCCTCGTCGAAGTCGTTGAGCGAAGGCAGCGTGAAAGAGCAGAGCAGGCCTGCGTCGTCGCACGCGGTGAGGAAGCCCTCCGTCGCCGCAAGGCAGCCCGGGCGGAAGTTGTAGTTGTCCGCGATGACGAAGTTCCAGCCGCGCGCGAGGAGGTTCGTGGCCGTCTCGAAGCCCGTCGCGTAGGAGCCGTCGGTCGCGTTCATCGCCTTGCAGACCTGGGCTCGCAGGTGGATCGGGACGCCGTTGAGGAGGATGTCGCGACCCGCGAGCGTCACCTCGCGGAACCCGAAGCGGAACGGGAGCGCCTCGTCGAGCAGCGCGCCATCCGCCGCGCGCAGCGAGAGCGAGCAGACGTAGAGGTTCCGGGGCGTGTGCGTGTCCCAGAGCTCGGCGTCCTTCCACGGGGCCGTGAAGCGCACCGCGCCGTTCGTCCCGGGCGCGAGCGCTCCGCTCTCGAAGCGCTTCTCCGCGCCGCACCCCGCCACGAGGGCGGAGAGGACGTAGCGCGCGCCCGCCGCGTCCTTCGGCAGGCCCGCGAGGTCGGCGACGAACGTGATCTCGCCGCGCGCGACCGACGTCTCGACCGTCGAATCGGCGATGCGGGGGCCGGCGGGCATCGTCTCCAGCCGGACCGCGCCCGTGACGCCGCGGTTGCGGAGGTTGACCTTGCGCAGCTCGGCGCGGTCGGGCGCATTGAAGACGAGCGCGCCCTCCTGGGGCGGGTAGGCCTTCGCCTCGATCGCGAGCGTCTGCGTTTCGCCGGGCTTCGCGAGCGCGGTGAGATCCACCTCGCCGCACGGGAAGACGCACGTGCCGGCCGGCTCGCCGTCGAGGAAGACGTCCGCGCGCGTGTTCACCAGATCGAACGACACCGCCACGCGCCGCCCGGCGGCCTCGGCCGGGATCTCGACGGGCAGCTCGTAGCGCTTTTCGACGACGTCCTCCTTGAGCCGCTCGCCGACGGTAAGCGGCAGGCACGTCCGCGTCGCGGTCGCCAGCGGCACCGCTGCGGACGCCCCGCCCGCAGCGAGAAGAACGACAAGCGAAACGGCGGATGCGATGGTGTTGTTCATGCTGTGTCTCGAAAGGGCGGAAGTGCTTTTAGTCCGGGGTGGCGGACGGCGAAAGACGGCCGGCGAGGCCGTCGAGGAGAGCGCGCTTGCGCGGGTTGTCGTCGGACGGCTCGTAGCGGTCGCGCATCGTGGCGGGGTCGTATTCGACCCAGGTCTTCTCGACGCTCCAGCCGTCCCATTCGCGGAAGGCGTGGTAGCACCAGTCCCAGCCGTATTCCTCGAAGACCTCGATGCAGTCGCGGATGTAGGCGTCGGCGCCCGGGGCCCACGTGATGGCGCTGAACTCGCCGACGAGGATGCGGGCGTCGTGCTCCTTCGAAAACGCCAGCACCGGCTCCAGCGCCTTGCGGATGCAGTCCTTGTCCCATCCCTTTTCGGGATCCGGCCAGCCCGCTAGGCCCTCGCGCCTGCCGTCGTGGACGCCCTGCATCGTGAAGGACGTCGGCGCGTAGCAGTGCGTCGTGTAGACGACGTTGTCCAGCCGCAGCGGCGAGAGGGTGCGGAACCCGCCGGGATGCCCGTAGCCGTTCGCGGCCACGATGATCGTGGCGTCGGGGTCGACGGAGCGGATCGCCAGGGCGGCGGCGCGCTGGACGTCGAGGAAGGAATAGGGCGCCGGCGCCTTCTGCATCGGCTCGTTCACGAGGTCGTAGCCGTAGATGCGGCGGTCGCCCTTGAAGCGTCCGGCGATGCGCCGCCAGACGCGGACGAAGTGCTCGGCGTAGCGCCGCTCGTAGAAGATGCGGTTCTCCTCGGCGGGGGTGCGCGCGCCGGGCGTGGCGTGGAGGTCGACGACAATCCGCACGCCGTGCTTCCCGGCCCACGGCAGGACGCGCTCCTCGAGGATGTCGAGCGCCCGGTCGAGGTAGGCGTCGTAGTCGTCGTTGCTCTCCCAGCCGCCGGCCTTCTTCCAGTCCCTGGAGATCTGGTAGCGCGCGAGATTGGCGCCCCACTTCTCCAGCGTCGCGAAGTCGTCCTCGGCGAGCTTCTCGAGGTCCATCCCGAGCATGACGCCGCGGGCGGGGCCGGCATCGCGGACCGCGGGCGAATACGAGACGCGGAAGTCCCGGTCGACGGGCGGCTGGACCTCTCCGATATCCTCGGCGCGCAGGGACGCGAGGTCGAACTCGACGCTTCCCGCGCATTGCTCGATGCCGAGGTAGAGCGTGGCGGCCGCGACCCCGGACGCGGAGATCTCGCACGTGAAGGAGATCTCCTCCTCGCCCCAGTCGCCGATGCGGTTCGGGGCGCCGGGCCAGTGCCGGCCGCCGTCCGCGTCGTCGATCCGCAGCATGAACTTGAGGCCGCGGTAGGAGACCCGGGGCCTGGCGATGCCGGCGCCCCGGGCGCGGATGCGGAAGCGCAGGCAGTGAAGCTCGCGCCCCCGGAAGAGCGCGGGATCGAGCAGGGCCGTCGCGCACGCCTCCTCGCCCTCCTCGCCGGGCGCGAGCGAAGCGAAGATCCGGTCCCCCTCGCGGCGGACGCGCTTGGGCATCCTCCATTGCAGCTCCCCGAGGCCGAGCGGCTCCGGGCTGGGAAGCGCCGCGGGGCCGAGAAGCTCCTCGACGTTGGACGGGGGCGCTTCGGTCTCGGCGGCCGGTGTGGCGACGATGGCGGCGCCGGCCGCGAACGTCGCGCAGAGGAGGACGATTGCCGTTTTCATGTCGTGCGGTGAACCTCCCGCGGTGAACGCCGCAATCGACTTAGCGCAGGACCATGATCGTCTCTCGCGCGCGAACGATGACGCGACCGGTCGCGCCCGCCGACGTGTCGGCGACATTCGCGCCCATCGCCGCGAGCGCGGCGGCCGAATGCGTGCCCGTTCCGAGCGGACGCAGCTTGATTCCGCCCGCGCCGTCGTCGACCGGGTAGAAGAAGTCGTCGACCGTAAGCGTGTGCCCCTCGAGGTCGAGGAACGCGGTGAGGTCGGAAAGCTCGACCGAGTGCGCCTTGAAGTCGGCGTTCACCGCGGCGCGGCCGTAGTCGGCGAGGACGTAGCGCGCGTGCTTGTAGTCGCGGATGCGGTCGCCGCCGCAGCCGAGCGAGACCATCTCGGTCGTGTTCGTGTTGGCGGGGGAGTTGCCCTTGATCCGGTCTTGGATGAACTTCGCGTTGCGCGGATCCATCGCGATGCGGATCGTGCCGTGCTTGTCGCCGTCGGCCGCCGTCTCGAGGTAGACCGTGCCGGCGGAGGCGTCGGGCGTCGGAACGATCGCGCCCCCCTTGCGCCAGCTGCCGCCGCCGGCCTCGATGCGGCCGGTGAACGCGGCGAAGTCCGCGCCGGACGCGGTGAGCCGGACCGCGATGCGGCCGCCGGGGCCGGAGTAGTCGTTGTAGTTGCCGCCGTTGGCCCGCATCGTGCCGGCGCCGGCGAGGCGCCCGGCCGTGACGTCGAGCGCACCGCCCGCTCCGCCGGTCCGGCCGCCGAGATTGGTGCGGTCTTCCGTCTGCCCGCTCACGGTCGCCTCGCCGTCCAGCGTGAGCGTGCCGCCGACGACCACGCGGACGGCCCCGCCCGAGCGCTGGGTCTTGGAGGTCACCCCGACGCCGAGGCCGGCCCCGGCCGTGCTGCCGGGCAGCCGCGGGGCGAAGACCGAGTCGTAGGCCTGCGACTCGAGCGCGCCGGAGGCGTCCCGGCCCCGGTAGAGCGCGCGGCCGCCGTGCGAGTGCTGGCCGAGGACGAGCGTGGAGGTCTTGTTCGTCGAGACGGCGCCGCAGTCGATCGCGCGGATCGCGGCGTCGGCGCCGACGAGCAGGTTGCCGGCGACCTCGAAGGAGGCGGACGGGAAGAGGGGCGTGACGCCTGGGTCGTCCAGCACGTCGGTGACCGGATGGAACCCGATGGCGGCGCCGTTGGTGACGACGACGCTGGCGGAGAAGACGTAGTTCGACCACGGGACGAACATCCAGTTGCCGGAGAGCGTCTGGTCGCCGGCGCCGATGTCGAGGGTGCCGCCCTCGTAGCGGATGCCGCCGCAGGCGTCGGCGGAGGCCGCGGTCCCGTAGCAGGACGCGAGGCCGCCGGGCAGCGTCAGGGTCGTTCCGACGGGAACGCCGAGGAAGCCGCGGTGTCCGAACTCGATCGCGTCGAAGGTCCAGTCGGCGTCCGTCGTGACGGACGGGTAGCGCCAGAAGGTCGGGAAGGAGCGTTCGAGGCACGGCGGGTAGGCGCCGGTCTGCTGCGCGATGACGAGCAGGCCGTTCGGGCGCGTCGAATCGCGGAAGACGACGGTTCCGGAACCGCCGCCATAGCGGGCGGGCCAATTGAGATCCTGCGACCCCATCCAGTAGCCCTCGGCGGAGATGGCGGCGAAGGTCGAGCGGTCGACGGGCGCGCGCGTGGCGATCGCGACGCGGCCGCCGGTCCCCTTGAAGTTGCCGTCGGTCGTGATCCGGTATCCGGTGTCGTCGAAGGTGATTCCCTCCTCTCTGGCGCCCGTGCCCATGGCGGTGATGCGGCCCGTTCCGGAGAGCGTGTCGGCACGGAGGAAGACGGAGCCGCCGGCACCCATCGCGCCGCCGTAATCCGATCCTCCCGTGAAGAGGCTGCCGTCCCAGGCGTCGGCGCGGATCGTGCCGTCCACGACGGCGGCGCCGGCCACGTCGAGGTAGATCGCGCCGCCGCCCTTGCCGTTCCAGCGGTTGTCGGACTGGTGGTGCGGCATGCCGATGTGGATCGGCTCGCGGGGATCGCCGTAGCAGGGCGGAGACCCCGCGTTCATCCGGCCGCCGTGGGAGCAGCCGACGACGCGGGAGCCGTTGTTCGTCACGTAGTAGCCCATGCCGCGCGCGTCGATGAGTCCGCCGGCGCCGACGTGCAGCGAGCCGGCAGAGACGCGGATGCGGTAGGTCTCGTTGGCCTTGAGGTCGCCGAGCCAGTCCCAGTCCTCCTTGTGGAATCCGCCCATGATGCGCGACTGCGGGTGGGTGAGGGAGCCGGCGTCGACCGTCAGCGCCCCGGAGACGACGAGGTTCGTGAAGGCGCCCTTGCCGGGGAAGACCGTGCGGAGCGTGACCTTGCCGGCGTAGCCGTTGTTCTGCGTCCAGGCGGCGACCTCGTGCGTCGCGGTCTCGTCCCACTCGCAGTCGGCGTTGGAGAAGCGGCCGTCGAAGAGGACGTGCTCCGTCGCGAGCGGCGCGTGGCCGAAGGACCAGTTGGCGCCGTCGGACGCGAGCCCCGCGTTCGACGCGATCCAGGTGTTCTTCGTGGCGTCGAGCGTGAGGTTCTCGATCGAGAGCGTCGCGGAGCCGGCCGTCCCGGAGACGCCGTAGAGCCCCGGCGCGAGCGCGAGCTCGACGGTCGCCGCCGTCTCGAGGACCGGATCGATGAGCGGAAGGATCACGACGTCCACATACGCCGCGCCGGCGGGGATCGTCGCGGTGCGGGGCATGGTGCGGTAGGAGCGCCCCTCGACGGCCGTTCCGTCGAGCGTGAACGACACCGGCAGCGCCAGTCCGTCGTCGCCGGCGCGGGAGATGCGGAACACGCCGGGGACGAGCCCGTCCTCGTCACCGTCCTGGACCTTCGCAACCGTGAGGTCGCCCGTGTGGAACGTCTCCGCGCCGGAACGGTTCAGCGTGTCGCCGCCGGTCGACCGCGCCTGGACCGAATAGGCGAACGTCGTGTCCGCCGCCAGGCTGGATGGCGTGACGGCGTAGGTCTTCGGCAGCGTCGTGTCGGCGCTCGTCATTGCAAATTCCGCATTGCCGACGAGGCATGTCACCGACGCGGCGTCGTTCTCCGAAACGACGACCGAGATCGTGAACGTGCCGTCCGCGTTGCGGACGACCGACGGCGCCGACACCGTCGGCGCGCCGGCGTCGACGAGCCCGACCTCGCTGCAGACCGCGGAGAGCGTTCCGCTCTCCTGGCGCCACTCCGCCGCGATCCGTGCGGCGGTGGACGCGCCGTAGCGCAGGCGCACCTCGTCCATCTCGCCGTTCAGGCGGCGGCCCTTCTTGCTGTCGGGACTGGACCCGTACTGGTCCTGCGTCGAGCAGCCGATGCCGATGTTCGCGTCCTGCAGCGCGACGGCCTCCTTGAGGTCCACGACCGACGCGAGGACGCCGTTCGTATAGATGTCCGCCACCGACGCGTTTCCGTTGGACGCGTATTTCCAGACGACGTCCACCTTCTTCCACGTATCGCCCGTCGGAT
This sequence comes from uncultured Verrucomicrobiota bacterium, assembly GCA_947169825.1. Lineage (GTDB taxonomy): Bacteria > Verrucomicrobiota > Kiritimatiellia > RFP12 > UBA3636 > UBA3636. The sequence continues at coordinate 3,429 of CAMVRE010000014.1, read as the reverse complement.
CGCGGAGCAGTTCGCCGATCGTGTTCGTCGTCGTCGTGATGGTCGTCGAGCCGGCGAAGACGCGCATGTATTTGGACTGGTTGGCGTCGTTGCTGTCACCGTGGAAGGCGAAGCCCCAGGAGGTGCCCTTGTCGCCCTTGCGGCGACCGATGATGTTGCCCCACTTCAGATCGCTGAAATTCGTCGTCTCCGCGCGGGACCGCAACCAGAAGGAGGCGTGGAAGTCGGTGCCGAGCCGGTCGGCGGCGGCCTTCTGCGCGCCGCTCGTAGCGGGGACGACGATGCCGGGCGCGTGGTCGTTGTCCTGCGCGATGCGGCGCGCGCCGCCGAGCTGGCCGCCCGCGACGGCGAGCGAGCCCTTGTTGCCGGACGCGGCGACGCCGTCCAGGTGGTTGGTGGTCGAGTCGAGGATCTGCACCGCGCCGTCGCCCGCTTCGTTCAGGTGCCAGACGCCGGCGTAGCCGCTCCACATGCCGTCGACCTCGTCCACGGTGGCGTCCGTTCCGTAGTAGACGCGGATCGTCGTGCCTTCGGCGACGGACGGCACCTGCACCCAGAGGCGGGACTCGCCGTTCGTGTCCCAGTTCTCGAGCTCGATCGGAAGCGGATGGTCCTCGGTGTCCGTGACGAGGATGTCCGCGCCGTTCTGGCGGAAGTCGGCGTAGTCGAAGCCCTGGATGCCGGAGCCCAGACGGACGAGCAGCGGGAAGTCCGCGAGGGGCGCGTCCGCGAACCCGGCGGGGACGGTGACCGTGAAGGTCTTGGCGAAGTCCGTGACCGTCGCGGCGCGCCCCGGCATCGCCGCGGCAAGGATCGCGGCGAGCGAAACAAGGAGGGGAATGGGATTCATGTAGGCCATGCGTCGCAGTATACACGTTTTCGCCCGCGCGCGCAAGCGCACGACGTAATCGCGGACTTGCGGCGGACGATCCATTTTGGGATAATCGGCGGCATGACGCCCCGCAACGCCATCTGCGCCGCCCTTTGCTGCGCCGCCGGAATCGCCCTCGCCGCACCTGAAGCAAAATCGCTCTTCCCGGGCGTCTCGGACCTCGAGCCTGCGCTCAGGATGCCCGAAGGTGCTCGCTTCGAGATCGGTCCGGACGGCGGTTTCCTCGTCGACGGAAAACCGCGCTTTCTGCTCGGCACGCTCTACTACCTCGCCTTCTCCGACCGGACCGGGCTCGAGCCCGGCCCCGGCTACGCGCCGGCGGATGCCTGGATCTACGAGTCGCCTCCCACCCGCGACTACCTGCAGCGCCTCGGCTTCGACGCCGCCGGCGGCGAGGTCTCCACGTCGTGGATGCGCAAATACCGCCCCGAGCCCGGCTTCAAGCGCGCCGGCCGCCTGGTCGACTGGGACTTCGCCACGAACTTCTGGCACAGCGGCCTGCCGTGCATCCTGGACCTCTCCGCCGCGGTCTGGTCGCACGGCGGCCTGCCCTTCGACAAGCGCCGCGGCCCGCCGGCGCGCGCGTTCGTGGACGATCCGCACGGCCCCTGCCACTTCATCAGCTACAGTCTCGTCACGGACGAGGGCCGCGACGTCTGGCGCACGTTCTGGCGCACCGGCGCGGAGGAGCTGATGGCGCACGGCGCGCGACCCTTCGCCTACGAGCTCTTCAACGAGCCTCGCTACGACGACCGCTCGCCCGGCGCGCGCGAGGCGTTCGCGGCGTTCCTCTCCGACAAGTTCGGCGGCGACCCCGCCGCGATGGACGCGGCGTGGGGTTCATCGTTCGGCTCGTTCGAGGCCGCCGCGGCGTTCGAGAAAACCGGCGTAAGCGTCGGGCTCGGCGTCGAGTGGCTCAAGTTCCGCGAGGCGGCGTTCGAGGGCGGCGTGAAGCTCGGGATCGAGACGATCCGCGAAGTCGACCCGGACGCCCGCTTCTGCTTCCAGCCGCTCGCCCGCTCCGCCGACCTCGACCGCGTCCTCGGCGCGGAGAAGCACTGCCAGGTCGTGATGACCCAGACCGGCGGCGACGACCTCTGGGAGAATCTGCGCCTGCTCGCGCTCGCCGACGGCAAGCCGCTCGTGGACGGCGAGACCTACTTCCGCAACTCGCGCGCGAGCCACCGCGGCAAGCTCGTGCGCCACTTCGCGATGGGGCTCGACGCCACCTACTACTTCAAGTGGGAGCGCCGGCTCTCCGAAGTCAGCCCCCGCAACGAGGAGGGCCTCGCGCGCCTCTTCGAGCGCTACCCGTGGCTCGGCCTCAATCCCGTCGGCACGCCGCCCGGGGCGCTTGCGGGCCTGATGGACGGCAAGCGCGACATCGCCGCCGTGCAGGACCTCTTCGGCCCGCGCGGCCGCGGCCTTCCGCCCGCGAGGCGCGTCGCCGTCCTCTCCTCGCTCCCCACCGCGCGCCTCGCCGAGGCGGCCGGCCTGCGCTGCCACGCCCTCGAGCGCGAAGCCGCGCTCGCGCTCGCCGTCGGCGCGCACGTGCCCGTCGACGCGATCTTCGAGGAGCAGCTCCCCGAAGGGCGCCTCGACCGCTACAAGGTCCTCGTCGCCGCCGGTGTCGCCGCCACCTACCCTGCCACGCGGGGCATCCTCAGGGACTGGGTCGAGCGCGGCGGCACGCTGATCCTCGTCGGCGAGGCGATGGAGCTCGACGAATACGCGCGGCCGCAAGAGGCCTTGGATCGGACGGCGCTCGGATTTCCCGGCATCACGCTCGGCGATTCTGAACAAGCCGAAGCCAGGCCGTTCGCTTTCCGGGGCCATTCCTGGGATGCCGTTCCGTATCGACGCAGTTGGTTCGCCTATGCCACCGACATGAAAGCCGAGTACCGATGGAACCAACTCGTCGTTTTCCCTCCTCACGGACGCGCCGCTCTCAATGTCCGTCGCATCGGGAATGGCCGCCTGTACTACCTCGGCGCGCGCTTCTCGAATCCCGGCGACGAAGGTCGCCTTCTCGCCGCGCTTGCGGCCGACTGCGGTGTCCTTCCGACCTGCGCCACGCTCGACCCCGCCACGGGCGAACCGGTCGACGACATCGAGGTCCACGCTGCGCGCGGCGCGGATGGCGCTGTCGGCTACATCGTCGAGAACCGCAGCCTTGCGCCCAGAGTCGTGCGGTTCCTGCCGAGGAGTCCTGATGGCCGGGCTCCGTCCCGGCCAGAGAGGGGTTCGGGGGGCGCGGAGCCCCCCGTCCTCGCCGATGTCTCGCGCCGCGTGATCCTCGGCCCGGACCACGACGGCGCGGTCCTGCTCCTCCTCGAACCGAACGTGCCTGTGGTCCTACGCGGTGCGCCCACGCGGAGCGAGCTGGAGGCAGCCCTCGCCTCCGCCCCCCGCGCGTGGAACGAAGGCGCGCCGGCCTGGGACACGCAGGGAAAAACTCACGCAGAGAGCGCAGAGTCGAAATCTCACGCAGAGAGCGCAGAGTCGAAATCTCACGCAGAGAGCGCAGAGTCGAAATC
>CAMVRE010000013.1 GCA_947169825.1 uncultured Verrucomicrobiota bacterium | reverse complement strand
GCCAAGCACGCCGCCGCCGCGCGCGCGGCCGCGCCGGACGAGGCGGTACTCGCGGCCGACACGCTCGTCGCGCTCGGCGGCGAGGCGATCGGCAAGCCACGCGATCGCGACGACGCGGTCGCGATGCTGCTGCGGCTCGCCGGGCGCGAGCACCTCGTCCACACCGCCGTGGCGGCGTCCGCGCCGGGCCGCGGCGCGGAGCCCGACGTCCTCGTCGAGACCTCGGCCGTCCGGTTCCGCGCCCTCTCGCGCGCGGACGCGGAGTCCTATCTCGACGAGGCCCGCACGCTCGACCGCGCGGGCGCCTACGACATCGCGACGCTCGGCGACCGCGTCGTCGAATCCTTCTCCGGCTCCTTCACGAACGTCATGGGCCTCCCCGCCGAGCGCGTCCGCCCCTGGCTCGCCGCCCACGGCCTCCTGGCGTAGCGCGAGCGCGCGCCCGCGGTTGCGGCGCGCGGCGGGCTGTGCTAGACTCGCGCGCCGTTCTTCCGCAAAGGAGGCATGCCATGGACAAACGCAAGATCGTCGTCACGTCGGCCCTGCCCTACGCCAACGGTGACATCCACATCGGGCACCTCGTCGAGTATCTCCAGACGGACTTCTGGGTCCGCTTCCAGAAGATGCGGGGCCACGACTGCACCTACGTCTGCGCCGACGACACGCACGGCACGCCCATCATGATCCGCGCCCGCAAGGAGGGCCGCGCGCCCGAGGACCTCATCGCCGAGATGCACGCGCGCCACTCGCGCGACTTCGCCGACTTCCAGATCGCGTTCGACAACTACTACACGACGAACTCCCCCGAGAACCGCGCGTTCTGCGAGGACATCTACGCCAAGCTCGACAAGGGCGGCGCGCTCCTGCGCGAGAAGGTCGCCCAGCTCTGGTGCCCGCAGTGCGGCATGTTCCTCCCCGACCGCTTCGTGAAGGGCACCTGCCCCCACTGCGGCAAGGAGGAGCAGTACGGCGATTCGTGCGAGCACTGCTCCGCGACCTACTCGCCCGCCGACCTCAAGGACGCCCACTGCGCCACCTGCGGCTGCCGCGCGCTCGAGACGCGCGAGACGGAGCACATCCTCTTCGACCTCGCGAAGTTCAAGGAGTATCTGCGCGCGTGGCTCCCGGACCACACGCAGGCCGACGTCGCCAACAAGCTCCAGGAGTGGTTCGGCGAGGACCAGACGCTCCTGCCGTGGGACATCTCCCGCGACGCGCCCTACTTCGGCTTCGAGATCCCCGGCTATCCCGGCAAGTACTTCTACGTGTGGCTCGACGCGCCCGTCGGCTACCTCGCCTCCCTCAAGAACTGGTGCGGCCGCAACGGCACGACCTTCGAGGCGACGTGGGGCGACCCCGCCACGGAGCGCTACCACTTCATCGGCAAGGACATCGTCCGCTTCCACTGCCTCTTCTGGCCCGCGATGCTCCACGCCGCCGGCTACCAGGGGCCGAGCAAGGTGTTCGTCCACGGCTTCCTCACCGTCAACGGCGAGAAGATGAGCAAGAGCCGCGGGACGTTCGTCTCCGCGCGCACCTACCTCGACCACCTCGACCCCGCCTTCCTGCGCTACTACTACGCCTGCAAGATCAACAACACCACCGACGACATCGACCTCAACCTCGACGACTTCGCGCAGCGCGTCAACGCCGACCTCGTCGGCAAGATCACCAACCTCGCCTCGCGCGGCGCGCAGATGCTCGGCAAGAAGCTCGACGGCCGCCTCGGCGCGCTCGACGACGAGGGCCGCGCGCTGCTCGAGGCCTCGCGCGCCCGCGCCGACGCCATCGCCGCGCTCTACGAGGCGCGCAAGTTCTCGCAGGTGCCCGTCGAGGTCTGCAAGCTCGCCGACGCCGCCAACGAGTACTTCGACCGCCACGCGCCGTGGAAGGCGATCAAGGAGGACCCCGAGGCCGTTCGCCCCGTGCTCACCACGGTGCTCAACCTCTTCCGCCTCCTCGCGATCTACCTCGCGCCGATCCTGCCCGTCTACGCGAAGAAGGCCGCCGCGCTCTTCGGCGAGGACGGCTTCACGTGGGAGAGCCTCGGCCGCACGCTCGAGAACGCGCCGATCGGAGCGTACGAGTATCTCGCCACGCGCGTCGACCCCAAGGCGGTCGAGGCGATGGTCGAGGCGAGCAAGCCGCCGGCTCCGCCGGCGGCGGAGCCCGGCAAATATGCCGGGCCACAGCACGGACCATCCGCCAAAGCCCTTCCGGGGCAAGCCGCCCCCGCCCAACAACCAACCGTTGATCGTGCCGTGGGCGGGCATATTTGCCCGCCAAAGGCGCCGATCCAGATCGGCGCCTTCGACGCGTGCGACCTGCGCGTGGGGCGCGTGGAGAGCTGCACCGCGGTGCCGAAGAGCAAGAAGCTCGTGCGCTTCGAGCTGGACTGCGGCCCGCTCGGGCACCGCACGATCTTCTCGGGCATCCGCTCGGCGTATCCGGATCCCTCGATCCTCGACGGCAAGCAGGTGATCTTCGTCGCGAACCTCGCCCCTCGCGAAATGAAAGGTGTGGGCGTCTCGGAGGGCATGGTCCTCACGGCGGGCGACCCCGCCACGGGCCTCGCGGTCCTCACGACACTCGCCCCGGTCAATCCCGGCGACCCGGCCTGCTAGGACGCTCCCGGCTTCGTCGCGCGGATGCGGCGCGCGAGGAGGAAGATGTCGCGCAGCTGCTGCGGCGTGCGCGCGCGCAGCCACCGCTTGGCGAAGCCCGGCGCGAGGATCGTCTGCGCCACCATCGCGAGCGAGCGCAGGTGGGCCCCGCGCCGGTCCTCGGAGGCGAAGAGGAAGACCGCGGTCCGGACCGGCTCCTCGGCGCCGGCGGGCGCGTCCTCGCCGAACGGCACGCCGTCCTCGCACTTGGCGATCACGACGAGGAACTTGCCCTCCGCGCCCGGCAGCACCAGGTGCGGCACCGCGACGCCCGGCGCGATGACCGTGCTCGACGAGCGCTCGCGCTCGAGCAGCCGGTCGCGCAGCGCGTCCGCGTCGGCGCCCGTCGCGGACGCGGCGAGCTTCGCCGCCTCGTCGAAGAGCTCGTCCAGCGTGGCGCTGCCCGGCAGCAGGAACGTCGGCGCCTGCGCGACGGCGCGGTCGAACGCGTCCTCGACGAGCCCGTCGCGCGTGCGCACCACCTCGCGCAGCTCCGCCTCGAGCCCCGCCGCCTCGAAGTCCGGCTTGGCCATGCGCCCGACGAGCTGCTGCAGCGCCGTCTCGCGCCTGGCGCGCAGCCCGTAGCGCATGTAGAGCAGGATCGAGAAGACCATGATCCCGCCCGTGACGCCGAGCGAGGCGTCGCCCTGCTTCACGACGAGCAGCGCGAAGAGCATCATGCACCCGAGCGGCAGCGCCGGGTAGAGCGGGGTGCGGAAGCTCGGCTGGTAGTTCATCACGCCGCTCTCGCGCAGGATGACGACGGCGAGGTTCGTGAGGACGTAGGAGAGCATCACGACCGTCGAGGCGACCTTGACGATCGTCTCGAGGTCGAGGAACTGCACCGCGGCGACGACGGCGCCCGTGAGCAGCAGCGCCGGCACCGGCACGCGCCGCGGACCGACCGTCCGCGCGAAGACCGCCGGCGCGTATTCGTCGCGCGCCAGCGCCACCGGGTAGCGCGCGGCGCCCATCAGGCCCGCGTTGCCCGTCGTCACGAACGCCAGCAGCGCGCCGAGCGTGAGCGCCGCGAAGCCCGCGCGCCCGTAGTAGTGGCGCGCCGCCTCCGCGAGCGGCTGCTCCGAGGCGGCGAGCGTCCCCGCGTCGATCGCGCCGACGGTGACCGCCATCGTGAGCCCGTAGAGCACGGTCGTGACGCCGAGCCCCGCGAGGATCCCGAGCGGGATGTTGCGGCGCGGGTTGCGCACCTCCTCCGCGACGCTCACCACGCCGAGCAGGCCGCCGAACGAGACGAAGAGGAAGCCCGCCTCCCACAGCACGTCGGACCAGCGCTTGCCCTCCGCGACGAACGGCGCGAAGCGCGCGAGCTCGACGTGCCCCGCGCCGAGCGCGACGTAGGCGGCCATCACGAGGAGCAGAACCGCGACGAGCAGCTGCTGCATCTTCGCGGCGGCGGCGGTGCTGAGGAGGTTCACGAAGAGGAACACCGCGGTGAACGCGACGCCGTAGGCGGGGACCGGGAGCGCAGGGCCGAAGGCGTGGGCGATCTGCGCGGTGCCGAAGATCGCGAAGGCGCCCTTGAGCGCGAGCGCGGCCCAGTTGAGAAGCCCCGACATCGTCCCGGCGAGCGGGCCGAGGCTGCGCGTGGCGAAGTAGTAGATGCCGCCCGCGCGCGGCATGGCCGTGGCGAGCTCGAGGACGGCGAGGATGCCGAGCGTGGCGATGCAGCCGCCGAAGACGTAGGAGACCGCGACCGCGGGTCCGACGTGGGCGAACGCGCGGCCGGGCAGCAGGAAGATGCCGGCGGAGACCATCGCGCCGACGGAGATGCAGAAGACGTCGGCGAGGCCGAGCGTCTGCGGCAGCGATTCCCTTTTCGTCTCCTTCCCGGGCATGCCCCTATCCTACCACGCCCGCGGCGCCGCGCGCAAGCGCCTTGCCCCCGCGGGGCGATTCGTGTATCATCCGCACCATCCATGCGCATCCTGCACCGCTACATCCTCTCGAACTTCCTCGTCACGTTCGTGATGGCGATGGCCGTGCTCACCTTCGTCATGATGGTGGGGCTCGTCTTCGAGTCCCTCAAGTACATCGCGCGCGGCATGGACGCGATGCTCGTCCTGCGCTTCCTCTGGCAGAACCTGCCCGGCACGCTCTCCTACTCCGTCCCCGTCGCCTCGCTCGTCTCCTCGCTCCTGGTCTTCTCGCGGCTCTCCTCCGACAGCGAGATCTCCGCGATGCGCTCCTGCGGCGTCCCGCTCGCCTCCATCATGCGGACGCCCGTGCTCCTCGCGGCGCTGCTCGCGCTCGTCTGCCTGCACGTGAACGACAACGTCTCGCCCGACGCCGCCTACACCCGAGCCCTGCGCCGCAAGGCGTTCAAGGCGAAGGACGTGATGGCGCTGCTGGAGCCGCGCACCTGGATCCCCATGGGCGATTACGACGTCTTCGTCGCCCGCCGCGACGGGGAGGAGCTGCTGGACCTGCGCGTCAACCAGCCACTTCCCGGCGGCCGCACCCGCGAGATCCGCGCCGCGTCCGCCTTTGTCGCCACGAACGGCGACGGCCGCGCGTTCCTGAACATGCGCGACGTGACGATCGACCCGTGGCGCGACGACGAGCCCGGGATGTCCCACGCCGAGACGTGGCAGCTTCCGCTCGCCGCCCTCGCGGGCTACGACGACTCGCCCGGGGAGCGCGAGCCGGCCCGCCGAGCGAAGGACATGCCGACGTGGGAGCTCGTGCGCGACGTCGCCGTCGCGCGCGTCTATCCGCCCGTCTCGCCGCAGGCCCGGGCGCGCCTGGCGACGCTCGAGAGGCGTCTTGCCGGCATTCGCGAGGATTTCGCGAATCCGGAGCGGGCCGCCGCCGTTGAGGTCTCGAACGCCGTTGCGCGGGCGGCCGCGGCGGCGCTCCGCGCGGCCACCTCCTCGGCCGCCGCCCTTTCGGGCGCGGCCGCGGTCGGGGAGGCCGTGGGGCTTCTCTCCGCCGCGCGCGACTCCGGATCCGCCGCCGCGCTGACCAACGCGCTCGCCGCGGCGGACGCGGCGGGGCTCACGAACGCCGTCGCCGCAGCGGCGGAGCATCCCGTCGTCGCGCCGACGCCCGCCGTGCTCGCGGCCCGGATCGAAAGCGGCGGGAAGGCGCTTGTCGCCGCCCGCGCCGAACTGGCCCCCGCCTTCCGCGCGGAGAAGGAGCTTTCCCGGAAGAAGGTCGAGATCGGCGTGCGCGCGACGCTCGCCGTCGCATGCTTCTGCTTCGTCCTGGTGGGCGTCCCGCTCGGCATCCAGAGCCATCGGCGCGAGTCGTCCGTCGGCATCGGCCTCTCCCTCGCCATCGCGGGCGCGTTCTACCTCTTCTGCATCACGGCCGAGTCGCTCTCCAAGCATCCGGAGCTCCACGCGCACTGGCTCCTTCCGGTCCCGGTGGTCGTCTGCCTCGCGATGCACGTCTGGCTCATGCACCGCCACGAGTAGCCGTTCCGTCCGCTTCTTCGGCGAATGGCTCGCCCGTTTCTCCCCGCCTTCCCCGCCGCCGCCGAGCAAACGCGCCGCGTCCCGTTCCCGCTCCAACCACCGACGAAAGGACACGCTATGAAAACCCTCCTCGCCCTGCTCCTCTCCTCCGCACTCTGCTTCGCGGACGCCGTTTCTCACGCGGAGATCGCGGAGTCTGGCTCCCCCGCTGGGGGATCTGGCGAGCGCAGCGATCCTGAGGGGGTGCCTCACGCAGAGCCCGCAGAGGGCGCAGAGCCCGCCGCGCCGGGCGGAGACGCCATTCAGCATTCAACATTCAGCACTCAGAATTCGCCATTGAGCGCGACCGTTTCCCTGTCCGACGGCTCGATCCTCAAGGGCACGCTCCGTCCGCGCTTCCTCCCCGCCGTCTCCCCCTCCCTCGGCCGCGTCCGCATCGACCTCGCGAAGGTCGAGCGAATCGATTTCATTCCGACATCCGGGGGCAACTCCGCTGGACTTGATCGACTTGATCGACTTGATCGACTTGGCTCTCAATCCGACCAAGTCCAGCAAGTCCAATCGGTCCAGCCGGTCCACGATTGCCGCGTCTCCTTCACGAACGGCGACACGCTCACCGCAACCCTCTCCCCCAGGCACGACCGCTTCGTCCTCGACACCCTTCTCGGTCGCGTGCGCATCCCGCTCCGCGCGGTCTCGTCCATCTCCTTCGTTCCTCCTCATTCAGCATTCAGCATTCAGCATTCAGCATTACTATACCACTGCACCTTCGACTCCGCTTCCTCGATCGAGCATCCCGCCGCCGGCCCCTCCGGCCGCTTCCTCGGCGGCTCCTTCGTTTCGGGGAAGTTCGGCAGGGCGCTGCGCGTGGAGGCGGATACGCCCGCGTTCGAGTCGAAGCTCCCGAAGGGATTCCTCGGCCCCGAGGGCTGCCTGGAGTTCTGGGCGAAGATCGAGGGGGACGACCTCCGGTACGTGGACGGCGGCGATCCGCTGTTCGTCTCGCTCTACGACGAGCGCAGGAGCATCACGCTCCTACAGTTTGCGGCAAACAACGGCTTCGCCCGCGGCGGACTCGGCGGAGCGATGGCCGGCTGGCCGTTCGGCACGATTCCGCACTCTGGCTGGTCGATGGAGTACCGGAAGATCCTTGGCGACAACTGGGCGGACTGGCACCACTACGCGATGTCGTGGAAGGCGGACGGATTCGGAGACGGCTCGTTCGTGAAAGTGTTCGTCGACGGGAATCCGCAGCCGGTCCTCGGCGGCGTGGACGACGAAAAGGTTCCCGCCCGTCTCGCTGACTACGGCAACCATGCCTACGATCTCGGCATCCCCTGGCACGCCAGCTCCACCGACCGGCGTCGTAGCATGAAGCCCTTTCTCGTCGACGACCTCAAGATCTGGTCCGTCGCGAAGACCGACTTCGCCTGTTCCCGGTCTGACAGCCCCATTCCGCATTCAGCATTCCGCACTCAGCATTCCGAACTCCTCTACCACTGCACCTTCGACGACGCGCAGTCAATCGAGCACCCCGCCACGGGCCCGGCCGGCACGTTCCTCGGCGGCGACTTCGTCCCGGGCAAGGTCGGGAGCGCGCTGCGGGTCTTCTCCGACGAACGGGCCGCGCAGGTCGATTTTCGCCCCGGCGATCTCGGCCCTCGCGGGACGATCGAGTTCTGGGCGAAGATGGAGGAGGCGACGCCGGAGTCCCGGTTCGGCGATGGCGGCAGTCCGCGGTTCTTCTGCCTGTGGCTGAAGGACGACATGGACCGCCCCGGCCGCAATCCGCGTTCGTCGTACCTGCAGTGGAGCGGCAACGACGGCAGCGGCCGGAGCGGCCTCTGCGCCATGATCGCCGGCGCGACCGCCACGACGGAGCCCGGATGCGGCTTCCGGCGCTATCCCGGCTTTCTCGGCGATCCGGCCGCGTGGCACCACTATGCGGTCGTCTGGGATGCGGATGGCGTGGCGGGGTCCGACTCCGTCCTCGCGCTTTTCGTCGACGGCAGGCGCCTCGCGTCGGACGGCCATGACGACCTCGCCCGCGGAAAGAACTTCCTCCGCTTCCTCGAGACGCCCGTCCTCCTCGGCTTTCCCCAGCGGACCGACGACCGCGAGCCCGCCGCCCGCCACGTTCCCTTCCTGATCGACGAGTTCAGGATCTGGTCGGCGCCGAAGGCGTCCTTTCCGCAGCCGTGAACGATTCCGCGCCGGTCCTCTCCGTCGTCATTCCGACGTTCAACCGCGCGCCGATGGTGAAGCGGTGCGTCGCGTCCGTCCTTGCGAGCGGGGGCGTCGACCTGGAGTGCATCGTCGTGGACGACCATTCCCCCGACGACACGGGGACTGTCCTGCACGAGGCGTTCGGCTCCGATTCGCACTTCCGCTACGTCCGGCAGGACCGCAACTCCTTCCAGGCCGCGGCCCGCAACGCCGGCGCCCGGCTCGCGCGCGGCTCGTTCCTTCTCTTCCTCGACGACGACAACATCGTCGCTCCCGACATGTGCGCGCGGCTCGTCGCGGCGCTTCGCGACCATCCGGAGCTCGGCCTCGCGGCGCCGCTCTCGGTCCATGTCCTCGCGGACGGCCGGCGCGAGGTCTGGACGCTCGGCTCCGATTTCGACCGCCGCACGTCGCAGCCCCGCGACCGCTCGCCGCGCTGTCGCGAGGCCGATGTCCCGGCGGGCGAAGAGCTGCTTTGGACGACCTACAGCCCGAACGCCTTCTGCGTTCCGCGCGCGGTCTTCGACGAGGTCGGCGGTTTCGACGCGGCGTTCGTCCAGATCTTCGAGGAGTCCGACTTCGGCTGGCGCATCCTCGCCACGGGGCGCACCGCGGCGATCGTCGCGGCCGCGCGGACCGACCACCACGGATTCCTCGAACCGGGGTGCGTCCCCGCGCTCCGCGCCCTCGGCATCGAGAAGCCCTACCGGACATTCTGCTTCTCGCGCAACCGCCTCTGGTTCGTGCGTCGGCATTTCCGCCTCCCGGGCCGGCTTGCGGTGGTTTTCGTCTTCGGCCCGCTGTCCGTCCTCTGGTACGGCGCAACGGCCCTCCGCCACGGCCGCCCCGGCATCGCCTGGGCCTACGCGCGGGGCTTTCTCCGCGGCGTGTTCTCACGCCTTCCGCCCCCGCCGCGGGAGATTCCTCTTGACAAGCGAAGCGGAATGGTTCAGAATTTGCCTTGTTTTTGAACCACGGAGGCTCCCATGCCAGCAGCCATTACGCTCCACGACATCGACGACGATCTCTACGCCGCGCTCCGCGAGAACGCGGCGCGGGCCGGCACCAGCATGAACCGCGCCGCCAAGGCCCTTCTGGCCTCCGCGCTCGGCCTGGTCCATCGCAAGCGGCCGGACCACGTGGCGGAGTTCGCCGCCCTCGCCGGGACCATCACCGCGGAGGACGCCGCCGCGCTGCGCCGCGCCGTCGCGGCGCAGCGCACCATCGACGAGGAGCTGTGGAAGTGAAGATCCTCGTCGACACCAACACGCTCATCGACCTCGTCGCCGGCGGCGGAAATGCGGAGGCGCTCGGACGCGCGGACAAGGTCCTGCTGCCGCTCCCCGCCCTCGGCGAGTTCGTGGCGGGACTGGATTCGACCCGCCGCGGCCGCGCCGCGCGCGCCGGTCTCGCCCGGTTTCTCGCGATCCCGACCGTCGAAACCGTCTCGCTCACGACCGACACGGCCGAATGCTACGGCACCGTCTTCCGGCAGTTGAAAAAGGCCGGAACGCCCATCCCGACCAACGACATCTGGATCGCCGCGCTCGCGCTCGAGCACGGCGCCGTCCTCGTTTCGGACGACGCCCATTTCCAGCGCGTCGCGAACCTTCGGATCCTTCCCGGCGGCCCGAAACCGGACTGAACCCGCACTCGTTCGCCGGGCCGCGCATAACGCCCCTTCCCCATGAAAACAGTCTACGTCGCCATGAGCGCCGACCTGGTGCATCCGGGCCACCTCAACATCATCAGGACCGCCGTTTCGATCATTCGATTTTTCTTGATTCGCAGGATGGCATTTTCTAGCATGGCGGCATCGCGACCCACACTTTTTCGAACATGAGCGTCGACAAAAACTACTGTATGAGTTCGTACCTGGCTTTCAGGTACATCGACCGGGACGGCGTGGACTTCTTTCCCGGCATGAAGCATCGCAACATCGACCTCGTCCCGGAAGAGAAACGGGTTCAGGTGTCGACGGCCGAGGAGATCGGCGAGGTCGTTGCCCGCCAATTGGAACCATTCAAAGGAGCAAAGAGGGGCGTCATGCTGTCAGGTGGCATGGACAGTGCCATTGTTGCATCCTACGCCCGCGGTGCAGAAGCATACACCTTCCGGTTCCTTGGCGGCGAATTCCAGCGTGAGGAACTCGCTCGCGCCGAGAGATTCGCGTCGGAGTGCGGCATGAATTTGCACTATGTGGATATCGCCTGGGCAACCGTTGAGAAACATGTGGACATGGCAATGGAGGCAAAGTGTGCACCCGTGCATTCGATCGAGCCTCAGATCATACAGGCAGCTCTCCAGGCAAAGGCCGACGGCATTGAAGTCATGTTGATCGGCGACGGTGCCGATTATGTTTTCGGCGGCATGGACAAGCTTCTCTCGCAGGACTGGACCTTCGACGCCTTCGTGAAGCGATATTGCTCGATCGATCCCGCCGAGGTTCTCGTCGAACCGATGGACATGACCTATGCATTTGAACCCTACAGACTCAAAGGCGACATGATCGATTTTGTCGGGTTCATGGAAGGACTCTGCACACGTGAAAGTTATAGTTCCTACGACAACGCATTCAGAGCGGCGGGTCTTCCGTATCTGGACCCATATGAGAGGATGGCGTTGGCAGAACCGCTCGACCTCGCTCGGATTCGTCGCGGCGAATCCAAATATCTCATCCGCGAGCTTTTCTCGAAACGGTATCCCGACATTCCAGTGCCGAACAAGAATCCGATGCCGCGCCCCGTCGATGCATACTTCGCCGATTGGAAGGGGCCCGTTCGCCCCGAGTTTCTTCCCAATCTTGAAATGACGAAATTCTCCGGCAACCAAAAGTGGCAGCTTTGGTGCCTCGAGCGTTTTCTCAACAACCATGACAAGGAGCGGCAATGACCGTTGGCTACACCTGCGGGGTCTACGACCTCTTCCACATCGGACACCTGAACCTTCTCAAGAACGCGAAGGGCCTTTGCGACAAACTTATCGTCGGGGTGTCGACCGACGAGCTCGTCGCCTACAAGCACAAGAAGGCGGTCATCCCGTTCGAAGAGCGGCTCGAGATCATCCGCAACATCAAGTGCGTCGATGCCGCGATCCCTCAGGACGACCTCGACAAGTTCAAGGCATGGGAGAAGCTACGCTTCGACATTCTCTTCGTCGGCGATGACTGGTTCAATCATCCCCGATGGAAGGAGATGGAGGCCAAATTCGCCGAAGTCGGTGTTCGCATTGTGTATTTCCCATACACCAAAGGAACCAGTTCGACGATTCTCAACGAAACCTTGGCCAAAATCCGCGGATGATGGTTGAAGGAACGGTTTTTGACGGGGCAGTCGTTATCTAAGAGATTTCAACTCCAAAAAACGAACCAACTGCTCGCATGCGTGTCCCGTTTCATACGTGACGAGTTCGTGGAAGTGCGGGGCGGGGGTAAATGCGGGGTGCTCCAGAAGATCGGTGAGAGTTGACAGCAACTCCGGTAATGTCTTTACAATAGGCCCTGCGGCGACTTGATTCAAATCGTAGGCAAGCCCCGAGTCCCTGTCGCGATATTGATTCAAGTCGTAGGCGAAATGGATACATGGCCGTTCCAGAAGGCCGAAGTCGATGTACACGCCCGAGTAATCGCTGATAAGGATGTCGGCGGTAAGAAGGAGTTCTTGTGTATCGACGATGTTTTGCCGATCTCCCGGTATGACTATCGAAAAGGAAGGGGTAGGCGGCAGAGGATGTTGGACATATGTCATCCAATGGTGCTTTTCAATCAGAACCGCGTTGTTGTCGTTTAGAATTTTCGCGAAGGCCGCCGATTCCGGTTCTTTCAAATCGTAAAAGGCGAAGACATCTTTGCCGGACGACCGGTAAGTTGGCAAGTACAGTACGATTTTCCGGCTCGGGTCGAAACCCAGAAGCCGCGCGTATTTTTCGCGAAGATTTCTCTGAAGGTCAATGTTGTCGCGGTTGTTCAACAGAAAGTCGTTTCTCGGAGTTCCGAAAGGCAGAAAAGTGCCGAAATTGTTCTCGTTTTGCATGGCGAGAAGTTCCCCCATCCGAGACGAAGAGACGGGAGTCGAGATGGAACGCGGTTTTGCCAAATATCGACAAAACCTGTCAAAACATCCAATCTTTTCCCGTTTCCGTGCCTGGTGCTCGGCAAGGCCTTTTCCCAAATATTTGATTGGTATACCATGCCAAAGATTGAGACAATGCCTGCCATGGAACAATGGCAATGAAGTCAAGTCGAAGAAATGGGCGTGAGAGCAAACCATGTATCGGGATCGAAGAATATTGAACCACGCTTTTGGGGTTCGAGAAGTTGAAAAATCGACATTGGACAGTTTGGGAATCGATTTTTCAGTCGTTGAATTGCCGATCCAATGCAGATGCAGGTCCTTTTTGTTTGCCAGATAGAGTAGGAAATATTTTGGGTTGTCGGAGCAAAGGGTCCCGAGCCAAGATCCAAAAACAATGTGTTTTCTGCTTGGCGGCCATATGGTGCACACTACATATGCAAGGATGTGCAACAGGGTTCTACCTGGTTTTCCGAGGAAACCGTTCATTGTTATTCAGCGAGAAAATTAACTAAAAATGTGCTTGATTTTTTGTGCGGCATCTGGAGAAAACCCGGCAACGGCGCCAATGATTTTTCGCTGCATTCGTCTCCAGAACGTGCGGCCAAGACCAAAAGTGTATCCCGTGGTGGAGGCAAATTCCCATGATGGGTATTTCCGATCCAGATATCTGAGTTTTTCGAGAAACGGCGCTTCTATGCGTCGACCGGCAGACCAATGCCGACATTGAAACGGAAGAATCCGCGTGGCAATTCCATGATTGGCAAAGCCGCTCGCACAAAAATCTTCCGCGTAGAGATCGAAGTCGAGACGGTTGTCGAAAAGAAGGTTGTGTTCCTTTACTAACGACGAGTGAACGGCAACGCACATGCAGTCAAGCGAGTCTACCTCTTCTCCCTTTTCGACTGGGCTGCCTACCATGCGGATATCCGAACCGTCTTTTCTGCTCTGCATGATGCACCCCAGATTCTCGCAGGACCAGATTCCGCCCGGTGTACGAAGTGATTTTGCGCAATTCATCCGCGATCCGATCGGTCCGTATATGGAATTTGTAGGCAACCCTTCAAAATAGTCTTCAATGTCTTCAAGCGGTTGGAAGTCTTCATGGCAGAATATGATCCAGGCAGGGCGGGAATAATTGAACTCACGAAGAAACCTGTTGTATAATATCGGCAAACCGTCGTCTCGAATCCGATTGTCGAAAAAAACAAGACGATGCCGTTTTGCATGCTGATTTTCGGCAATGCAACGGGCGTACATTGCTGGGTCCAAGCCTGCGGACACGAAGACGATTTCCATTGTTGTTCCTTGTTGTTGCGGGGCAATGCAAGATGTTCGGTTGTTCGACTTAATCAAGCGGAGGGCAAACGATGATTTCCGGGGTCAGTCTTTCAAGTCGCGTACGATTGCCTGAAATCCCCGGGCCGAATGGAATCCGAAGACATCAGGGCACGGCCGGTAGGGAATGCACCCGTCGAAACAAAAACGGGCGGCCGGTTTCGACTCCGCGATGTGAACGGTCCATCGGAATTCCCGGAATCGTCGGGGAAGCGTCTCGGTGTAGAACAAATCTTCCGTCTGGCTCACTTCGAACGGTTTTCCTTCGTAGTGCCGGTGCCAGTAGTCCGAAACGAGTTTGCACATTTTCTTCGAGCGGAGGGAAAAGCCTCCGTTGCAGGGCCAGTCCCGAAGGATGCGGCCGAGGATTTGGACATACCAATATGGACGGCGCATCGGGGAGCCGATGAAGTCGAAACGCCCCGTGAACCGCTCCAGATGGGGGCGGAGCGGAAAGCCGTCATCTTGCACAATCAGCACTTCCGGCGTGGAGAAGCGCTTGTGCAAATTGACATTGCAGTCTGTGCTCATTGAATCGACATCGCCCGGCCCCATGCTTTTGAGAGAAGGTTCAACCTGCACCTCAACCAAATCTGGGAATCGATTCGCAAATTCGGACACGGGCGGGGTAATCTCGTGGGAGACGATCACCGTTTTCATCGCGCCGCAAAGGCGCCAGGTTTCGTAGAGGGCGCACTTCGTGTAGGGGAAATAGGAGTCCGCTGTTTCGCGCGGACGGAAGAAATAGGTCAGGACCGTGACGCCGGACGGACCGGGTTTGAACGAGGGAATTGCCTCGCCGTAGGCGGATAGTTTCGCCCGCTGCCATTGGCGAAGGAATTCCTTGTCATTGTTGTTGTCGATCGTACTCATGAGGTCTGATTTCAAAGCTATTGGAACAGACGGAAGAGAATTCCTTCGAAGGCGAAAAGAACGTATCGAAGAACCGAGCGCGGAGACCACCCGCCCTTGCAGGGCGGAAGGCTGGCGGAACGGCTCAGAAAGTCCAGGATGCTGGCTGAGTCTGCCTTCCACCGCTCGTGCCGTTGCCGGGCCCGTTCGAGGCGGACATCGACGGGCGTTTCCGGGAGGGTAATCCGCCCGGGATTCCGCATGTCGACAAGACGGCCGTCCACGCCGTCTTCGATAGACTCGTCCATTGTCGCGTCCCGATGGGAGACCACGAGCTTCCCGGCCGCAAGCGCTTCGAGGAACGTCATGCCGATGCCTTCCTTGAACCGCGGGGCGATGTAGATGCCGGGTTCGGCAAGCAGGGCGCGGTATTCCTCGTCGGGGAGATAGCCGCCTTCGTGCAGTTCGACGTGATAGGCCTCGCGGACCTCGCTCGGAATCGGCTCCGGCGCCTTCCCGCCGCCCGGACGGCGAACGACGATCAGCTTGTCCAGATCGCCCGGCGCGAACAACCTGCGGACCTGGTCGATGCCGACCTGGCCGCGGTCCCACAGCACGGCGATACGCGGATTGCCCTGCGCGGGCGAAGGAGGTAGCGCGAAGCGGACGTCGAGAAGATTCTGGACGCCGCACTTCCGCGCGTGTTCCGTGATGCGGCCACAGAAGGAAACAACAGCCATCCCGGAATCCGCGATGCGTCGCCATTGCCAGTTGGAGCCCCATTCGTTGTCGTACATCGGCACGAACGCGCAGCGCTTGCCGGGCTCGGCAATGCGGAAGCGGGAGGGGAGGAACTCCAGGTAGACGATCACATCCGCCCAGGCGACCTTGTCGGCGGGAATGCGGACGCGGTAGGCCTGGTTGTAGTAGAAGGTTTCGACCTCGAAACGGCGGCGCAGCAACGCGGCGAAGAAGTCGAAGGATTTTGTGATCTTGTGGCAAACGTGGTCGACGAGCAGGATGCGCTTTCGCGCGGACCGCGCATCCGCGCGGGCCGCCGATCCGGCTTCGGCCGGATGGTCCGTGGAGGAGGGAAGTGGGGCGGCGGCGGTCAATTCGGGGAGGGGAGGGGCAAGTGGTTCAGTGGCGGCTGCGCGGCCGAAGTGGGGGAAAGGTTGAAGGGGTTGAAAGGGTTGAGGAACCCGGATTCTAGCACGTGGAGGCGGAGAGGCGCAAGGGAGTTTGAGTCCGGGGGGGGGGCTCCGCGGCGCCCGCCCCCCTCTCTGGCCGAGCAGTGCTCGGACATCAGCACTCCATGCCCCGGTTCGTGCGCCGGATCTGCCCGGCCACGGGGGGGGCTCCGCGTGCGCGTCGGGTGGAGCGGCTACAACCGTACCAGTCCCTCGCGCGTGAAATACAGCGCGCAGCCGGGGCCGGACTTGGCCATTTCCACGATCTCGGCGTTCACGTCGAGGCAGGCGGCGCGGCCGAAGGCGACTTCCTCGTTGCCGCGGCCGAGCTCCAGGCAGCGGCCCTCGGCGAAGGCCTGCACGTAGGCGCTCTCGGGCTTGAAGCGCGCATTCGGTATGCAGGAGGCGCGCACGTGCACGAGCCGGGCGCCCGGGCGGCGGCAGCGGCAGAGCGTATCGCGCACCGCCTGCTCGCCCGCGCTCACGAAGCCGCTCACGATCGTGAAGCCCCGGTCCGCGGCCTGCTCCATGCGGGCCACCACCGAAGCGATGTCTCGGACCTGGCGCGAAACGCGCAGGGAGACCAGCTTCGAGTCGGCGGAGAGAAGCGCCGGGTTGCCCACGCCCTTCCAATACTCGGCAGGATCGAGGCGCGGGGAGAAGAGCGGCTCGTGGATGCGGAGGGAGCCCGAACCGTGCATGAGTTCCCACTTGAGCGGGTTGTAGGCGATGTAGCGCTCGGTCGCGGCGATGAAGCGGCGGGAGAGGCAGAGATGATCGTGGTAGCCGAGGCGCCAGAGCCGGGGGCCTCCGCGGCCCCCGGACCCCTCTCCGGCCGAACTAGGTTCGGCCGTCATCACTCCCTGCGCAGGGCGTGACCGGGGTTGTTGCAGGGCATGGGCGGAGGATGGAGCGATGATGGCCGAGCCGTGCTCGGCCAAAAGCTTGCAAAACTTGGTCGTGTGGTTCTTGAAACTGCGAATTGCCCGACCGAGAACCTCAAGAGGCTCTTCGAGCCGGGCGGCCAGATGGCAATTGAAATGAACGTGGTCCGGCATGACAACATGCCCGTATAGGGTAATCGCCGGTTCGAGAACCGGAATTCGCTCCAAGGAGGCCAGAACTTCACGGCCAAGTTCGGAGAGGCACACGATTCCGTCGTGGACTTGTCCGAAGAGCGGTTTTCGTTCGTCCAACGAAAGCGTAATGAAGAACGATGCTCCACGTGAGTAATCCCAGTCCTTGAACCGGCGGTAGCGATGAATCGGGCGCTCCATCTCACCCCTCCTCGCATCCATCCGGCTCTCTCTCGAGCGCTGCCTTGCCGAGATGAAGCCGGACCTGCATCTCTTCCGCTTCGAGCAGGTCGTTCCAGGTTTCCCGGAACTTGAAGACAACATCATCAACGAGTTCTCTAAAACCCCTCGGTTCGTTTTCCTCCATTTTGGCGGGGCTGGCGGCTGGGTCGATCCCCCAAAGAGCGAGCATTATGTCGTGGTAGAGCGGCGGATTCTCAGACCAGTCGAGTTCGCAATCCTCGATTTCCCGCTTGGAGATCCGATTGTAGTAGACATCGTGCGCGAGGACTCCCTGTTCCGTTTCTTCGGGCCAGCGGGACGGGTCCTTCTGATACCGGCGATCGTCCAGTGCGGTCGCAACGATCGAAAGCATCGTGTCTTCGCGGACGCAGGCGATAAAGCGCCGCTTCCAATCCTCGTACTCGCGAGCAAGCGTGCCTGAATCCGCCGACTTGGTGGCTGCGTGTGCAAGAGCCTCGGTTCGGAGGCTGTCGAGCGTTCTGGTCAGTTCCTCTCGCTTTCCGAGGTCCGCGAATGAGAAGCCCGGAATCAGCATGTTCTTGATGTAGGTGCCCCAGCTCATGGGAGGATTCCTTTCGTTGATGCGCTTGTGCGCGGGTTGTTGGAATCCACGATCCTGCCTCGTTCGCCATGACAGCTCTTCAACGGGAGGCGGCAAGCCGGTATCGACCAATACTCGGTGTGGCGTGACGGGAGGAAATTCTCGCAGAATCGGCGGCGGTTGTCAAACCGCCGCCGATTCTGCTATCCTCTCGACCCGTGACCGCCATCATCGTCCTCCACTACGAGCGCATCCCGCTCACGGCCGAATGCTGCAAGACCCTGGTTGTGCAGCAGGAGCCCGCGCGCGTGCTGGTCGTGGACAATGGCTCGCCCTCGCACGGAGAGGCGGAGCTGCGGGCCGCGCTGCCGGCCGGGGTGGAGGTGCTGCGCCTCCCGAGGAACCGCGGCTTCGGCGGCGGGATGAACGCGGGGATGCGCAAGGCCCTCGAGGATCCCGCCACCGATTCGGTCCTCTTCCTCAACAACGATACGCGCTGCCCGCCGGAGCTGGTGGGCGCCATGCGCGCGGTCCTCGCCGCCGATCCCGCAGTGGGGCTCGTGGGCTGCGACATGGAGGGCGCGGACGGCGGCGAGGACGCCCCCGCCGGCTACCGCCTCGGGCGGGTCTTCGGCTACCCGCGCCCGTGCCGCCCCGGCGATGCGCCCGACTATGTGCAGGCCTCCTGCATCCTCCTCCCGCGCGACGTGCTGGAGGCGATCGGCGGGTTCGACGAAGACTACCGCTTCTTCTTCGAGGACGCCGACCTTTCGCTCCGCGTGCGGAGGCTCGGGCGGCGCCTCGCGGTCGCGCCGGGGGTGAAGATCTTCCACTACGGCTCCGCGACAATCGGCGCGAACGACGGGAGCAAGGCCGCGTGGTTCCGCACGGGATACCGCATCTTCCTGCGCAAGTGGTATTCCTTCCCGCGCCTGCGCGGGCTGCCGCCCTTCCTCGGGGCCGTGGCGTGGCACCTCGTGCGCGGGCGCTTCGCCCTGGTGGCGGGGTCCTGGCGCGGATACTTCGAAACGCTCCCGCCCTTGTCGCGGCAATAGAACGCAATCGCTTCGCGACACCATTCGGGGCAAAGACCGGTCCGCCCCGCAATGGCCGCTTCGCGGCCGGGCGGAACCGGTCTCCGCCTGGCAGATTCTTGGCGGAAACGCTTCTCCGCACAGCCGCGGAGCGGCGTGCGGTGCGGGAAGCGTTTCCGCCAAGATCGCGTTGCGAAGCAATCGCCGTCTCAGACGTGCGACAGGGGCTACAGCGACTCGAAGAACCGCTCGAACTGCTCCGCGATCTCGGCCCAGGAATAGACCGGAATGTCGCGGGCGGTGGCTTCGGCGAGGCGGCGGCAGAGCGCCGGATCGTCCGCAAGGCGCAGGAGGAGCGGCGCATCGTCGCAATTCCAGTTGCAACAATGGCCGCTTCTGCTAGAATACGCGCCCATGGTTTACGACACGTTTCCCTTTTTCAACGAACTGGATTTGCTTGAAATCCGGTTGAACATCCTCGATCCTGTTGTTGACCGGTTCGTCTTGGTCGAGGCGACGCGGACCTTTACCGGAAAGCCGAAACCTCTCTACTACGAGAACAACAAAAACCGATTTGCTAAGTTTGCCGACAAGATCATCCACATCGTCGTGGATGATTATCCTCCTTTTGAGTCGCCGTGGACGAACGAGAACTATCAAAGAAATTGCATCCTGCGTGGTTTGACAAATGCCAAACCGGACGACCGCATTCTGCTGAACGACCTAGACGAGATACCCCGTCCCGAACTTGTACGCAGATACGCTGCTGACTCTGGGCGCTATCAATTTGATTTGGCCTATTTCAGTTATTTTCTGAATTGCAGGAACGTGTCCGACCCCCACTGGAAGGCAGCCAAATTTCTTTCCTATTCGGATCTTCTTCATTGCCTTGACGATATAAAACCCGATTATAGCGACATGCTCCTTCCCGCGGTTAACAAGGGAACAACGCCAACAATGATTCGAATGTGTTCAGGCTTTCGCGCGAAGACCATTTCCAACGGCGGCTGGCATTTTTCAAGTCTTGGCGGAGGGCAAGCCGTTATTGAGAAAATGACGGCTTTCGCGCACACAGAATACGACAAACCCGAAAAGCACGATGCCCAGAGCATCGAGTGCCAGATACGTGCCGGCAAGAGCCCGCTGTATGCCATTCATACCTTTGCAGTTCCTCTTGACGATTCATTTCCACGTTATGTCTTGGACAATCAAGAACGGTTCTCCCATCTTATCTTGCCGGTTTCTAAACAGTATCTCAAACAAAACAGGTGGCGTCGTCGGTTCTATTCATTCCTCGGAAGGGCCGATGGCTTTCTTCGATCGGCATTGCCCACATCCTTTCTTTTGTTTCTCCATAGAGTCCGCGTAATTCTTCGTGAAATTCGGAAACGTCCTTCGTCGTAGAAACCATTCTTCCTTCATTTTCCTTAGAAAACGCCTCCGGTGTATTCCATTTCAGGGAAAGGGATTCATGACGGGGCAGCAAAATCTTCAAGTTGCACGACCTGATCGCGGGACTTGATCTGAAGGCGCGGGACGCGGCCCATAAAAGAAGCCCACTGGGAGAATGTGCTGGGAGGGCCGAGGATGGCGTCGCAGAGCGACATCGCGGTCATGTCGGAGACCGGATGGCCGGGACCGCGTCGCCAGTCGAGGCCTTTGAAGGTCTCGACGGGCGGCATCGCGTCCGAAAACAGCAGAAACCGCGTGCGGCCGGGGTGGAGCGCGGCGGTTTGCTCCATCCAGCGGCGGTAATCCTCGGGAGAGTAGAACCACGCGCCGCCGTTGAACTTCGCGTAGTCCGTGAGACGCATGTGGACGGCGACGAGACGGTCCGCGCCCTCGCGCGCCGCGGCGACGCACGCCGCAGCGGGTTCGCGCCATTTCGCGACGGGGCGGAAGAAGCGGCGCAAAAGACTGGCATGTTCTCGGAAAGCGTCTCCGTCGTTGAAAAACCAGATGCCGCAGAACAGGACGCTCGTGCGGCGCTCCAATTCGAGGAATGATTCGTCCCCCATCTCGACAGTACGCTTGAACCAGCCGTCTGTCCGGATCGCGAACGGGCGGCGCCACCGGGCGGCGCCATCGGGTTTCGGGCCCTTGGTCGACGTATAGCGAAGGAAGAGCCGCCCTTGCGTGCCCTCGAAGTAGCGGTTGTAGGGCTGGAACGCGAGGTTCAAGTAGGTGCCGCCGTACTTCTCGACGTGCGCGATGAATCGTGCCGAGAGCGAGAGCCGGTTGCCCATTCGGCCGCAGGGGAGAGGCGTGACGATCATGGCAGCTGGCTCAGGAAGGTGCGGAGGGGGACGGAGCCGACGAAGCCCGGCTCGAAGCAGTCGACCGGTTCGTGGGGGAGTTCCGCGACGAGCTGCAGCACGAAGGATGCTCCGGTGGCGCGGCGCATTTCGGCGAGCGTGCCCGAACGGGACGCGTCCGACTTCTTCGCCTCGGCGAGGAACCAGGGGGTGCCGTCGCGCGTGACGAGGAAGTCGACCTCCTCCTTCCTCTTGGTCCGGATGTAGAACAGGCCGTAGTCGCCGAGACCGAGGTCGGTCCAGGCCTCGACCGCCTTCAGGAGATGGCACGCGACAAGCGTCTCGACGCGCTTGCCCTCGTCCGCGACCTCGGACCAGTCGCGCAGATACCATTTCGGCGTCTTGCGGAGCGCGTCGTACATGCGCGGAATGTCGCTCATGGCGCCGGATTCTAGAGCGAACGCCGGGGGCCTGTCAATACCATTCCGAATCAATGTTTGGAATTTTCCGAACCGTTCCAAATGTGGATTTGAAATGGTACAAGTCTATCGGATGGGAAATTCCGTTTTCGCGGAGCTCCAGATCTTGAACTCGTCGACGAGGAAGGGCCGCCTGTTGCTGCGATTGTCGACGCGGGAGCGGGCCCAGGGGAAGCCAAGGAGGAAATCGTGGTTGGGGAGGTCGGCGAGGCGGGCGGGGACCTTGTCGTCGTCCACGCCGCCGAGAACGGGCTGCGGCTTGCCGTCGACGAAGACTTTGACGAACGAGCCGTCGCCGAAGCCATCCGCCTTCCACGACATCGCGTAGTGGTGCCAGCCCGCCCAGTCCGGGCCGAGGACGCCCTCGTAGGGCATCGAGCCCGACCAGTGCGCGACGGTTCCGAAGGGCCAACTGACGATCGCGCCGGCAAGACCGCCGCGGGCGAAGCCGTTGTTGGCGGCGAACTGCAGGAGCGTCACGGCGCCGCGCTCGTCGAAGAGCGAGAAGAAGAGCGGGTCGCCGCCGTCCACGTAGCGCGGGTCGTCGCCCTCGATCTTCGCCCAGAACTCGATGCAGCCCTCCGGTCCGAGGAAGCCCTTCGGAAGTGCCGCCTCGAACGCGGCGGCGTCCTTCTCCACGCGCAGGGCGCCGCCCTTTTTGCCGGGTACGAACGAGCCGCCGAGGAGGCGGCCGGCGGGGCCGGCGGAGGGAGAGGAGATTGCACTCGGATTGTCGAAGGTACAATGGTATAGCAATGCTGAATGCTGAGTGCTGAATGCTGAATGAGGAGGAACGAAGGAGATGGACGAGACCGCGCGGAGCGGGATGCGCACGCGACCGAGAAGGGTGTCGAGGACGAAGCGGTCGTGCCTGGGGGAGAGGGTTGCGGTGAGCGTGTCGCCGTTCGTGAAGGAGACGCGGCAATCGTGGACCGGCTGGACCGATTGGACTTGCTGGACTTGGGCGGCTTGAGAGCCAAGTCGAGCAAGTCGATCCCGTCGATCAAGTCCAGCGGAGTTGCCCCCGGATGTCGGAAGGAACTCGATTCGCTCCACGGCGCGGAGGTCGATGCGGACGCGGCCGAGGGTGGGGGAGACGGCGGGGAGGAAGCGCGGGCGGAGGGAGCCCTTGAGGGAGGAGCCGTCGGTCAGGGAAGCCTCGGCGCGCAGCGGCGGGCGCTGCGCGCCGCAGCCGCGACGGGCCGGGGTCGGCTCGCTCGGAGAGCTCGCCCCACCCGTGATGGCGGGCTCTGCGCGCTCTGCGGGCTCTGCGTGGGACACCCCCTCAGCCTCGCTGCGCTCGGCAGCTCCCCCGGCGGGGGAGCCGGGCTCTGCGGCCTCTGCGCTCTCTGCGTGTGGTTTCGACTCCGCGGACTCCGCGCGAGATTGGGGCGGGGCGGGGACGGGGGCCGGCTCCTCCGCGCGGAGAGCGGCGGAGAGACACAGCGTGGCGAGGAGGAGGGGGAGGAAGGCTTTCATGGCGTGTCCGTTCTGGCGGCGATTCTAGCACGGCGGACCGGGTGTCCGCAAGGAGAAGGAAAGGCACGCGGTTTGTCATACTTAAGGACACCGAACGGGGAAACGGAGAAACCGCATTTGACCAATGCGGTCGGGGCGCGGCGTGCTACGATGTCCTTTTCAATTGACAAACCGCGGCCGCGCGTCCGTCCGGGAGGGGGCTATACGCGGAAGAGCGCGCCCATCTTCTTGCCGAGGAGCACCGAGACGCCGGCGATCGCGACGGTGAGGAACATCATCGCCCAGACGCCGAGGGCGCTGGCGACGTACTTGCCGGTGCCCAGCAGCTGGAAGAGCTCGTAGATCGTCTTCGTGATCGGGTAGTAGCGGGCCTGCTGCGCGAGCATCAGCGAGTCGGAGACCTCGAGCATCGAGAAGGCGAAGGCGAGGAGAAGGCCCGCGACGAGGTTCGCCGCGATGAGCGGGAGCGTGACGGCGCGCGCCGTGCGCGCCGGCGAGGCGCCGAGGTTCCACGCGGCCTCCTCGAACGCCTCGCTCGTCTGCTGCAGGCCCGCGACGGCGCTGCGCACCATGTAGGGCAGGCGCCGCACCGCGTAGGCGACGACGAGGAAGAGCGTCGGGTTCACGCGCACGTCGAAGAGCGCGGTCCACGCGGCGCTCGAGCGCACCCAGCCGAGGTTGGAGAGCCAGGACGAGATGGCGAGGTAGCCGAACGCCATCACGAGGCCCGGGACGGCGAGCGGGATCATCGAGAGGGCGTCCAGGACGCCCGCGCCGCGGAGCTTCGAGCGCACGACGAGGAACGCGATCGAGACGCCGAGCAGGAGGTTCGCCACGACCGCGACCGAGGAGAAGAGCAGCGAGTTGCGGATCGAGGCGACGGTCATCTCGTGCCCGAGCGCCTCGGCGTAGTTGCCGAAGGTGAGGACCTGCGGCAGGACCGTCCCGTACCACGAGCCGGGGCGCGAGAGCGACGTGAGCACCACGCCGAAGTGCGGCAGCAGCGCGAGGAAGGTCACGAGGACGAACGGCAGGAGCGCGAGCAGCGCGCCGGCGCCGCGGAGGCGGCGGGGCCTGAAGGTCGTCGCCGCCTTGCCCTGCATCGCGAAGGACCGCCTGCCGAAGGCGAGCTTGCCGAGCGCGTAGAGCAGGACCGACGCGGAGAGGACGACGAAGACGAGCGCGTAGGGGAAGTGCGAGGAGCCGATCTCCTTGAGCGCGTCGAAGACCTGGACCGAGGCGCAGGTCGTGTAGCCGAGCATCAGCGGCGCGCCGAGCTCGGTGAAGCTCCAGATGAAGACGATCGTGCAGCCGGCGAAGAGCCCCGGGACGATGAGCGGCAGCGTGATGCGGAAGAAGCGGCGCCACGCCGGGCAGCCGAGGTTGGCGGCGGCCTCGTCCATCGCCGGGTCGACGTTCGCGAGCGATGCGGTGGCGTTGAGGTAGACGATGGGGTAGAGCGCGAGCGCCTGGATGGCGACGACGCCCCAGTAGCGCGCCTGGCCGAGCCAGTCGACGGACGTGCCGAGCACGGCGTTGAGGACGCCGTAGCGGCCGAGGATCTGCTGCATGCCGATGGCGCCGACGAAGGGCGGGAGGATCATCGGGACGAGGACGACGGCGGAGAAGATCCCCTTGCCGGCGAAGTCGTATTTGTGCGAGATCCAGGCGAGCGGGACGGCGACGAGGAGGCAGAGCGTCGTGGTTCCGGCCGCGATGAGGACGCTGTTCGCGAGCCCCTCGGCGTAGATGGGGTTGCGGAAGACCGAGGCGAGGTGCTGCAGCGTGAAGCCGCCGTCGTCCCAGAAGCCGCCCTTCACGACGAGGAAGATCGGCAGGAGGAAGAGCACGGCGAGGACGGCCGTGACGACGAGGAACAGCGGGAGCCAGCGGTTGGCCTTCATGGCGCGCGATTCTAGCAGAACCCGCCACACGCGGCAAATGCGGACCCGCGGGCGGCGTCGCCGCCCGCGGGTCCGGGTTGCGCGGGGAGGGGGGAGGCCGCTAGAGCGACTTGGCGACGAGGTCGCCGACCTGGGTGGTGGTCCAGCCCATCTGGCCGGCGAGCTGGGTCTTCATCTTCGGCGTGGTCTTCGCGATCGCCGCCTCGATGGCCTCGGCCGCCTTCGTCTCGCCGAGGTTGCCGATCATCAGCGCCGCCGCGCCGATCGCGGCGATCGGGTTGATGCCGTTCCTGCCGGTCCAGTCCGGCGCGGTGCCGCCGATCGGCTCGTACATCGAGACGCCGCCCTTGTCCGGGTTGAGGTTGCCGCCGGCGGCGACGCCGAGGCCGCCCTGGCACGCGGCGCCGAGGTCGGTGATGATGTCGCCGAACATGTTGTCCGTGACGATGACGTCGAACTGGCCCGGGTCCTGGACCATGAGGAGGCAGATCGCGTCGACGTGGCGGTAGGCGAGCTCGACCGTGGGATACTCCTTCGCCATCTCCTTGGCGGCGCGCTCCCAGAGGCCGAAGACGTTCGTGAGGACGTTCGTCTTGCCGCAGAGCGTGAGGCGCGCGGTCTTGCCGGCGGCCTTCGCCTCGGCGGAGAGGCCGCGGAACGGCGACTTCTTCGTGTGGCGCTTCTTCGCCAGCTCGAACGCGTAGCGCAGGCAGCGGTCGACCTGGAAGCGGTTGTAGACCCACTCCTGCGAGGCGATCTCGTTGGGCGTGCCCTTCATCATGATGCCGCCCATGCCGGTGTAGACGCCGCCCGTGTTCTCGCGGACGACGACGTAGTCCATCGTCTCGGGCGAGACGCCGGCGATCGGCGAGGCGACGCCGGGGTAGAGCTTCACCGGGCGCAGGTTGATGTACTGGTCGAAGTCGAAGCGGAGCTTGAGGAGGATGTTCTTCTCGAGGATGCCGGGGGCGACGTTCTTCGCGCCGGCGCCGGAGAGGCCGATCGCGCCGAGGTAGATCGCGTCGAACTTGCGCAGCTCCGCCTCGTCGGCCTCGTCGACGAGCTTTCCGGTCTCGAGGTAGTGCTTGCCGCCGAAGGGGAAGACCTTCGTCCGGAGGCCGAACTTGAACTTCTTGGCGGCGGCCTTGAGGACCTTGAGGCCCTCGCCGATCACTTCGGGGCCGGTGCCGTCGCCGGGGATGACTGCGATGTTGTAGGTTTTCATTGCGGGGTGGGGGAGTTAGAAGTGGAAGTCGAGGCCGAGGCGGAGCGTGGCGTCGGTCTTCTTGAGGCGGTAGTCGTCGGGATAGACCTCGGCGGAGCAGAGCGACCAGTCGAAGGCGAGGTCGAGCGCGACGTTGTCGGTGAGGAAGAGGTCGACGCCGAGGCGGAGGCCGAACAGGGCGCCGGTGTGGCTCCCGGCGGCGTCCTTGCCGCGGGCGACGCCGAGGCGGGCGCCGGCGTAGGGCGAGACGCCCCACGGACGGTCGTTGGCCGGGTCGAACGCGCGGAGGAAGTGGTATTGGCCGAGGGCGGCGAACTCCCAGGTGTCGGCGACGTCGTCGTCGCGCAGGGCGACCGAGCCGCCGACGAGGAACGCGTCGAGGACGTAGTATCCGCCGTGCAGCTCGAGCGAGAGGTCCTTGCCGTTGGCGGAGCCGTTGTCGAAGAAGAGCGAGCCGCCGGCGGCGATGGCGTCCTGCTCCGTGCCTCCGTAGAGGTCCGCGGAGGCGGGGGCGGCGACGAGGGCGAGAAGGGCGAGGGCGGCGGGGAGCAGGCGGCGCATGGGAGGGGTCTCCGGGTTGGAAAAGGGGCGGGGGAGGGGAGTTGTGCGAATGGCGCAACTTCACCACAAAACCGGGCGAAAGTCAAGCGGATTCCGCCCGCGCGCGATGCGCGCGGGGAGGCGGTGGCGGGCGGGAGGGAGGCGTGGTAGAATGGCCGGCATGGACGCGAAGAAGAAGGACCGGAGGTCCCGCGGGGGCGGCGCCGCGCCGCTCGACCGGGAGGAGGCGTGGTGGGCGGAGCATCCCGGCGCGCGGCTCGCGGGCGTGGACGAGGCCGGGCGCGGCCCGCTCGCGGGGCCGGTCGCCGCGGGCGCGGTCTGCATAGATCGGAAGAGCACACGTCTGAACTCAGTCACAGAGTCAAATCTCGTATGC
>CAMVRE010000012.1 GCA_947169825.1 uncultured Verrucomicrobiota bacterium | reverse complement strand
GCCTTCCTCGCCCGCGGCGTGGCGCGAGAGCGCGACGAGGGTCCCGGCGAAGGGCGTCGCGGGCGCGACGGCGGCGGGGAAGCGCGCGCGGCCCTCGATTCGCACGAGCGAGCCGGTCGGCGTGGCGGCGGGGTCGGAGGCGGCGAAGCGCAGGAAGGAGCCGGCCGGGAGCGAGACGGCGAGCGCGCCGCCGGAGAGCGCGGAGGCGTCGAAGGCCGGGCGCGTCCATGTGCCGCCCGAGGCGGATTCGGCGGCGGCGGTGTTCCATGCGGCGCCCGGCGCGTAGCCGTCGGCGGCCCACTGCACGTGGAACCAGTCGACGAGCCGCCGCGCGACGACGCGGCCTTCGCGCACGGCGGAGTCGAGCCCCGGCGCGGAGAGGACGAAGCGGAAGGCGTTGGTGCTTCCGAGCGCGACCTCGAAGGCGTTGGTGTAGGCGCGGCCCGCCTCGGGCGCGCTCCAGGTGGCGGCCTCCGCTCCGTTCCAGAAGAGCGCGAGGACCGCGCCCTCGGCGACCGATTCGACGGCAACGGAGACGAGCGCGTTGGTGCCGGTCGCGGCCACTTCGGCGACCGCCGGGCCGAGCGCGAGGCGCCCGGGCGGCGGCGGCGGGTCGGTTTCCCAGTAGAGTCCCTTGAAGTCGCCGAGCGTGCCGTGGCCGAGGAAGGAGACGCCGGAGACGGAGCTGCCTGTGGTCGGGATCCATGTTTCGCCGGTCGCGGCGGCGGCGACGGGCTCGCCGCCGAGGAGGTAGCGCACGCGCGGTGCGGAGGCGGAGGAGAAGTCGAATTCGGCGGCCCACGCGACGCGCGCGCCGTCGGCGGGCGGCACGGCGTCGAGCGCGACCCATGCGCCGCCGGCGAGGCCGTAGACCGCTCCTTCGGCGAAGGAGAGCCCCGCGCGGCCGGCGGGGGCGGGCTGGAGGCCGCGGCGGACCGTGGCCACGCCCTCGACGCGCACGTCGCAGTCTTCGCGGCTTGGCGCGGTCGGGACGAAGGAGAGCGGTTCGAAGCCGTCGAGCGCAAGGCCGGCGGAGCCGAGCGAGGAGGCGTCCGCGACGGTGCGCGTCCAGGTGCCGCCCGAGGCGTCGGCCGCGGCGGCGGTCGGCCAGGCGGCGCCCTGCGCGTAGCCGTCGGAGGCCCAGTCGACGTCGAACCACGCCACTTCGCGGCGCGAGACGAGCAGGCCGCTGCGTTCGTCGGACCACGCCCCGGAGGCGAGGACGAAGCGCCACTCGCAGGTCTCGCCGAGCGTGAGCGGGAAGGTCTCGGCAACGGTCTGGCCGGCGGCGAGGTCCGTCCAGGTCTTCACGGCGGCGTCGCGCGCGTAGAGCGTGAGCACGGCGGCGGAATCGGCGCGCAGGATCGTCGCGGTCGCGGTGGCGGAGGCGCCGTCCGCGGCGGCGGTCGCGGCGGCGGAGGCGAGCGCGACGGGCGCGCCGTAGTCGGGCGTGGTGAAGGGGACGACGGCGGAGAGGACCGTGGAGGAGCCGGCGAAGACGGCGCGGGCGTAGTAGGCCGTGGCGGGGTCGAGCGGCCCGAGCGCGATGCGCTGAGAGCCGGGGGCGGCGGCGGCCGCGCCGGGGAAGGTCTCGAACGAGGCGAAGTCGGAGCGCGTGGAGAGCTGGACGGAGACGCCGACGGAGTCCGCGCCGGCGCCGACGCTCGCGATATCCACCACCGCGACGGCGCCGGTCTGGGAGACGTCGACGACCGCGAGCGACCCTTCGGGCGGCTCGATGCGCTGGACGGTCGTGAAGGAGAAGGTCTTGCGGAGCGTGGCGCCGGTGGCGGCGTCGGTCGCGACGACCTCGACCCAGTAGGTGCGCCCGGCGGCGAGGCCGGAGAGCGGGAAGTCGAGGCGGCCGGCGGCGGTGGCGGAGCGCGACCCGGAGGAGACGGCGCCCGCGATGCTTTCGCCCGCGGAGTAGCGCACGGCGAAGGCGGCGCCGCCGGGGGCGAGCGAAAAGACGTCGACCGCGACGGTGGCGGAGTCGGCGGCGACGTCGGTCGCGGCGGCGGAGAAGTCGGTCCGGTCGTCGTCCGGTTCGTAGACGAACCAGTCGGCGCGGAAGGCGCCCGCGGCGCCGTCGCCGTCGAAGGCGACGCCCTCGAGCGCGCGCGGCGCGGCGGCGGCGAGCGGGATCCACGCCTCGCCGTCGGAGGCGCGCGTGAACGGCACGCCGCCGAGCGTGTAGCGCACGGCGGGCGCGGCGGCGGAGAAGCAGAACTCGGCGGTGTAGTCGCACCACGTGTCGGCGGCGGGCTGCGGCGAGCCGGAGAGCGCGACCCACGCGGCGCCGTCGTAGCCGTAGAAGCGCTCGGTGCCGTCGGGCTCGACGTGCAGCACGAGCCCGGCGCGCGTGCCGTCCGGCTCGGCGGAGAGCGGCGCGGCGGAGGCGGTGAAGAGGGCGCGGCCTTCGACGAGGACGTCGCGCGGGGCGCGCGAGGGTTCGGTGGCGGTGTAGACCACCCCGCCGCGCGGCGCGGCGACGTCGAGGTGCGCCCCGGACCCCGCCACGAAGGCGGAGGCGTCGCCGTCGGGGCGCGTCCAGGAGCCGCCGCCGTAGGGGTCGGCGCCGGCGGCGAAGCGCCAGGAGGCGTAGGCGGGGTCTTCGAACGGCGCGTCGAACCACGCGACGGAGCGGCGCGCGATGAACGTGCCGGTGCGCTCGTCCGACCAGGCGCCGGAGGCGAGGACGAAGCGCCAGTCGTTGGTGGCGCCGAGCGCGACGGCGCTCTCCCAGGTGCGCGAGTCGCCGGGCGCCAGGCCGGTCCAGCGCTCCGCGAGCGTGCCCGCCACGTAGAGCGAGAGCGTCGCGGGCGCGTCGGCGCGGGCGACGGTCGCGGAGAGCGCGACGGAGGTGCCCGCGCGCGAGACGGCGACGGAGGCGGACTGGAGGAGGACGGGGTAGCGCGGCGTCGTGAAGGAGAGGGAGGTCTCCGCGCGCTGCGAATGCGCGCCGGCCGCGACGAGCGTCACCGTGTATTCGGTCTCGGGCGCGAGGCCGGAGAGCGCGGCCGCCTTGGCGGCGGCGCCGGAGAAGCTCATCTGGCCGGAGCGCGTCCCGCCCGCGCCGCTGCAGGTCCACGAGACGGTGGCGGCGGTGGAGCCGGCGCCGAGGGCGAGCAGCTCGACCGAGAGCGTGGCGGACTCGGGGTCGACGTCGTCCGCCGCGACGCGGCCGAAGACGGGCGGCGTGTAGGCGGTCGTGGGGACGCGCAACGCGGGCGTGGCGAAGGAGGACCCCGCGGACCCCGCCACGACGGCGCGCGCCCAGTAGACGGTGCCGGCGGAGAGGGACGGGAAGGTGAAGGCCGCGGAGCCGCCGGCGGCGTTCACGCGCGAGGTGCGCGTCTGGACGCCGGACGTGAAGTCCTCCGAAGTCGAGAGCTGCATCCGGACGTCCGCGTAGGCCGAGTCGGTGCCGAGCGAGGAGACGTCGACGCGGAAGGATTCGGACTCGAACGAGACGGCGGTCGCGGCGAGCGTGGCGGCGGGGGGCTCGAGCCCGGCGGTCGTGAAGGCGATTTCGCCGGACGTTCCGGTGCCGCCGTTTCCGGACGCGGTGAACTCAATCGAGAAGTCGGACGCGGCGGCGAGCGTGGCGGGGACCGTCCACTCGACCGGCGCGGACGAGGCGGAGAGCCCGGAGGCGACTGTCCACGAGCCGGACGAGGCGCCGGAGAGCGCGGCGGAGAGCGTGGCGGCGCCGGAGGACGGGACGACGCGCACGGAGAACGTGGCGCCGTGGGGCGAGACGGAGACGAGCGAGGCGAAGACCTCGGGCGCGGAGCCGGCGGGCCGGGTGTAGGAGGCGACCCCGGACCAGCCGTCGACGCCGGTGCGGGCGTTGCGGAGGCGCGCGATCGCGTAGACGGTGGCGCCCGCGGCGGGCGCGGCGCCGGCGAGGGAGAGCTCCTGGCGCGAGGCGCCGACGGGCGGCACGGCGCCCGTGGCTGACCACCGCCAGGCGGCGGGATCGTGCGGGTCGGCGGGGAGCGAGGAGGAGGCGTAGACCGTGAGCTCGTTGTCAGCGTCGTATGAGTCGATCGCGACCGGGACGACGAGCGCCGAGCCGCTGCGGGCGAGCGGACGGTCGATCTCGACGAAGACGCGCACGGGATCGTAGGTGCGCAGGAGGGAGCCGTCGCCGGGATCCTCGAGGCGGTGCCATTCGGTGGCGGTGTTGGAGGTGGAGACCTCGGTGACGCCGTTGGTGTTCCATCCGAGTCCGTGCTGGATCCCGGAGGCGGGGCCGTAGGAGCCGTCCCACGCCCAGAAGAAGACCTTGACGTGGTGCCATCCGGCTTCGGGGAAGGAGGCGGAGCCGTAGCTGGTGACGTTGCGGCCGTTGTCGGTGCCGCCGTAGACGACTTCCTCGCCGTCGATGAGGAGGGCGCCGTTGGCGGCGAAGCGGATGTAGAAGTTGTAGGTCACCCCGCCCTCCATCCACAGGGAGCCCTCGTACATGTAGATGCCGCGGTAGTGGGAGGTGGCGTCCTGGTCCCAGGCGAAGCGGGTGCCGGTGAGGGGGTTCGGGACGCCGCCGTTGACGTTGCCGTAGGCGCCCATGAGCGGGAAGAGGACGCGCTCGGTGTCGTCCTGGCCGTTGGCGGTCGTGGAGAAGTCCGGCTTGGTCTTGGTGGTCATCCAGAAGCGGTGCTGGTGGAGGCCGGGCTCCCAACGCCCGCCGCCGGGCTCCTGGAGCGCGGCGTCGCCGGTCGTGAACGAGACGGAGCCGAGCGCGCAGCCGCGGCCGAGGTCGTTGGTGGCGTAGAGCGTGGCGAAGTAGGCGAGGCGCGAGGAGAGCCCGGTCACGGCGCGCTCGACCGCGGCCGGGTAGACCGGGCCGGGGAAGGAGAACGACTGCGCGGGGAAGAGCCCGGCGGCGTCCTGCACCGTGGCGTAGACCGTGACGGACGAGGCGCCGGCGCCGATCGACTCGAAGTCGGCGACGAGCGTCGCCGAGGAGGCGCCGACGCCGCGCGCCGAGACCGCGGCCCGCGGGTAGCCGGGATGGTCGGCGGTGCGGAAGGAGGTGAGGTTGGTGGCCGCGACGCCGTCCGCGCCCGTGACGACCGCGCGGACGAAATACTTCGCGGCGGGGTCGAGCCCGGCGAGCGTGAAGGGGAAGGAGCCCTTGCCGGAAAGCGCGACGGGCGCCGCGGCGGCGCCGCCGAGGCCGTCGGAGCGGGTCGACCAGGACAGCTCGAGCGTGCCGGGCGCGGAGGGGAGCGCGAGGACCTCGACCTCGGCCGAGCCGGCGAGGCCGGAGGCGTCCGCGGCGGCGCGGACGCGCAGCGCGGGCGCGTCCGGCGGGACGGAGCGGAACGCGACCATCTGCAGCGGCTCGAGCGCGAGCTGCGCGGTGCCGTCGGCGGCGAGGTCGATCTCGCCGTAGTCGACCGTGCGCCAGAGGTGCGCGAAGCCGGCGGAGAACGGGACAGGGCCCTCGTAGGGGTGCACGTCCGTGTTGATCACGGCGAAGTAGGTGCAGGCGGGGGCGTCGGCGGAGGCGGGGACGTCCCAGCGGCGGACGTGGAGCTTCTCGCCCCACGAGCCGCCCGCGACGAGGGTGCCGGGCTGCGCCGGGAGCGAGAGGAAGTTGAGGTTGAACTCGCGGAAGTAGCCCGAGTCGAGCTGCCCGAGGTTGGTGCCGTAGAGGCGCGCGAGCATCGTCGGGTCCGCGACGGCCATCGCCCAGAGCTCGTCGAGGTTCACGCCGCGGCCGGCGTGGTCGTAGTCGGAGCAGAAGTAGCCGGCGATCTGCTGGCGGCCGTCGTCGGCGACGTTCTTGTCCTGCAGGTTGTGCTCGTTGAGCGAGTAGTGGTGGACGAAGAAGAGGTCGCCCGAGGCGTTGCGGTAGGGGGCGGAGACGGCGGGGTCGACGACCTGGAAGACGCGCGAATACGGGTAGGAGAGGCCGATTCGCTCCTGTGCCGTGTAGTTCTCCGGGTCGTGGCGGGGATTGGCGTGGCCGTATTCCCAGCCCTGCGCGTCGCCGAAGTCCTGGTCGAGAGAATGGGTCTTGTAGCCGGCGGCGAGGCCCGCGATGTCCGTCTCGCCGTCGAAGCCCGTGAAGGTCTTCCAGTCCGTGCCGTTCCAGAGGCAGGACTCGTCGGGCGAGAAGACGGAGTTGGGCGGCGACCAGCCGTTCCACTGCTCGCCGGGCTCGGCCTGCGTGCCGTGGTAGAAGACGCGGGCCTGCGGCATGCCGTTGGTGGTGAGGTAGTCGCGCAGCGAGGCGAAGAGGTCGCGGCGCTTGCCGTACCACCACGCGCGGTAGTCCTTGTAGACCTGGGGGCCCCACTGCTCCTTGCAGTTCCAGTCGGCGGCGCCGCCGGCGGCCTGGATGCGCGCCTGCTCGTTGGTGAGCGCGGCGTAGATCGCGGTGCGCGAGGTGTGGTAGCCGCGCTCGGCGTTGAAGGCGGCGATCGCCGCGTCGGAGAAGCCCATCGGGAGCTGGAAGCGGTTGCGGAACCAGGCGCCGAGGAAGACGCCGCGGTAGCGCTCCTCGCTCGCGTAGCGCAGGAGCGAAAGGTCCAGCAGCTCCTTCATCTCCTCGCGCGTGCTCGGGTGCGTGACGTCGGCGAGCGAGGAGTTGATCCAGCTCTGGTTGGAGAAGCCGCCGTTGCCCGCGCGCAGCGTGATCGGCTTGGCGCCGACGTTGCCCCAGCCGTTGTTGCCGCGGCCGCCGGAGTATTCGTAGTAGGGCAGGATGTAGTGACCCTCCTCGGCCATGAGGCGGACCGTGTCCGTCCAGTAGTCCGTGGCGCCGCCGAACTTGGCGTAGCCGTCCGTGTGGCCGTAGGGGCCGGAGGACCACGACGAGTTCCAGTACTGCACGTAGCCGAACTCGAGCAGGTCGCGCGAGGTGGTGTCGACGCCCAGCAGGGACATCAGCCGCGCCTTGTCGCGGTAGGCGTCGGTCTTGTTGCCGTCCTTGTAGCCCTGGAGCATGTAGCTGTCGCCCATCTCCTCGCGGAACGTGACGTGGCGGCGCGGCGCGTCGCCGAGCGGGTAGTGGATCTCGGGGCGGGCGGCGGCGTAGTCGTCCACGCGGTAGAGGCGGATCGCCTTCACCGCGACGCCGAGCGAGTCGGGCTGCCGGTCCTTGGAGAAGAGCGCGAAGGCGACGTCGAAGCCGCCGGACGGCAGGTCGTAGACCTCGGCGCCGTCCTTCTGCGCGGTCTCGACGTGCTGGCACTGCTCCATCGGGAACATGACCTCCTTGAAGGTCCGGACCTCGCCGGAGAGCGGCAGCGCGTAGGACTCGTGGAGCGGATGGACGTACTCGGGCCAGTAGCAGTCGGGCGTGGCGAAGCCGGTGGCGAAGCCGTGGATCGTCCAGTTGCCGAAGTTCATCACCGAGGCGGAGCGCGGGGCGTCGTCGGGGTAGTCGATCGCGAGCACGTAGGGCGTGCCGGCCTCGATCCCCTTCCCTTCGCCGAGGCGCCACGAGACGAACGAGGCCTGGCGCTGGCCCTTCGGGGTCTCCGAATCGGCGACGGGGTGCATCGCGACGCACGCCTTGCCGAGGATGTTGGTGACGTAGCTGCGCCCGGCGGGATAGTCGCGGAAGCGGTGGGCCGTGTCCGTGGCGCACTCGACCGAATCGACGAGCGTGAGTTCGCCGAACTCCTCGAGACCCGGGACAATGTCGGAGAAGGCGGGCGCCGCCACCAGCAGCGCCGCGGCGAGAGCGGCGAGGAGCGAGGAGCGGGGCGCTTGGGACCCTTGAGACCCTTGAGACCCTTGGGACCCCTGGGACTTGAGACTTGGGACCCCTGTCCCACTGGTCCCACGGGTCTCAAGGGTCCCAGCCGCCGCCGGGGTCGCCCACCCCTTGCGCCGCGCGATGGAGCGCTCGGCGCGGGTCGCCTCGCGGCGGATTTCCTCGGCGCGCCGGCGGAGCTCGGCGGCGTCTGGTGCCGAATCGAGGCGGCTGTAGAGGGTCTTGTCCCAGACTTCGCCGCGGGCTTCGGTGCGCGCGGCGTGCATGCGCTCGCGCACGCCGCCGAACTTCCGGAAGTCCTCCTCCTGGCGCTTGATCATGCCGTCGAGGAGCGTCCGGGTCTGGTGGCAGAGCGTGAGCATCAGGTTGCAGAGCGTCTCTTCCGGACGGCTCTCGAAGATATCCTTCCAGTCGTCCCAGTCGGG
Source organism: uncultured Verrucomicrobiota bacterium (assembly GCA_947169825.1). Classification (GTDB taxonomy): domain Bacteria; phylum Verrucomicrobiota; class Kiritimatiellia; order RFP12; family UBA3636; genus UBA3636. The sequence continues at coordinate 18,912 of CAMVRE010000012.1, read as the reverse complement.
ATGCGCCTTGGCGAAGGCGCGCGCCGCGACCGAGCGCTCGTCCGTTGCGCCCCAGGGCTCCATGCCGCGGGCGCGGAGGCGGTCGAGGTAGTCCTCGCGCAGTTCGTCGAGCGTCGCGCGGGCGACGTTCGTGAGCTTGATCTCGGTCTCCTTGCTCGTTCCGGAGGCGGCGCTTCCTTCCGCGATGTTCTGCTTGCAGCTTCGCGCGGCCTGCACCATCTGGTCGACCGTCCGGTCGCCGCGCGCGGGCAGGAACCGCCGGCAGAAGGCGACCGTGCCCTGGTAGACGGTTTCGCTCTTTCGGTAGACGATCAGCTTGCGGTAGCCGCCGTGGGGCAGCACGATGGGAAGGGCCCCGCGCGGGGCCTGGGACCCTTGGGACCCTTGAGACCCTTGGAACTTGGGATCTGGGCCCCCTGTCCCACTGGTCCCAAGGGTCTCAAGGGTCCCATCAATCGCGGGGGTCCCAACACCGGCGCCTGGCATTCTGCTGACCATCTTGCCCGCCTCCCTCATCTGAACAGCACCTTCATCGGTCTTCCCGAGTCGACCGAAAACGTGAGATACACGCCCGTCGCGTCCTTCGTGAGCACCGGGTTGCGGATCGAGCCGTCCTCGGGCAGCTCGAAGGAATAGCGCGGAAGGTAGGCGAGAGTCGACCAGTCGGGCGTGGAGGCGCCGGAGACGTCGACGATCTTCACCGTGCGGCCGCGCGAGAGCCCTCCGAAGGAGCGCAGGCGCAGCGTCACCGGGCCCGTCGCGCGCAGCGCCTGGCCGGAGCCGACCGCCGCGAGGCAGCCGGCCGAGTCCGGCCCGATGTCGATCGCGAGCGCGGCGCCGTCCTTCAGGGTCACCGGGGCCTCGGTGCGCAGCGCGCCGCCGAGCTCGCCGGGGCGCAGCTCGGCGCCGCCCTCGACCGTGAGCGCCGCCCCGGCGCCGAGCGTGCCCGTGCCGCCGAACCACGCGCCGCCCTCGACCAGGACCGGACCGGCGAAGCCGGCGTTGGCGAGCAGGCCGCCCTCGTGCACGACGTTCGGGTTCGAGCCCTCCGGAAGGCACTCCACGTCGCCGTCGAGCGCGAGCGCCCCGTCGCCGTATTTGAGGATGCGGCAGAGCGTGCCGGCCGCGCCGGAGTTGAAGACGCGACCGCCGATGCGGCCCGCGACGTGCGCGGCGCCCCGCAGGGCGTAGAGATGGCGCGCGTTGCCGGTCCAGTGCGTGTTGGCCAGATTGAGGTCGAGGGGGTTGCCCATCGTCGCCGTGCCGTCCGCCTCCGGCGCGCCGAAGAGCAGCGTCGTCGCCTGGCGGCGGAAGGGCTTGCTCCCGAAGCCGCGGGAATCCACGGCGGCGGCGTCCGCGCCCATCGCGTAGGCCACGCCGCCGTAGAAGGTCGCGGTGCGGTCGCCGCCGAAGGCCGCCAGGCCCATCGCGCAGGTCTGATCGTCGTAGCAGGCGAAGGCGCCGGGCGCGTCGCCCGCCGGGACCGCGAGGTCCGCCACGAGGCCGAGCGCGGGGCGGGCGCCGTCCTTGAAGAACGAGCCCGCCGTGCCGAAGAGCGTCCGCTCGCGCGCGAGCTGCGCGGGATTGGCGAGGACGAGCGCGCCGTCGACGACGTCGAAGCGGTTCGTCTGGCCGGCGGGGGCGCCCGCGAAGACGTCCTCCGCCACGTAGAGCGGCGCGCGGCCGAGCTTGCGGAAGATGAACGAGCCGGCGCCCGTGGCGGCGTTGCCGACCGTCCGGACCGAGACCGGGACGTCCACGTGGAACTGGTAGTGGTTCTTGTCGAGCGCCGGGCGGAACGCCGCAGCGGGGAACGACATCGGCCCGTCGCCGCGGAAGCGGAAGTTCTTGTTCTCCGCGCCGCTCGTGATCTCCGTCACGTTCGGCAGCGAGAGCGCGCCGCCCGTCTCGTTGGCGAGCGACTGCGGGCGCGAACTGCCGTCGGAGTTGTCGAGCCGCAGCGTGCGCACGCCGGAGAGCGCGCCGGGCGAGACGACGGCGAGCGTCACCGCGCCGCCGAGCCGGACGGTTTCGGGAAGCGCGGAGCCGGCGGCCTCGAAGGCGACGGATCCTTCCGAGTCGCCGTCGATCCGCAGGACGCTCGTCTCCGGCGCGGCGAACGTCGCCGCCTTGCGGAAGACGAGCCGGCCGCCGGAGGGCATCACGGGGCGCAAGGAGTTGTTGCCCGTCGCGGTCGAGGCGAACCGGACCGGGACGTCGACGACGTTCGTCCCGTAGGTCGCCTGGGAGAAGGCGAAGTTCCAGCCGCCGGCGTTGTTCCAGGACTGGGGCAGCACGAGCTCCGCGCCGCTCGCGCCGGAGATCGTCCAGCCGCAGTTGGAGAAGCCGTCGTGGCCGTCGGCGGTCGAGACGGTCGTGCGGCCGCTCGACCCGACGGGCCCGAAGCAGACCGCGCGCACCTCGAGCGACGCGGTGAGGCGCGGCTGCACGCCGGGAAGTCCGGAGAAGAAGAGCCGGTCGGCGGAGGTCGGGGCCTCGGTCGCCGCCGCGCCGGTGGCGGCGTCGTTCCAGCTGGCGGCGGCGTTCATGTCGGAGCCGCGGTTGGCCCAGACGAGGTTCCGGTCCGCCGCGGCGGCGGAGAGCGCGGCGGCGGCGAGGAGGAGCGGGGGAAGAGATCTCAGGCGGTGCATGGCGGAAAGGTCATTGGGCGAGGAAGGACTCGAGGGAGACGCCGGCCGCGCACGGCTCGGCCGAGACGCCGACGCGGACGAAGCGCGCGGGGTGCGTGGCGGGGTCTGCGGCGATCGTCAGCGCGAGCGCGCCGCCGGTGCCGCGGACGCTCGCCGCCTCCGCGACGAACGGGCCCTCGAGCGAATCGGCCGCGAAGGCGGTGTACCAGAACGCCGCGTCGGTGCCGACGAGGCTTAGCGAGAAGGTCGCCGCGTCCGGGAAGGCCAGCGCGGCGCCGCCCTCCGCGAAGACGGGCGCCGGGATCTCGACGGGGCCGGAGACGAGCGCGCGCAGGACGCCCCGGAAGTCGCCGAGCGAGCCGCGGCCGAGCAGGACGACCCGCTCCGCGCCGGTCGCGGCCCGCGCGACGGGGAGCCACTCCTCGCCCTCGACGGTCGCGACGGCGCCGCCCACGGCGTAGCGCACGCGCGCCGGGGCGTTCGTCGAGAAGTCGAGCTCGGCGCGCCACGCGATTTGGCCGGAGGGCCGCGTGGCGGGGTCCGCACCCCGCCACGCGCCGTCCGCCCACACGAGCAGCCCTTCCTCGGCGAAGGCGAGGCCGGCGAGCGGCTCGCCCTCGGGGGCGGGACGCGCGCCGGCGACGGGCGTCGCGACGCCTTCGACGACGAGGTCCGCGCCGGCGGGCGAGGGCTTCGCGGGCGCGAAGACGAGCGCGGTCTCGGCGTTGGTCGAGGCGAGCGCGAGGCGGCCCTCGGCGAGCGAGGAGGCGTCGGCCGGGGCGGGGCGCGTCCAGGCGCCGCCGGAGCGCGCCTGCGCGGCGGCGGAGGCGTCCCAGCCGGGGCCCTCCGGGTAGCCGTCGGCGCCCCATCGGACATGGAACCAGTCCGTCACGAGATACGCGGCGAAGGCGCCGCCCGCGGTGGCGGTCGTGCCGTCGGCGACGGCGGTGAAGAGGAACGAATGCTCGGCGCCGGCGCGGACGGCGACGTTGGTCGAGAAGACGCCGGAGGCGGAGAGCGCGAAGGTGCCGGCGGGCGCGCCGTCGAGCAGGAGCGAAAGCGTGGCGGAGGGCGCGTCGAGCGCGACGGAGACCGAGAGCGTGGCGACGCTCCGCTCCTCGTCCACGAGGGCGGCGGGCGCGGAGAGCGCGACCGGGAGCGGGCGAGTGGTGGCGGTGCCGGAGATGGAATCGGAGGCGCCGAGGTCGTTCGCGGCCGTGACGGTCCAGGCGTAGGCCGTGGCGGGGTCGAGCCCCTCGAAGAGGAACTCGAACGTGCCGGGGGCCGCGATCTCGCGCGTCTGCGTGGAGCCGCCGAGCGCGACGGCGAGCGTGGCGGACTCGGCCTCGGGCCCGAGCGAGACGACCGGGACGCGCAGCGTGACGGCGCCGCGCGCGGACGTGTCGGCCTCGACCGCGCCGAGCTCGGGCCCGGTGACGTCGACCTCGCCGGTGCGGCGGACGTAGACGTAGTCGAGCAGGTTTTCGTCCGTGATCGACGAGGCGCCGTAGGTCGGCTCCGCGGACACGGCGAGGAGGCCGCCGCGCGGCAGCGTGAACTCGTCCGTCGTCTTTTCGCGCAGCTGCCGCACATCGTTGTTCTGCGCGGAATAGACGGGCTCGCCCGCAGCGGAGAGGGTCCACGTGACGCGGTTTGCCGAATTGCCGTTCCAGACGCCGAGGACGGCCCGGTAGACGCCCGGCGGGAGGTTTGTGACGACGAGCCGGCCGCCCTCGGGCGGCTGCGCGCCGCCCTGCATGCTGAGCGCGGGGTTGGAGACGGCCGCCGCGCCCGCGAGGTCCTCGCCCTCGGCGCAGAGCGTCACGTCGTTGGCGCCGACGTAGGCGCCGGGATTGTGGCGGTAGGCGATGCTCGCCGTATGGGTCGGGGCGTCGTCGTCCACCGTGAACGAGCCGCCGTAGACGGACGGCAGGGGATCGACGCGCCAGAGCTTCGTGCCGACGAGCCGGTAGCGGGGGAAGGCGTAGGAGATCGTGGCGGGCTCCGTGAGCGCGGCGGCGGCGATGACGTTGCCGAAGCTGTCCGAGACGCGATAGGAATACCGCCAGGGGATGTCCGCGCGTGCCTGGAGCGCGTCCTTGACGGCGGAGGGGGCGAGGCGGTCGATCAGATACTGCGCATCGCGGAGGATGCAGTCGTTGTCGATCGTCTGCTCGTGCAGGTCGAGCAGCGCCTCGATGTCCCCGACGATGCGGGAATCGACTCCGACGTTGAGCGTCGCGGTGCCGCCGACGACCGCCGCGTCGGCGGTGTCGGCCCCGGAGAACGTCCAGCCGGAGGCCGTGGCGAGCCCGGGGAGGTTGACCGTGACCTCGCGGAAGAGCGACTTGCCGCAGTCGGGCAGGCGCACGTCGAAGGAGAGCGCGTCCGTGGCGGCGTCGAAGCGGACGTTCTCGATCGAGGCGTTGGCGTGGAGCCAGTAGTATTCCCAGATTTCGTCGACCGAGGCGACCCAGATCGCGTCGGAGGGCTGCACGCGGTCGCGGAGCCAGTCCTGGATGCCGGCGGAGAGTCCGTGCGTGCCGCCGAGGAGGATCCGCGATCCGGCGCCCGACGCGATGACGGCGTCGACGACGTTGGTGAGCGAGTCCTCCTTGCCCTGGAAGAACGTGCGGGCGTAGCCGCCCTGCGGCTTGGCGTCGAACGTCGAGGGAACCGTCCCGGACGTCCAGTCCGCGATCGCGAGGCTGTTGAAGGGGTAGCCCGCGGCGGAGTTTTGGAAGAGGCTCCAGCAGACGGCGGGGGAGAGACGGGCGGCGTCGAGGTAGACGTGGTTCCCGTTGGGCTCGGCGAGGACCTTGAGCGGGACGCCGACGGCTTCCTCGAACAGGTCGCTCAGCGGGGCGAAGCGGGCGGCGATCGAGGCGGCGTCCCCCGTGTCGGCGCCGTCGACGTCGTGGAAGGCGAAGCTCCAGCCCGTGCGGCGCATGATGCGGCAGTCGGCGGCGGAAAGCATCGTGTAGTTGCCGGAGGCGAGCAGGGCCGGCCAGAGCGCGGTCGTGGCGGCGAAGCGGCGGACGCCGCCGGCGCCGTCGGTGTAGGTGAGAGGCTCGTGCACGCCGAGGCGGGAGCCGCGCACCATCCCGGCCTTTTCGGCGTTGGAGAAGTAGGCCGAGCCGTCGTTCTCCATCAGGTGCGCGCCGAGCATGCTCTCGCCGTCGGGATAGGGATAGCACAAGTCGGGATCGACGGGATAGCCGTTGAAGAAGAGCCAGGTGCTGACGTAGTCGCCGAGGCCCATGTCGTCGCTGACGATGCCCAGCGGCGCGGCTTTGTTGTATTTGACCCGGGCGAACTCGGGCGCGTTGGCGCTCGTGTAGCCGGGCGCCGTGAGCGAGACGTGCACGACGGCGTCGGGGCCCGCCGCGTGCGCGGCGGCCGCCAGCAGGGCGAGCAGCGGAAAACGGAAGAAGCGTTGCATTCGCCGGCCCCCGCTGCGCTCAGTAGATCAGGATCGTGAAGCCGAGGTCCTCGGGAGGCGTCTCGTCCCCGGCCTGGACGACCCAGTTGTAGCGCCCGTTGCCGGAGCCCCAGATCGTGGCGCCGAGCGTCCGTTCGGGATGGGCGGGCGTCGGGAAGTCGGCGGAAGACGTGGAGAAGGCGTTCTTCGTGTCGTTGTTGCCGTCGATGTCGGCCATCGCGACGAAGTCGGTGCCGTTCGTCCACGCCGGATACGCCGCGGCGTCGACGACGAACACGTGGCGCTGCGACGTGTTGTTCTTGTCCTTCGTGTAGAACGGGGACTTGTCCGCGGTCGCGGTCACGGCCGGGCGATCGCCGAGGAACCGGAACGTGGCGCCTTTCTTGAGTTCGCGGAAGTTCTGGTCGCCCGTCAGCGCGGCGAAGTTGGTCGGAAAGGTCACGCCCGCGATGGACGTGAAGGCCGCCCACATCGACGGAATCTCCGTGATGCCGGAGGCGGAGAGGTCGAAGTGGTTGGTGAGGACATTGCAGTTGCGGAAGGTCCCGGGTTCGATTGTCATCGGCCCCCACGTGGACGGGAAGAAATCCACCAGAGCCGTGCAGTTGTAGAAGGCCGCGTGGTCCGAATGATCCGTGCCGTTGGAGAGGATTTCCGAAAGGTTCTCCGAAAAGGCCGCGGACACAAGCCCGGTGCAGTTCTGGAACGCCCGGTTCCCGATTTTCGTCACGGCCGGGGCGTCGACCCGGACGATCGCCTTGCAGTCCGCGAACGCCAGCGGCGGCATCGTCGTGACGCCGGCGGGAACGGCGACGCGACCGGCCTCGCGATCCGATTCGTCGGCATAGAAATACTTCAGGTTCGTGCAGCCGTCGAACGTGTTGTTGTTGCCGAGCGAGTCGAGACCGGCCGGAACCTTGATCTCCTCGAGGCCCGTACAGCCCTGGAAGGCCGACGTCCAGATCGTGGTGCACGTCTCGGGAAGAATCACCTTCGTGACGTCGGTCTTTCCTTTGAACCCGTTGTTGTCGACCCAGGTGATCGTGTAGCCCGTGTCCGCCTTGACCGTCCTGAGGTCGAGGACCGTGCTCGAACCGGTCCGCTCCTTGTAGGCGACGCGAGACTGGTTGGAGTAGAGGTAGAGGTGCCAGTTGCCGTCGGTGATCACGGGTGTGCTTCCGCCGGTTTCGACGGTCCACGCCGCCGAGGCGGGCAGGGCGAGCGCGCAGAGCGCGAGGAGGGGGAGGAATCGTTTCATGGAGGGATTCGTCGCCGCTTCGCGGCCGGAGGGATTAGGGATTAGAGGGATCAGGGATTAGTGAAGAGTGAAGAGTGAAGAGGTCGTCTTGTCGTCTCGTCGTCCTGCATCAGCGGCGGGCCTGGAAGCCGATTTTCGGCTTGGCGGATCGGGCTGGAGAAGTGAAGGGTGAAGCTTCAGGGAATTAGTTGATCAGCATCAGCGTACCGTTGAAGCCGAGGTCGTAGTCGCCGTCGAGCGAATCGAGCGTGGCGGCGGCGCTGTCGAAGACGAAGCGCGAAATCTGCTTCGGACCAAGCGACATCGGAATCGCCCAGTTGCCGTCGGCATCCGTGAGCTGGGCGCCGTCGGCATACCAGGTCATCGTGCCGCCCCGGATCGCGAAGTCGATCACGCCGAGCAGGTTCACGGGCTCTCCGAGCTTGGCCGTCGCACCATGGAGCTGCACCCACTTGGCGCCGTTCCAGGCGTAGTAGGCGCGCGGCTTTCCGGCGTTGGCCTGGAAGACGTCGATGCCCGTCACGGCGCCGGTCGCGTCCGCGGGGGCGCGCGAGGGGACCGCGGGGAACGTCATGGTGGCGCGGATGCGCACCTGCTGGCTCGAGCCGGAGGGCGTGACGGGCTTGAAGGCGCCGTCCGCGAAGACCGCCTGCTCCGGCGTGAACCACGTCTTCGTCGGCTTGGCGTAGAAGCGGCCGTGCAGCGTCGCGACGTCGGCCACGTTCGCCGTGGCGAGCCACTGCGTCGCGACGATCGTCCAGTCGTAGCCCTTCGCGGCGGAGAGCGCGGTGAAGGTCGCCGTCACGGCCGGTGCCTCGAACGCGGCCGTGCCGGTCGCCGAATCGACCACCTGCGTGTGGTTGCGCACCGCGGCCGTCACGCCCGCGGAGAAGCCCTCTTCGCCCGCCGTGTAGTTCGACATCGTGGCGGCGATCGTCGCGTTCGCGGCGCCTTCGCCGATCGTCGTGCCGCCGTAGAGCAGCGTCATCGGCGAGAGGACCGTTCCCTGGAACATCGCGGTGTAGGTCGTGTTGCTCTGCACCGGCTCGAGGGCCGGCGACCATTCGAGGAACGTGTAGGACGCCTTCGTCGTGTCCGTCTTCGTGCCCCCCGGTACCGTAATCGCGTTCGTGGGCGTGAGGTAGTCGTATTTCGCCGTCGTCGTGGCGTCGCCGTTCACCCAGGTGATCGTGAATTTGTTCGTCGTATAGACGGCCGTGTAGGTCGTGGCGGCGGCGGGCATCGTCGAAACGGCCGGGGACCACGCGGAGAACGTGAAGCCGTAGTGCTCGGGCGGCTCGGGCGCCGTCACGGCCGCACCGTAGGAGTAGGTCGTCGGTCCCTCGATCGTCGAGCCGTCCACGCCGTCCACGAACGTGGCGGCGTATTCGTTGGCGGTCTCGGTGTAGGTGGCGGTGTAGGTGGCGGCGCCGAGGACGTCGGCGATCTCGGCGTCCCAGCCGTCGAACGCGTAGGTGTATTCGGCCGTGGCCGGGCGCGTCGGGTTCGCCGGCACGGCGACGTCCGCCGCCGCGGTGCCGTAGTCGTAGTCCGTCGCGTCGACGACCGAGCCGTCCCAGTTCGCGAAGGTGACGGTGTAGCGGCGGACGGAGGCCGTGTAGACGGCCTTGTAGGCGATGTCGGCCGTGACGGCGGGCAGGGACGCGGTCGTATTGGTGACCGAGCCGTCGCTTCCGACCTCGACCCAGCCGGCGAACGTGAAGACCGTGTCGACCGTGGGCTCCTTCGTCGGCTCGGCGTGCGCCGGCCGCTCGCCCTTCGTCACCGTCGTCTGCGCGGGATCGAGCGCCGTCGTGCCGTCCTCGTCGAACCACGAGACCGTCGCCGTCGTCGTGGCGTCGTGCTGCTGGAAGACCGCGATGTAGGTCGCCGGACCGGTCACGGCGGGGATCGACGAAAGGACCGTCGCGCCGTCCGTGGACCAGCCGAGGAACTCGTAGGAGTATTCGGCCGTGGACGGCTTGCTCGCGTCGGCGTGCGTCGGGTCGGCGCCGTAGAGGACGGTCGTCGTGTCGATGTCGGTGTTGGCGTCAAGCTTCCACGTGATCGTGTAGGAACGCGTCGCGGCGGAGAAGATCGCATAGAACGTCGTGTCGTCCTCGAGCGCGAGCGTCGAGAGGTCGAGGGCCGTCGTGGCGTCTGGATCCGTGTTCCAGCCGACGAACGTGTAGTCGAACTCGGCGGTGGACGCCTTCGCGGGCGTGCCGTCCGGCGCCGTCGGCGCGGTGCCGACCGGGACGGAGGTCGTCTCGCAGAACGCCGTGTCGCCGTTCATCCATGTTGCTGCGACGGTCGAGTGATCGACGTATTGGACGAGCCAGGCATAGCGCGCACCGTTGCCGGAGTTGCCTTCGAAGCCCCATGTCGTCACGCCGAGCGTCTCCTCGGGGTGCTTCGGCGTCGGAAAGTCGGCGGACGATGTGCTGTAGGCGTTGTTCACGACCGAGTTCGTGGCGAAGTCCTTCACCGCGACGAACTTCGCGGCGTTCGTCCAGGCAGGATAGGTCTCCGCATCGACGATCAGCGTATGGCGGTAGCCGACCTGGTTCTGCTGGGACTGGTAGAAGACGGACTGCGATCCGCTGTTGTTGTTCTTGAACACCGGGGGCGGACCGAGGAAGCGGAAGGTCGCGGCGTTCTTGATGCCGTTGAACGCGCGGTTGCCGATTTCCGTCAGCGTCGCAGGGAACGTCGCGCCGGCGATGCAGGTGTTGTAGCAGGCGAACTCGTTGACCAGCGGAATGGAGGTGGCGGACAGGTCGAAGTAGTTGGTGATGGCCGCGTTGCAGAGCCAGCCGGTTCCCTTGAAGGTGCGGGTCACGTTGTTGAACGGAATCGAATAGGATGTCCCCTGCATGACGAAGTCCGCGCAGAACGTCGAAGGATAGACGTTGACCAGCGCGCTCAGATACGTCTGGTCGTTGTGGAAGATGCCGGTGGTCCAACCGCCGTTGTTCTCCATGAAGGCGGTCGCGTTCGGCGAGAATTCGGCCGAGGCGAGGCTCTTGCATCCCGGGAAGCAGCTGCGCTCGACATGGATGACGCCGGGTCCGTAGAACCGCGTCATCGGGACGGACTCGAACATGAATTCCGTGACCGCCGTGAAGCACGGCGGTAGCGCCACCGTCCCCTCCACCGGTTCGAACCCGGTGTAGTAAACGGTCGTGAGCGACGTGCACATCCGGAAGTGGCTGTCGCCGGCGATCCGACAAACCGAGGTCGGCACCTTCACCTTCTCGAGGCCCGTGCAGTTCCGGAACAGGTTCTGGCCGATGTAGACGATCGTGTCCGGGAAATACGCTTCCTTCAGCGACGTGAGCGCGTAAGACGCGGTGCTGTTGCCGAACTTGTTGTTCCCGATGCCGCGAAGGGTCAAACCGGTGTCGCTCTCGAACGTTGTCAGGTCGATGACCCCGTTCGCGCCGTTCTCGGCGTAGGCGACGCCGGTGATTTCCTTGCCGGAGTATTGGACCCCGTCGTAGTTCGCGTTGAAGTTTCCGAGCGTGAGCGTCCAGCTGCCGGTATCGTCCAGATACTGGTTGGAGTTGCTTGGATTGACCGACCAGGTCATGGCGGCCGCGGGAAGTGCCGCGCAGATGAGAAGGAGGAGGGAGGAAATCGTTTTTTTCATGGAATTTCCTTTCTAATACGCGAGCAGCGAGGAGGTGGCGGTGGAATTGGGGTCCCAGAAGCGGACCGTGACGGTTTTGTTCTTTGCGCTGGAGCCGCTGATCTTCAGCGAGCCGTCCGTCCACGTACCGTCGCCGTTCGAGGCCGGGAACGTGAGCGAGTTGGGCGTGGCCGTGGTGCTCGTGGTGGCGGCGACGGCCGTCTGGAACTGCACCCAGGAGTCCGTCGGGCCGTCTTTCGTCTCGTTGAGCGGGATGTAGACGACGACGCCACGGTTGGCGACGAAGTCGACGACCGAGTTGCCGGTGTTCCCGAGCCACTGGTCGTTGAGGACGGGCGGGGCGGACCGGAAGAAAAGCGCCTTGGGAACCGAGGCGGACTCGTTCCAGGAGCCGCGGAGCGATTCCTTTTTGAAAGTGACGGATTCGCCGTCGCCGAATTCGAGCGCCTCCAGCTTCGGGCAGTTCTGGAAGGCGTTTTCGCCGACGTTCGTGACGGAGATGCCGCCGACGCCGACAAGCGAGATGCAGTCGCAGAACATCCGGTCGCCGCAATTGACGAACTTCGACGGAATCTCGATCGGGCCGACGAGTCGCGAACACGTGTCGAAGAGCCGGTCTTCGATCGTAAGTTTGGTCATGTCGGCCGGCCATTGGAAGTCCGTGAGATAACGACTCTGCCAGAATGTCCCGTACCGGATGAACTCGGTCGAGTCCGGCAACTTGATCGATCCGATGTAATTGTTCTCTTTGAACGCCTCCTTGGCGAACCCGACGAAGGAGTATTCTACCCCGTCGGCGTCCTTGATCGGAAGCGTGAGGTCGTAGTGCGCGCCGCCGTAGGGGCAGCCCTCGTAGGGGGCCGTTCCGTTCTGGCCGTTGTTCTTGTAGAGTTTCGTCCCACCGTTCTCCGTGCGGCGAACGTCGAAGAGCTTCACGGGCTTGAAGTCCGTGACGGACGGATCGTCGTTGGAAAGGATCAGATAGTTGTCGGCGCCGCCGTTCGCATTGGCATTGGCATTATTAGGAATGCCGACGGCGAGCCAGTAGAAGTCCGCCTTGGCGGGCAGGGCGAGCGCGCAGAGCGCGAGGAGGGGGAGGAGTCGTTTCATGGAGGGATCAGTGGCCGCTTCGCGGCCGGAGGGATTAGGGATTAGAGGAATCAGGGATTAGTGATTAGTGAAGAGTGGAGAGTGAAGAGCGAAGGGTGGAACGGCCGGGGGGTAAACGAGGTGGTTGAAAATCGAAATGGAAAGCGGCGGGGGGCGTCAAGCCCCCCAAGGGGGGCAAGACTACCACGCCCCGCCCCCCGTGTCAACCCTCGCGCTACGCGCGCACGCGCGAATCAAGGGCGGGCGGCTCAACCGAACCGACGAGGCGTGTCAACCCTCGCGCTACGCGCGCGCTCGCGGATGGGGACGTGGGCGATGGCGGGGCATGCGGCGGCGGCTCTCAAGAAGCTGTTCCCGAATCCCAATTGTTCCAACGTGCTGAATTTTTATTAGTTGGAAGGATCGCGTCGCCCGTGAGGAAGAGGCAGTCCTCCGCTCGCGCCTGCGCGAGGAGCAGTCGGTCGAACGAATCTTCGTGCAGGTGCGGCAGGGACTCGACCTCGGCGGCATGCGCCGGCAAGACCGGGAGTGGACGGAATCCCGCCGCCTCGACCTCTCGGCGGAAGTCGACCGCCGGGATGCCGAGCGAGCGCTTCGGAAGTCCGTTCTTGATGGCGATCTCCCAGACGGACGCCGCGCTGTAGAGGCACTCGTTCGCCGGATCCGCCATCAGGGCGCGGGCGGATGCGGAGAGGCGGCGGTCGTCCGCCACGCGAGTGAAGGCGCGCAAAAGATGCACTACATGTCGATGTTCGTCTGACGCCGCGCCCGCGAAGTCCGCAAAAAGGAAATTGTGGGAAAGTGTGGGAAATGACGCGGGGGTATTGACTTCGGCCGCGCCACCCTGTATTTTCGGCGGCGTAATCCGCGATTCCGCCCGCAAAGCCCCCCCGCCCGCCCCCTCCGCCATTGTCCACCAACTCCCACTGCCACCAATGTCCACCAACCCCAATGCCAATCCCAATCCAAGTCCCGCCCGGCTCTCCCGCCAATTGCCATTGTCATTGATGGCATTGATGACATTGACGATTGTTGGACATTGAGAGTTGATGGACAATCCCGACACCCCGCCACGCAACTTTTCCCTTTACCCTTTCAACTTTAAACTCCTTCAACCTCTTCAACCTTTTCAACCTCTTCAACCCGATGAAACGCCTCGCCCTTCTTGCTCTCAACCTCCTCGCCTTCGCCGCCGCCGCCGTGGTATTCGTCGCGGTGTACACGATCCCCTCTTTTTGCAAGGGTAGTCCGGGATGGGCTGACATCGCGCTTTGCATCGCGGAATGGGCCATGATGGTCGGTGCGCTCGTGTTGGCGTTTCTGCCGTTCCGCCGTTCCCAACGCGAACTTCCCGTCTTCTTCCGCGCCCACCTCTTCGTCCCGGTCCTCTTCGCGCTTTGGGGCCTGGCCGGCAGCGCCTTCCCGTTCTCGCCACACCAGCTCACGCGCGTCCTGCCCGGTTTTCTCCTCGGCGCGAACGATTGGGGCGTCGGGAACATCTACACGTACACGAAACTGGCGGACTGGGTCGCCCTGCTTGCGGGATGCGCCGCCTGCACGCGCCTTGCATCCGGGGGAGCCTCCGCGGCGAACGGGTTCGCCAAGCGGTTCCGGCTCTGCTTCCCCCACCTGCTCGCGGCGGCCGCCCTGCACGTTGTCCCGCCCGTTTTTACAGCCAGCTTCCAATCCGCCCTGGCCGTGGACAACGGCCGGCTCTTCGTTTGGCTTCTTGCCGGGTTCACCCTCATCACGGCACTCCAGTCGCTCGCCGAATCCGCGCACCGCCGCTGGCCGCTCGTCCTCGCATGGCTCGTCGCGCTCGGCTGGCTCTTCGTTCCCGTCGCCCGCTACCGTCCGTAGAGCCTGATGTTGCGCGTCGGCTCCCGCACCCCGCCACGCAACTTTACCCTTTACCCTTTACCCTTTCAACCCCTTCAACCTCTTCAACCCGATGAAACGCCTCGCCATCCCCCTGCTGCTCCTCGCCGCCGCCGCGCGCGGGACGGAGCTGTTCGTCCCCGACGCGTTCTACGCCCGCGTGCCGGACCGCGCGGCGATGGAGGACCTCGTCTCGATCTCGGTCGAGGGCGAGGCGGCCGAGGGGCCGCCCGGCGCGTGCGCGCTCTCGGTCCGCTCCGACGAGGACGACGTCCATGTCGTCGTCGAATACGCGGTCGCGGTCTCGTCCGGCGACGCGCCGTGCTCGGTCCGGCTCTCCTGCACGGTCGAGCCCGAGGCGTTCGCGGCGGTCGCGCCCGGGCTCACGGACCTCGCGGGCCGTCCCGCGCCCGACGCAGCCGCGCGGCTGCGTCCGCTGCTCGAGGCCGCCGACCCGCGCCTCGGCGAGGCGATGCTGCTGCTTGAGAAGACGAAGGCCCTCTTCCTCGCGACGCTCGAGGCGCCCCCGCGCCACGCGCTGCGCGACGGCGACTTCGTCCCGCTCGACGGCGCCGCCGCCGCGGAGCCGCCGCTCCCGCCGCCGTTCGACTGGGCGTCCGCCGTCCGCACGAACCGCACGCTCGTGCGCGAAGCGGACTTCCGCGACCGCGAGCTGCTGCCGCTCCTGCGCGAGGAGGCGCTGGAGCCGCTCGTCTCCGGCCCCGACCGCGACGCGCCGTGGCTCGAGGAGGCGCGCGGCTACGTCGAGCGGGAGCTCGAGCGCGCGTGGCTCGGCCCCGCGCGCCTCACGGACCGCCCGAACCCCGACTGGGGCCGCGCCTACGACTTCACGATCCGCGAGGGCTCGCGCGACCCGTTCCTCACCTGGATGTCCGTCGTCGGGCAGAAGAAGTGGCACTGGGACGACAAGGCCCGCGCGCAGCTCGCCGAGATGGAGGCGGCGCTCGCGGCGCGTCCCGCCGACGAGGCGCCCTTCGCGCGCCTCCTCGCCGCGCACGCGCGGCAGTGGGTCGACCCCTCGTCGCAGCACGCCCGCGCGCTCTGCGCCGCCGCGGTGCGCTGGGCCGAGTCCCACGCCGCGAGCCCGGAGCGCTCGGAGGCCGTGCTGCGCGTCCTGGAGCAGTTCGTCGACGCGCGCTCCGACCGGCTCGTCGCCGCGCTCTTCGACTCCGGCGCCGACCCGTGGATCGGGCTCGTCCTCGCGGGGCGCGTCTCCCTCGCGCGCCGCGACGAGTCCAGCTCCGCCGCCGAACGCCGCACCCACCTGAACAACGCCGGGCTCGCCTTCCGCCGCGCGTGGGAGCTGCACCCGGAGTTCCCGCAGGGCGCGTTCGGGATGATGGAGACCGAGGCCCGCTGGTGCGGACGGCGCGAATCGCGCGACGCGTGGTTCCGCGCCGCGCTCGCCGCCCGCTTCGATTCGCCGGAGCTGCACGGGCGCTACGAGCGCTGGCTCGCCTGGAACGACGAAGGCGGCCCCGCCTCCCTTCGCGAGCTCCGCGCCCACGCGGAGGCGTGCCTCGGCGCGGGGCGCGACGACTCGATGCTGCCGTGGTGCGGCCTTCTCGGGCTCCTGCACGAGCTCGCCGAATCCGGCCGCCGCCCCGCCGAGTTCTTCGCGGACGACGCCCTCGTCCGGACCGTCGCCTCGGCCGCCGCCGCGCTCGCGTCCGCCGGGACGGCGGCGAAGCCCGCGGCCCGCGGCGGCGCCGCGTCGCTGCTTGCCTGCATCCACGCCTCGCGCGGCAATCTCCTCGCCGCCCTCGCCGCGGACGCCGGAGCCGCCGGCGTGGGAACGGAGATCCAGCGGTGCTTCCCCGGCGGCTTCCACCTGCAGTGCCTCCTCACCGCCTGCGCCGAGTCGCACGCCCGGCGCGTCCTCCCGCTCGTGCGCCGCTTCCTCGCCGGCGACGCGGCCGGCTGCTACGACGGCGCCGAAGCGATCCTGCGCGGCCCCGGCGCCCGCTCTCTCGACCAGGTGACGGCACACGCCCTCGAGCACCTGTCGATGCGAGGCTTCCTCGCCACGCGCTTCGACCGCGGCGAGGAGCGCTTCGTCGGCGTGCTCCGCGCGCGGAACTTCTGCAGCTGGTTCAACTACAACTCGCTCCTTCCGGGCGAGGGCTGGCGCCTCTCGATGGATCCCGACCCGGAGGGCACGCTCACGGCGCTCGTCCCCGGCGCGCCGCGCCCCCTCGAATTCATCGAGGCGGTCCCGCTCCCGCTCGAAGTCTCCGCCACGGTCGCGCTCCAGCCCGACGCCGGACGGCGCAACCTCTTCGCCGTCCGGCTCGACAAGGCCGACGGCCTCTTCGGTCGGTTCGCCGACGACGGCCGGCCGGCGCTCTCCTTCCACCTCGGCGAGGACGGCCGCCTCGCCGTCCGCTACTGGGCCCCGCGCGAGGAAGGCGGCGTCTGGTTCGGCGCCGAGGACGCATCCGCCGCCGTGGACCTGCCGCCCCTCCCCGAGGGCGCCGACCCCGCCGCCCCGCGCGAAGTCGCGCTGCGCGCCGTCTTCCGCCCCGACCGCGTCGAGGCCTTCGTGGGCGACGCCCCCGCGCCCGCGCTCGTCTTCGCCACCGACCGCTACGCCCCCGCCGCCTTCCCCGACGGCGCCAAGCTCCTCTTCTTCGGCAAGGGCGCCTCCTTCCACGGCTTCACCTTCCGCAAGCCACACGCGGAGGCCGCGGAGAAAATACCTCACGCGGAGACCGCGGAGTCTGAATCTCACGCAGAGACCACAGAGTCTGAATCTCACGCAGAGAACGCAGAGCCCGCAGAGCCTGGCTCCCCCGCTGGGGGAGCTGGCGAGCGAAGCGAGACTGAGGGGGTTTCACACGCAGAGAACGCAGAGAGCGCAGAGCCCTGACAATGTCCACCAACTCCCAATGCCACCAGTGTCCACCAACGCCAATTCCAATCCCAATCCTCGTCCCGCCCGGCTCTCCCGCCCATTGCCATTGTCATTGTTGACATTGACCATTGTTGGACATTGAGAGTTGGTGGACAATCCCGCCACCCGTCCCTCAAGTCCCCGTCCCCAAGTCCCCTAACCCCCACGCAAAGTCCGCAAAGTCCGCAAAGAAAGGAAACCTCCAATGAAAAAGATCGTCTCTGTTCTTCTTCTTTCCGTCTCAATGTTGCTCGTCCCAGGTTGCTGTTCTAGCAACTATGTTCGTGTTACCCCTCAAATGAAAATGGATGACTTCCTATTTCGAGCCAAAATGTACACCCAGTGGTATGAGCTGTGGCAACTCTCAAAATCAAAAGAGGTAATTGACGAGCACCATTTCCCGAATCCCGGAGGTTGGGACATCATCTTTAGCGTTCTGGTCGCCGAAGGAAAGTATTGGGACGGCTATACCGGAACGGACGTGAAAAAGCCGGATTCCTTTAGTCACACGCTCTCCCAGTTGAATCAGACACAGGAACAGGTTAAAGCGGAACACAAGGATTGGGCTTCGAAAGAAAATCCAAATGGATCTGCCGACGGAGAAACAAGCGAAGACTTTGCGCCTTTCGTTTTGATTCCAAAATCCGGGACAGTTAGGTAACCATTTCATTTTTCGCCCGCCTTGGAACCGGCTGCAGACCCCGCCACGCCGTGCAACGCCGCCCAAGCCGCCACCAACCACTAACCACTAACCACTAACCACTGCCCTTGGCCTCGCCCCCGCCCGCAATGAAACGCAAAAGCCTCGCGCACGTTCTCTTCGTCCTCGTCCGCGTCTGCGCGACGGCGGCGGTCCTCTGCTGCGGAAACGTCCTTCTCGGCCGTCTGTTCGAATGGACGCCGTTCGGAATTCCGATTTGGAACTTCGCCTCCGCCTGCGCGGCTTGCCTGGCCGCGCTCTTCGCGTTCGTGGTCCTGATGGAGGTTCTCTGGGGCCGGAACGGAAGTCGCGTCGCCTGCGTGTTCTGCGGGGCGGTGCCCCTGCTGCTCGTCGCCGAGCCGTTCATCGCCGCCGCGGGCCTCTGCGACCAGCAAGCCGAATGGACCGGCGCCGCGGTCGGGCTTTTCGCCCTCCCCGCGTTCGTCGTCCTTTTCCGGAATGCCGGAACGCTCGTTCCCGGACGGCTCCGCCGCCCGGCGCCGGCCGACGCGACGAAACCCGCGCTCTGGGCGTTGTTTCTTGTCTGCCTGCTTCTCCCGGCGTTTCCGTCGCCGGTTTTGGGTCTGGTTTTCCGGACGCTCCACGGTCTGGACGTCTACGACACCGGAAACGTGATGGAGGCCCGCGGCGGGCCCTGGCCGTTCTTCGCGATGCGCGATGCGACCTTCGTCCTCATCCCCGCGTTCGCGGTTCTTTTCGCGTTCGCGGTCCGCCGGTTCCGGCCGCGGACGGCAGTCGCCGTCGCCCTGGCGCTCGGACTGTTCGGGGGCGGACTCCGGCAATGCTATGTTCCCGAGTTCGAATTCTGGCGGCTGTCGTTCGAACTCGACCGGACGTTCTGGATCCGGACCGATCACCGGCCGGAGTTTTCGCGCAACGCGTTTCTCCGGCTTCCGCCCGGTTCGACACGCGACGAAGTCCGCGCGGCGATCGGCGACGGCTATTCCGGCGTCCTCGGCCTCGGTCCCTGCCCCACGTGGGAGTCGGTCGTCAAATACGGCGGCGAACCGCCGGACCGCGCACGCTCCTGGCAGATGACGCGATACGGCAATTCCGAATCCTACTGGCGTTGCTGGGTCTCGTTCGACGAAGCCGGCCGCCTGGACGAAAAATACATCGGATGGTGGTGGGACTGACACCCCGCCACGCCGTGCAACGCCGCCCAAGCCCCCGCCACCAATCACTAACCACTAACCACTAACCACTAACCACTAAAATGACGCCCATCCCCCTCCTCGCGCTCGCGCTTGCGCTCGTCGGCGCGGTCTGCCTCGTGCTCCTGATCT
>CAMVRE010000011.1 GCA_947169825.1 uncultured Verrucomicrobiota bacterium | reverse complement strand
GGGTCCTCCGCGTCCAGGCGGGCGATGGTGTCGGCGCCCTTTTCGCCGCGGGCGAGCGAGTCCGCCGCGAACTGCGTGAACTGGGTGAACTGTGCGCTGATTTCGATGGCCATTGTCTTGCTCCTGTTGAGGGTTTGGCCTACGCCGGATGAAAGGTTGAAGGGTTGAATGGTTGTCTGCCTTGTCTACACGCCAGGCCGCGGAAGGTTACGCGCGAGCGATCTTACACCGGCAGGAACGAACCGGAGTCCGTCTGGCGCGGGGGCGGCGGAGCCGCCGCGTTTTGGTCTCCTATGCCGGAGGGTTGGCTGCATCGGGCGCCGTCCCCAGCCGCTCGCGCCACGAGGCTGCGGTCTTCACGAGGTCGCCGACGGCCTCGAGCAGGACGTCGGGCTCGGCGACCGGGAGGGGGATCGACCGGATCGCGCCGAAGGCCCGGGTCTCCGGGTCCTGGCCCAGGATCGGGCCCTGCCGTTCGCGCAGCGCGGCGTTCGCCGCCAGCATTTCGCGGGCGACGGCGCCCTCGGAGCCGCCGAGGGCCTCGCCGATCCCGGCGTGGAGCACGATCGCCCCGCCGGACGCGTCGTCGAGAAACGAGACCGCGATGCCGTTGAAGTCGATGACGACGGCCCCCGCCGCCGTTTCCGGCGCCGGGAGCCCGCATTTCGCGGCGAAGGCGTTCATTCGCTGGGCGTAGTCCATCGTGATTCCAGGTTGAAAAGTTGAAAGGTTGAGAAGTTGAAAAGTTGAAGATTGGAAGGTCGAGGCGGGGTTCCCCTAGTGGTTGTTGCGGTTGTTGATGCGGTCGTACATCGTCGGCAGGTCGTAGATCGCGTTGATCTTGGCCTTCATGGAGACGTTGACGGATCCGGTGAACTTGTAGTCGTCCCCGATCGTGTCCGCCGCCTTCTGGAAGCGGTCCTCGAGATGGCCGTTCTGCTCGATCCTCGTGGCCTCCGCCGTGCTGCATTTGGTCCAGTCGGCCTCCGCGAACTTGTCCATGTCCCCGGCGGGGATGCGGATCTCGATGTTGTATTGGACGTAGGAGCCGTCGTCGTCCGTCGCCCCGGTCAGCTGCTGCTGGTCGTTGTTCGCCATCAGCGTCGCGTGGCGGAGGAACTTCGCCGTCCCCTTGATCGTGATGTTGCCGGCGCCGTCCTTCGTGACGGAGAAGCCGTTCGTCTGGGCTCCGCCCATGGCGGTTCCCTCGGTGGCCATGAACTTCGTGTCCTTGTCCTGGGGGTCGAAGCCGGTGCCCACGGCGCCCATGGCGATGCCGAACGAGCCCTGGTGCATCACCGACATCAGGACGCCCGCCTTGCGCTGCGTCGCCGGATCGGCGTCGGCGAAGGTCGCGCGCCGGTTGCCGGTCAGGAACTGCACGATCTTGTCGCGCGCCGCGGCGGGATCGCGAGTCTTGACCTTCTTGCCGCCGAGCGAAATGCCCATTCCGCGCGCGAAGTCGACGGAGAAGGAGTGGAAGTGCTTGTCCCCCGCCATCTGGTCGGCGATGAGGGTCGTCGTGCCGGCCTTGCCGTGCCGGTTGATGCGGCCCTGGAACGTTTCGCGGGGGTTCGCGACGTTCGAAAGGCCGCTGTCCTTGGCGACGATGGAGGCGATCTGGCCGGCGGCGCCGCCGGTGATGCCGAATTGCTTGGCGAGGGCCTTCAGCTCGGCGTCGACCGCCTTGTTGACGGCGAGGATGCGGCGGGCGGTGAGCGGCTTGCCGTGGCCGTAGTCGGAGAGGCACATCGCGGAGCGAACCTTCTTCGGGACGTCGTCGATGCTCGTGCCGAAGATGTCGATCACGGCCTGCCGGAAGACGGCGCGCGTCGCGTCGTTCAGCGCCTTCTGGTCCTGGCTCCGCGCGGCGCGGTTGAAGAGGCCCCGGGGCGCGTCGGCATTGGAATAGCTGCAGGAAAGCGCGTCCCCGCCCTGCAGCCGCACCACGGAGTTGGCGCCGCGGGCGTCGGCGGAGCCCTTGATCTGCTGCGCGTAGGCGAAGGCGGTGCTCAGTTTGTCGTAGGCCGCGAGGTTGATGTTGGACATGGGGAGTTCCTTTCGTTCGGAGGGTCGGTGGTCGTGGGTGGTTTGTCCTGGCTACACTCGGAGCGGGGGAAAGGTTACACGCGGATGAAGTCGGGAACGCCGGACAGGGGGCTGGCGTCCTCGTCGTCCGCCCTGGCGAGCGCGGCCTCGTCGTCCACGTCGAGGAAGGCCGTCGCGTATCGGCTCCACTCCTCGGCCGCGTCGACGAATCCCTCGACGGCGCGGGACAGGGCGTCCGGGTCCGCGAGCGCGAGCGGGAGCGACGCCGTGGCGAAGAGATCGCCCGTCTCGGCGTCCAGCGAAAGCGCCGTCGCGCCCAGCGAGGCGAAGTTCGCCCGGAGCGCGAGCGCGGCGAAGACGCCTTCGGCGTCGGGCGGCATCTCCCCGATTTCGGCGGCGAGGACGACCGCCTGGCCGTCGGCGTCCTCGCGGAACTCGACCTCCAGGCCGTCGATGGAGAGGACGACGGCGTCGCCCTCGGCGCGCTCGGGCAAGGACGCGCCCACCGCGCGCGCGAACGCGTCCAGGCAGGCGTCGAAAGTGTCGTGTGGGGTCATGGGGGAATGCGGTGGCGGATCGTTTGGCGTGTCGCAGATTCTACCCGAGCCTCCCCCCGGAACGCAAATGAAATCCGCCTCGCCGCGCGGCGCTAGAGCTTGTTCGCCGTCACCTTTTTGTGGCCGTCGTGCTGGTGGTTCACGTCGTCCTTCTCGGCGTTCTTGAAGGCGACGGCGATCCGGCCCTTGCCGATCAGGCCCGAGAAGGACTTCTTGACGGTGTCGATGTTCTCCTCGACGATGTCGGCGAAGATTTCGGCGGCCGTCTCGGTCTCGAAGTCGTTGGCTTTGGGCGGCTTCGCGTCGATGACTTCGTTGAGGGCCATGTCGACCGAGACGACGCCGTCGGCGAGGGCGCGCTCGAGCCGGTCGGCGGCTTCGGCCAGCTTCTGGCGGAGCTCGTGGTCGTCCGCGCCGGAGAGGACGGCCGCGCGGAGGCTGCGCTTCTTGGCGACGTAGTCCGCGAGCGCGTCGTCGATCCTGGCCGCGGAGTCCGCGTCGGCGTGGCGCGACACGAGGGAGACGAGACGCGAAACCTCCTCGTTGCCGGGGAGGGTCTCCTCCTTCTGCATGGCCTTGCGCAGCTTCTCGACGAGCGTGCCGGTGACCTTGCCGTTGTTGCCGATCCAGACCAGGTCCGAGGCGTCCGATCGGGCTTGGTAGAGCGCCCTGGCGAGCGGGTTCTCGAGGTTGCCCAGGTCCACGAGCGTGTTGATGCCGTCCGGCTTGGCCAGAAGGTCGAGCAACCTGCCGATGGCGTCGTCGGGATCGCGTGGGGCGAGGACGGGGCTGCCGCGCAGGATCTGCTCCTCGTAGGCCTTGTAGAGCGCCTCGGTCTCCTGGAGCAGCTCGGAGATCTCCTCGTGGCAGTTCTGGAGGCGGGTGAGGCCCTCGGCGAAGGCGGCGACCTTCGGCGGGATGTCCACGCCGAGCTTCTGCAGCTCGGAGAGGACGGCCTGGAAGCGGTAGCCGGTGTCGGCCTCCGCGAGGCCCTTGTGGATGACCTGCCGGACCGCGGCCTCGACCTTGTCCTTCTTGGCGAGGAACGCCTTGTGCTCCGGCGTCCCCTTGCCGAGCAGCTCGCCGAACGCATCGACGAAGAACGAGGTGTGCTTGGCGGCGACGGTCGCGACCATCTTGAGCAGGAGCACGCGCTCCCTGCCGTCGAGCTTGACGAGGTTGCCGAAGTCGATGAAGGTGGCGCGCTGCCCCTCGGTGTCGAGCATGATGTTGCCGGTGTGCACGTCGTTGTGCATCGTTCCGGACTTGAAGAGCGCCTCCTCGACCCACTTCCAGACGACGTGCTTGAAGTAGGCGCCGCTTTCGGCGATGTCGCTCACGGCCTTCTCGATCTTGTTGTGGATGGCGAGGAAGCCCGCGGCGGACATGTCCTTGCGGACGACCGGCTTGCCGTCCTTGCGGAGGATCCGGCCGTCGGGGTCGGTCTCGAAGACGCCGGCGAAGAGGGCGTGGATCGCGGCGGTCTGCTTCGCAAGGACCTTGTCGAAGGGCTCTCCTGGGGCGACGCTGCCGACGAGCACGTCGCTCGACTGCTTCACGCCTTCCGGCACCTTCATCGCGGAGACGGTCCAGGTGTTGGCCGTGCCGGGGGCGTGGACGCGCTTGCCCGTCTTGGCGTCGACCTTGGGGACCATCTTGCCGGTCTTCTTGTCCTTCACCATCACGTAGCGGTTGTCGCGGACTTCGTAGACCTGGCCGTCCTGGATGTTCTTCGCCTCGACGCGGAAGTCGAACTCGTCGGCGATGGTCTTGACGCGCGCCGCCCAGACCTTGTCGACGGAGGGGATCGTCTTGGCGACGGCGTCGAAGATCTTGACGTCCTCATCGAAGCGCTCCTTCACGCCGGGGCGCAGGATCTTGACGATGACGGTGTCGATGCCGCCGCGGTCGTTCATGAACGTGCACAGCACCGCCTGGCCGACGGTGGCCGCGCCAAGCGTGACGAACGGCTTGCCGCCGACGCTGACCCGCATGGTGTACTTGTCCGGATTGAACTTGGCGATCTCGTCCAGCTTGGCGATGACGTAGCTGTCGGGGAGGGGCGGAATGGAGCTCTTGAGCACGTCGATCGCCCCGCCGTGCGGACCCATCGCGCGGCGGTCGATGCCCTGGAGGGTCTTCTGCATCAGCGGACCCGCGCCGAGGAAGATCGCGGAGAGCAGCTTCGTCCTGCCTGCCACGCTCCCGGCCTCCGCCGTCTCCGGCGCGTTGCGCAGCGCGGAGGAGAGGACGCCGGCCTTGCGCTCGTGCGAGACGGTCGTGAAGTAGGTGGAGAGCACCTTCTTCTGGAAGGCAAGCATCCCGGGGCGGGTCGAGTTGGTGACGGGGTCGTCGAGGATGTCGTCGAGGGTCTTGCCGGAGAGGCTCTCCGTGATCTGCGCGGGCGACATCGTGTCGTATTCGGAGGCGATCTGCGCCTTCGGGTCGAGGTTGCAGACCTCGTTCACGTAGGCCTGCAGCGGCGCGGCGCTCGCGTCGGCGAGCTTCGCGAAGGCCTGCGCGACCTTGGCCATCGCGGCGGCGGCGGCCGCGTCCTTGGTGAGGTCCATCCCCTGCAGATACCGCTTGATCTCGACGGGGCGCACGTCGCGGATCTCCTTGCCGAGCGCGGCCGCGATCGCGGCGCGCATCGTCGCGCGGACGTCGGCCATCGCGGCGCCGACGAGCTCGCGCAGCTGCGGCACCACGGCGTCGGCGACGGCCTGCGAGTTGTCGATGAAGCGGCAGAAGGCGTCGATGTTGCCGAGCATGATCTTGCGCAGGTCCTCCCCCGAGGCCCCCGGGGCCTTGCGGAGGATGGCCTCGGCCGCCTCGAGGAGGTCCGCCGCGAGGTTGCGCATGTCGGCCGGCTTCGCGTCGCGCGGGCGCGGCGCGTCGGTGTCGAGCATCTCCGAGACGTGCAGCGTGATGCCGCCGACGATGTCGCCCTTCGCGGCCTGGGCGGTCTGCGGCGCCTTCGGGACGGCGCCGAGGTCCTTCTGCGCGACCGAGGCCGCCTGGGTCTTGTCCTTGCTGCCGGCGACGGAGCGGTAGAGGTCGCTCTCGAGAAGCTCGTTGCGCGCGGCGATGGCGGCGAAGGCCTTGTCGAACGCGCCGTCCGCGCACTTCTTCGCGAACGCGTCGAACTCCGCGAGCGTCGCCTCGGCGAGCGTCGCCTTGCCCGTCGCCTCCGCGAAGGCCTTGAGCACGGCCGCCTTGAGCTCGGCGGTCTGCGCGGCGTTGCGGCCGGGGAGCCGCGCGTCGCCCGACGCCAGCGCGGCGAGCGCCAGCGGGTCCTTGCGCGCCAGCTCGGCGAGCGCGCCCGCCGAGACCCCGGCGAGGGCGGCGCCCGCCGCCTGCAGCGCCTCGGGGGACGTCTCGAGCACGGCGGCGCCCACGGTTTCGCGGAGGATCCGCGCGAACGCGTCCACGAGCGCGTCGGCCGCCTCGGGGTTCTTCGCGCGCCCGAGCATCGCCTGGACGGCGTCCTCGTCGCCATGCGAGAAGGACCGGAAGTCGATGGCGCGGCCCGTGCCGGCCCTGGCGGCGGCCTTGAGCTCCAGCGCGAGCGAGGCGACGAGCCCCTTCGCGTCCGCCACCAGCTCCTTGGGGAAGAACGTCGCCGCGCCGTCCGGGTCGGCGCAGAGCAGCAGCACCGCGTGCAGGTTCCCCGCGACGAGCGCCTTCAGCGCCGCCCGGTCGCCCGTGGCCGCGGCCTTGACGAGGCCCAGCGCGAGGTCGCCGGCCGCCTTGCGCTCGGCGGGCTTCGCGGCGGCGAACGCGAACTTCTCCGTCCGCTGCGCCGCCTCGAAGTGCTTCGGCGCGTCGGTGCTTCCGGTCTTCACGGACGACGCCTTGTCGTCCGCCGGGCGGTCCTTCGGCCGCTCGAAGAGCAGCGTCAGCGCGTTGAAGGTCCGCTTCTGCTCCGCGCGGCGGCGCATCCGCTCGAACGTCGCCTTGAAATTCTCGGAAACCTCGCCGTCGCCGCTCTCGACGGAAGAGAGCCGGTCGTCCAGCGGATTGCGCGCCGGGCCAAACGCGCGGCCGGTGCGGACATCCTCCGCGTCCCTGGCGAGCGGCGCGCCGAAGAGCTTCTCGAACTTGTCCTCCTGCTGCGGCGGCTCCTGCGGGGCCTCCTCCTGCGGCGGAACCGGCTCCTCCGGCGGCGGGACCTCCTCCGGCGGCGGCTGCACGCCCTGCGGCGGAACCTGCACCTCCTGCGGCGGAACCTGCTCCTCCTGCGGCGGCTGCCCGGCATCCTCATTCAACTTCTCGTTCGCTTGTTCGACGATGGTCTTGACGATTTCCCGGCCTTCGTCGCCGTCGGCGATCTCGCCGACGCCCTCGGCGATGGCCTGGACGTTGTCCTTGTTCAGAAGCGCCGCGTTGCGCTCGGTGCGGATCATGTTCTCCGTCCACTCGGTCGTGCCCTTGGCCACATCGCGGGCGTAGCGCGCGAGCGACAGGTTGTCGAGCTCGTCCAGCAGCCCCTGCCCGACGCCCGCGAACTGCCGGAGGATCGCCTGCGCGACGGTGCGCCCGAGGCAGGGGTCGCCGTCCTCGCCCACGGCGCCGTGCTTCTTCGCGTAGGCGAGCATCTCGCCGAGACGCTTCCTGCCCAGGAGCTCCGCGCCGGCCGCGATCTGCCCGTCGAGCCGCGCGACGATTTCCGCGGGTGAGACGCCCAGATTGAGCGACAGCGTCTCGCTCCCGACCTTGATCGACGCCACGAGGCGCCGCGCGTTCATCGCCTCCTCGGCGACGGACGAAACCGTGATTTTGCCGAACGGCGTCTTGACCGACTGCGGCCCCGCGTCGGGGTTGGCGACGAAGGCCGAGACGGCGGCGCGCAGTGCGGCGAGCGTCAGGCCCTGGCGGTCGAGGCACAGGTCCAGGCCGCGGTTCCAGGCACTCTGGAAAAGCGTGTCGTTGATGTTCGCGCGCAGACCCGCCGCGACCTTCATCATGTCGGGGCTGGCGCGCAGGGCGGCCCGGGCGGAATCCATGCACGACCGGCCCGCGAGCAGCGCGAAGAGCTGCTCGTGCGGCGGGCTCTTGCGCACCAGCGAGGCGAGCTGGGCGTCCACGGCGGCGCGCGCCTCGCGGATCTTCCGCGAATCCGCGGCTTCCGGGAGCGCCGCGAGGCCGGAATCGTGGCGGAGGATGTCGCGCACCTGCTCGCGGGAGAGCGGCGCATAGCGGCGCCGCAGGGCATCGCCGGCGCCCTCGACGGTCGTCTTCGTCTCCGCGGCGATGCCGAGCTTCGCGCGGATGGCCGCGATCTTGTCCGCCGAGACGCCGCCGTCGGCGAGCGCCTTGACGAACGCCTCCTTCACCGCCACCGCGCGCTTCGGGTCGATGGCGACGATGTTCTTGCCCGTCATGTGGACGTGGTTGTTGACCTTCCTGAGGCCGGTCACCTCGCCGTGGCGGTTGGTTTCGAAATCGATCTGTCCGGCGTTGTACTTGCCGTTCGAAATCGCGCGGAAGTCGTTGAGCGTGATGGGCATGGTCGTCTCCGGGTTGAAGGGTGGAAAGGTTCGAAGGTTCGAAGTGCGCTTTGCGCACGTCCGAGGCCGGCTTCGTCGGCGTTCGATACGCGACGTGCGCGCATCCGGTCGCCTATTCTACACGAAAGCGGGACGGAACGTTACAGAAATCTTCGTGGAGGGGTGCGGGCGTCCCGCACCCCTCGCCCCGCCCTCGTCGACGCCGGCGCGGGATGCGCACCCCGCCACGAAAAATGTCGCCTGGCAGGCGACATTTTCCCCGGGGCGCTGTGGCAGTCTATCCCCCGTTCCGCGGGAACGGACCGCCAATCAACCCCAAACACCCCGCCCGCAAGAAGGAGAAAACCAATGAACAAGACAACCCGCCCGCTCGTCCCGGCATCGCCGATGCCGGCACCCCTCGCCCCCGCCCTCATCGACGACGGCTTCATCAAGTCGCGCATCCACACCATTCGCGGCGGGCAAGTGATGCTCGACCGCGACCTGGCGGTCCTTTACGGAGTGGAAGTCAAGCAATTGAACAGACAAGTCAAACGCAATATCGAGCGCTTTCCGCAGGACTTCATGTTCCAACTGTCCCGGGAAGAGTGTTTAAGGTGCCAGATTGGCACCATAAACGGAAGTCGCGGACAACACCTCAAGTACATGCCTTACGCCTTTTCGGAAAATGGCGTCGCCATGTTAAGCGGCGTCCTTCGCTCCTCAATGGCCATCGAGATCAACATCCGGATCATGCGGGTGTTTACTGCAATGCGGAGAGCGCTGGCCTCGTTGGCGCCCATTCTGGCCCGGATCGAGGAAGCCGAAAGGCGCCAGCTGGAAGAGAAGACCGCACGGCTCTCGGACCAGCAGCGCAATGAGGAGCGCTTCGACGTCATCTTCAAGGCGATGGACGGCGGGGACTTCCCTCCGCAGAAGGTCTTCTACGACGGCCAGGTCTACGATGCGTTCGAGCAGATGAAGAAGTTCGTCCGGATGGCGGAGACCGAGCTGATCATCATCGATCCGTACTTCGCCGACGCCGTCCTGCCGCTCGTCGCGCAGAAGCGGAACGGCGTATCGGTCCTCGTGGTCAAGAACTCCCGGAACAAGCTGCTGCACGCCGCCGACGTGGCCGCCTTCAACGCGCAGTACGGAAACTCGCTCGCCGTAAAGACTTCGGACAGGTTCCACGACCGGTTCCTGATTCTCGACCGATCCGTGCTGATCCACGTCGGCGCCTCGCTGAACCACCTCGGCAAGCGGTGCTTCGCCTTCTCCTCCCTGGACAAGTCCAACATTCCGGATCTCCTGGCGAAGATTTGAGGACCCCGCCACGCGGCCGCGTGGCGGGGTCCGTCGTTTCTCGCTTCGCTCGGCACTTCGTTCCTTCGGCGAATGGTGCGCAACCTTTCGTCCTGAGGTCCTTCTGTCCTGATGTCGACCGGCCGCCTTGCGGGGGAATCAGCCCCCTTCCCCGGCCCGCGCCGGCCGAAGGTCAAGCGCGAAATTGTTGCACAAATGTTGCATTCGCCCGCCCCGAGATTGTGGTAGATTCCTCCCCCGTCCGCGCGCAACGCGCGAAACGCCCTGCAATGCCCCCGCCACCGCCCCCCGCCCCTTTCTCGATTCCGGACGAACGCGCCGCGCCGCCCCGCGCGTCCTTCCGGACGAATTCGTCCTCCCCAGAATCCCGCAGGAGTGGAGAGAATGAACGACTGCATTCCTTGTTCCGGCTGCGTTTGGTGGCGCTTGTCCTGCACGCGTCCGTGTGGTAGACTTCGCCGCATGCGCAACCCCTTGGGGAAATCCGCCACGCCACCTCCGCCATCACAACCGAACCTCTTTGCGAATCTGCTAAAACGACGCCACGCCGGTGAGGACATGGTCTCAGGACCGCGTTTTTCGCGTTCGCCCATGAATGCCGCAATGTAACCGCGTTGCGGGAATGAACCGATGGAACGGAATACGAACGGAAAAGGAGAACGGTAAATGGACACCATTGCGCACGGGGTTGCAGTCATCATACGCATCGTTCTTTTCCTAATGGCGTTGGCCATTGCAAAGGCTATCGTCTCCGGCATCAAGCATCGCAAACTCGTGAACCGACGAAAACGGGAAAAGGACGATTTCGTCGCCGAAGTTTCAAAAACGGGATCCATCTCACCGTTGGAACAATCGCCGATTCTTCTCCAGAAAGACGAGTTGGCAATCTGGTCTGAAAAATCAACCTTGTTCGAGACCCGTGCCGTCCGACGGAGGCAAAACGGCGTCTCCACATCCGTTCAGCAGTGGGAACCCATTTCCGATGGAACGTTGGTCTTGACGACCAAGCGGCTCGTTTTCGACGGCATCGAGGTCAATCGGACAATTCCGTTGGGCAAAGTGTTTTCCGCGAAAACCTCTTCAGATGGCGACGAGTTGCACGTTGCCAGTTCTTCTCGCCAGAAGGAAATGGCCTTTTCATCCCGCAATTCGTTTCTTCTTTCCTGGCTCGTCAACACGTTGGCTGCACAATGAGCATCGACCGAATCAAACAACGCATTTTCCGCGTCATCCAACCATCGGATGGTTATTGGCCCAGCCGGGTTTTCGACATTTGCATCATGACGCTCATTCTTGCGAGCGTTTTTTCCGTCTTTGCCGAAACGTTCGATCTGCCGGCACACGTCGTCTCGGTTATCGAGAGGTTCGAGGTGGTCGCATCGATTCTGTTTTCTGTTGAATACGTCTTGCGGGTCTGGACCTCGGACTTGCTTTTTTCCGATCTTTCCCCCTGGCGCGCACGACTGCATTTCGTGCGATCCGGAATGGCGCTCGTCGATCTCGTTGCCATCCTTCCGTTCTGGCTGCCGATGCTCCTCCCCGGACATCTGCTCGGGCTTCGGGCGATCCGTCTCGTCCGCCTCCTTCGCGTTCTCAAACTGAACCGCTACATGGAAGCGATGGCGGCCATCGGGGAAGTGTTCGCGAAACGGTCGCGCGAACTTGTCGCCTCCTGCCTGTTCATCTTCCTGCTGATGCTCCTCTCGTCCCTTCTGATGTACCACGCCGAACACGCCACCCAGCCGGATGTCTTCCGCAACGCCTTTTCCGGACTCTGGTGGGCCGTGGCGACGCTCACGACCGTCGGCTACGGCGACATCTATCCCGTCACGGCGATCGGCCGGTTCCTCGGTGCGATCATCGCCCTTCTCGGCATCGGCATGGTCGCCATTCCGACCGGCATTCTCTCCTCCGGCTTCATTGAGCACTTCTCCCATTCCGACAAACCTGCCCCTCCCGCCCGCTGCCCGCATTGCGGGAAGGAACTGTAGCACGCATTCTCCATTTCCATGGCCTTTCCAGAACGATGAAACTTGGCTGGGTCGACTTTTCGCCCGAAGACCGGAAGCGGGCGATCGAAGCGCTGGATTCGCTTCGCGAACGCGGAGCCGTGGACGAACTCGGCATCGGCGCCCTCCGCGACGCTTTCGCGGATGCGTTCTTTCCGGGAACGTCCACACTCCAGACCCGTGCCAAGTATTTCGTGCTTGTTCCCTGTGCGGTCCGGATGACGCTGGAGAAGATGTCCGAATCGCCGGCACGGCGGGATGGGCCGGGTGAACTGCGCAGGATCGAGCGGGAATGCGCGCGGCAGATGTGGGAAAACTGTGGCGGCGACGAATCGGCGGGCGTCATCGGGCGGAGGAATCTCGGACGAAGCGAATGGGTTCTCCGTCCGCCATCCGAGATCTACTGGGCGGGACTCCGGACGTTCGGCATCTCTTCCGTCGCCTCGTCGGTCGGATCCTGGGTCGGCCGAACGTCCCGACTCACGCGCGAAGCGGGTTTATCGCCGGGCCGGTTCGGCGGGGACGACGAAGAAGGCATCGCGGACGATGCCGACACCCGGCTCGTCGAATGGAAGGCGGCCTTCGACCTTCCGCGGGATGTCTTCCGGTCCTTTTCCGAGGCCTATCGCGCAAAAACGCTTTCGCCGGATCTCACGCGACGCGAGGCCGATTTTCTCGCCGAAAAGCTGCTCGGTTCCGAGAAAACCCGGGGATCGCTTCTCGGTACCTGTCTGGAGAAGGGAGTCGTTCCGCCGATACCGGTTCCCGCTTCCGATGAAACGCCACCCGGTGAAGAATGTTCCCCATTTTTCCGTTTTGTCCGCTCGATTCGAGGTTTCGTCTCCGGAGAAACGGCGTTTTTGCTCGATCAGGCCTGCGCGTTCAACCGGCTCGTTTTCGCCGCAAGGGTCCTCTACAACAAACGCCTCGCCGTTCCGGACAGCGGCGCCGAGTCCGTCTGGAAGGAAATCCGGCCTTCCGTTCCCGGTTGGATGACGGCGGATCTGCCTTCCGTTTTCCGTCGATTCGGAATCCCCCGGACGGGTTCTCTTGGCATGTTTCTCGATAATCTCCAGCGTGCTTTCCGGAAAAGGGATTTCGACCGGGCGGAGGAACTGATGCTCAAGCGCGAATGCAGAATCAAGGGCGAGAACAGGGCAAAGCTTCTTCATCCCGGAAACATCGATCCGGGCAAGTGGATCGGAGGCGGTTGGCTGGACTTCCGTCTCGCCAACGCGACCCGGATTCTGGCGGACATCGCCGATGCGAAAGGGGCCGGCCGTGCTTGATCTCCGCGCCAACCGGATCGGATACGCGACGCACCTTCTTCTTCCTCCGGACGGATTTCGCCTCGAGAGGGCCGTCGCTACGACCTACTCGCTCGATCTGGAAACGCTCCTCGCCTCGCTTCTTCCGCTTGCTTTCGGAATCGTGTCGGACGAACGGGAATCGTTTCGGGACGGAGCCCTCTTGCTCCGGGCGTTGCACAAGGCGGCTTCCCGTCTGACCGTCTTCTACCAAGCCGGACAGATCCACGCACCTCGCCGGGACTCGGCGCTGTTTCCGCTTCTCGACCAGATGCTCGTTCCGGTCGACCTTTCCAGGCGAAACGGCGTTTCGCTCGCGTTCCACCCGAAGACGTGGACGGTCGAATACAAGAACGATTCGACCGGCGAGACCTTCTGCCGCTTTTCCGTATTGAGCCGCAATCTCACATTCGACACCAGTCTCGACGTCGCCGCCACGCTCGAAAGCGGAACGGACCGCCGGAGAACGCGCGAGACGAAACCCCTTCTCGATTTCCTCTCGTTTCTCGCTTCGCTCGTTCCGAAGAAATCGCCGCATGTTCGCGAGCACGTCCGCCGGATCGGCCAACTCTCGAAATCGCTTCGCGAGAATCCGCTCGGTCTCGGCGAATCCGGTCCGTGGACGGATTTCGACATCCTTCCGCTCTACGGAACCGCCGGCCGCGGACGCGCGGAGCATCCTCTCCGCGACGATCCTCTCTTCTCTGGGCGCGAAGATCTCCGTGCGGAAGAGAAACCGCGCGACGCGGTCGTCGTGAGTCCCTTCCTTTCCGAATCCGTCGTTTGCCGGATCGCGAATCGCATCCGGAAATCCGACGGCGCGGCCGTCGCCCTCGTGACGCGTCCCGAATCGTTCTTCGCGCTGAAGGACCGTCCTTCTCCGGAAACGCTTCCCACATGGGCGCTCAAGAACGATGCCGTTTCGCCGCCTTCCGGCGCGAACGCCGACGCGGAAGAGGAAGAAATCCCGCGGGACTCCGATCTGCACGCGAAACTCTATCTCTGGCGCCGCCGCGGCGAAACGACGCTTCTGCTCGGTTCCATGAACGCGACCGAATCGGGGCTCGACCGGAACGTCGAAATGCTCGTCCGGCTTCGCTGCGATCCGTATTCGTTCGGCGGCGGGGACCTGCTCCGGGAACTCTTCGGGAAGAATCCGGACGGACCGGACAATCCGTTCGAACGGATTTCCGCGGACGATCCCCTTGCGGCCGAGGAAGCCGGAAAGGAACGCGACCGCAAACAGGCGCAGGACGCCGTCCGTGCGTTTTGCCGATGCGCGACGGGGCGTGCCGAACCCGATGGCGGAGGTTTCTCCGTCGTCCTCTCCATATCCGACAAGTTCGCGCCTTCCGGTGAAGTGCGGTGCTCGATCCGACCGCTCCGCGGCGAAGTCGCCGAAGAGGACGCCTGTCCGGGGGTTCTTCGTTTTCCGGGGTTCTCCCAGGCCGATCTTTCGGAATTCTTCGTATTCTCGGCCGTCACGCCGTCCTGCACCGTTTCGCGCATCGTCCAATTGCCCGTGGAAGGAATCGATTGGCAGAAGCGGGACTCGGCGGCCGCCGCGGCCGTCGTGAACGAATCCGGCGGCTGGAAGGACTATTTGGGTCTTCTGTTCTCGGACGACGTTTTCTGGACGGCCGTCGAACAACGGAACCGACGCGTTGCCGGCGGTGCCGCCCGTTCTTCGGCGGCGCTTCCGCCGGGGCTCTACGAACAGATGCTGCGCGCCGTTGCGGAGGACGGTGCCGGGGCTGCGTTCGCCGAGGCCGTTTCGCTGATGGAAAACCAAACAGGATCCGACGCCGAACGCGTGCGGCGGCTTTTGTCGCTGTTCCTCGAATCCCTTTCGGCGGGGAGGAAACGGCAATGAAACGGTCCTTCGATCCCGCTGCCGTCGAAAAAGCGGCGCTCCACGGCGTCAAACCGTTCCAGCGCGCGACCATCGAGAGAGTCGACGCCCTGTTCCGGAACGGGCAGCGTCGCGTTCTCGTCGCGGACGAGGTGGGACTCGGCAAGACCATCGTCGCCCGCGGCGTCATTGCGAAGATGGCCCGCCTTCGCAAAGAGGAAGGAGACAACCTGTTCAAGGTCGCCTATATCTGCGCCAACCAGAACATCATCAGGCAGAATCTCGCAAAGCTGGACATCGACGGCGCGTTGGACGTGCTCGAGGAGGATGCGGACGGCGTGTCCGTGAACCACCGGGATTGGACCGGCTCCCGTCTGTCCATGCTTCCCTTGCTGGTGGAAAGCCAGGAACGGACGCTTTCCGAAGCCGGAAGATTCATTCAAGTCGTCCCGATCACGCCGGAAACGTCGTTCCGAATGGGAAGCCGCCGCGGGCTTGCCGCCGAACGGGCGCTCGTTTGCGCCATGATCAAGGCTCTTCCCGGTTTTTCGAAATCGAAGACCGTTCTTTCACACAGGCTTCGCGGCGGAAACGTTCTCGGCAGGGATCGATGGTCGCAATTGGTCGGTTGCTTCGACCGCCAGGTACGAAAGACGGCGGAATCGAACTCGTCGTTCCTCTTGAAATTCGAATCCGATTTTCGCGCGTTGGATGGTTTTGAGGTCGTTGATCGTCTGGTCGGGTCTTCGCCGGAATCGGATTCCGGCGACGGAATTCGGGAACTGCGCCGGATTTTCGCGGAAATCGGCGCGAAGCGTCTTTGTCCCGATTTGGTGATCCTGGACGAGTTCCAACGTTTCCGGTATTTGATCGACCAAGAGGACGGTGGCGAGGTGAAAATCCTTTTCGACCGATTCCTCCGAAACGACGCAGAGAGAAAACCCCCACGGGTTCTCATGCTGTCCGCGACTCCGTTCAAGCTCTACTCGACGCAAACGGAGAACGCGAACTCCGGCGTGGACGAGTCCTACGGAGAATTCACGGGGCTGCTTGAATTCCTTTTCGGGGCGAAAAACGGCAACGCCAAGCGCGAATGGAAAAACTACACGGACGCATGGGACCCTTTGAGAAACGAGAAAGTGGACTTTGCGGAGTTTTTCTCTAATGAAGCCCTTGCGGCGAAAAAGAGAAGCGCCGAAGAAGAACTCAGGAAGGGGATCTGCCGGACGGAACGGACGTTGGTCGAACCGCCCGGACCGGAAACCGGGCGATCGGGCGATGCCGTTCTGCCCGATCCGCACGAGATCCGTTCGTTCCTGCTCTATTCGAAATGGGCGAAAGCGATCGGCTCCGACAATCGGCTTCGCGTCGAATACGCCAAGAGCGTGCCGTATTTTCTTTCGTTCCTCACGGGATACCAAGAGCAGGACAAACTCGAATCGCTCCTCGAACGGAATCGGAGAGGTGTCGCCGCCGGGGAAGCTCGGCGCGCCGGGAAATCACTCTGGTTGGACAAGTCGACCGTGCGGGCATACCGGAGAATCGATTGGGCGAACAAGCGTCTCGAAATGCTTGCCGCCCAGGCTTTCGCGGAAAACGAACCGTTTCGTCCCGAACGCCTTCTCTGGATTCCGCCGACGATGCCCTGCTATCCGCCGTCCGGGCCGTTCGCGTCCAGCGCCGGCTACTCGAAAGTGCTCGTGTTTTCCGCCTGGCAGATGGTCCCGAAAATGGCCGCCGTCCTCCTTTCCTACGAAACGGAGCGCCGGACCGTTGCCGCGCTGCGCCGTCGCTCGAACTACTTCGCCAAGAAGCGTTTCCCGGCGCCGCGGCTCCAGTTCCGGTCCAAAGGCCGCGGCAGTTCCTCGTCTACGATGACGTTGTTTTCGCTCCTCTATCCGTCGGCCTTCCTCTCCCGTCTCTTTTCCGCGGTCGAGACCCGCAACGCCGGATGCGGGAGTCCGGAGTCGGCTGCGGAAACGATCGCGAAAGGAATCGACCGCGGCTTGGAGGCGCTGCCCAACCCGCATGGGGGCCGCGACGACGTCCGCTGGTATTACCTCGCCCCGATGTTCCTCGACGGCCGGGAGACCGCACGGGCCTGGTGCTCCGTCGCGCGGTTCGTCTACCGCAAACGGGGCCAAGCCGTCCTGCGGCACGTGGCGACTCTCGAAAGGGAGCTCGACGCGGGTCCGGAAGCCCTTGGCCGCCGTCCGGACGATTTGCGCGAAGTCCTTGCAGACATGGCTCTCGGGTCGCCCGCCGTGTGCATGCGCCGGGCGGGAGCGGATATCGGGACCGCCACCCGCGTGGCCGAAGCGTTCCGCGCCTTCTTCAACTCGCCGGAGGCCATCGCGGCGGTCGATTGCAGTTATTCCGGAAACGGCGATTCGCATTGGAAAACCGTTCTCCGGTACGGACGGGACGGTTGCATCCAATCGGTTCTCGACGAGTATCTGCACCTGCTTTCTCCGGAGAAGGGCGCTTCGGACGCGGACGTCGCGGAGAAAATCGGGAACGCCCTTTCCTTCCGGTCCGCCCCCTACCGGATCGACACGTTCGAAGCATTGCGCGACCGCGTGTCTCTGGGCGGCGGGGACGATTCGAAAAAGATGCCTATGCGAACGCACTTCGCCGCCGCGTTCGCGGAAGGGGACGGTGACGGAGAGAAGATCGCGAACCGCGTCGAAAGCCTGCGCGATGCCTTCAACTCGCCGTTCCGCCCGTTCGTCCTCGCCTCAACGTCCATTGGGCAGGAAGGGCTCGACTTCCACTGGTATTGCCGGAAGGTGTTCCACTGGAACCTTCCGCACAACCCCGTTGACCTCGAACAGCGCGAAGGGCGCGTCGACCGCTACCGCGGGCTCGTCGTCCGACAGAACGTTGCGGAGCAATTCAAGGACAAGCGCGACTTCCGCGAAGATCTCTGGAAGGAACTCTTCGAGGCCGCGGAAAAGGCGGCGGACGATCCGTCGGGACTGATTCCGAACTGGAGGAACGGTCCGAACGCCCGATGGAAGGTCGAGCGCATCGTTCCGCTGTATTCCTGCAGCCTCGACGAATCCCGCTACGCCACGCTCGTCGACCTGCTCGCCCGTTTCCGTGTGGCGCTCGGACAACCGCGGCAGGAGGAACTCCTCAACCGCATCAAACGTGCGGGCATTGACTGGGAAACCCTTCGCCTGTTCTTCCTCGACCTCTGCCCATTTTCCTTCAGACGCATGGCCTATGCTTGTTCCGGAAAACCTAAGATGGTACAATCCTCCCCATGAACGATTCATCCCCCGAAACCGATTCCGCGAACGCCGAGACTGGGTCGGATGTCCTCATCTCTCTCAAGGCGCAACCTGAGAGAACGGAGGTGCCTTCGAACCAGGAGGACGCCGAAGAGAGGGAACCGGACTTCGAGTGGAAGTCTCTCCGATTCCTGAATCTGGCGATCCAGCAGAGCCGTTTTCCCCTTGTCCCCGAACTGATTGTCCGGAACCACGGTGAGGAGCCGCTTTCGGGGCTCTCCTGCACGATTGCCGTCGAACCCGCATCCTTCGCGTCGGAGAAGTCGTTTCCCATCGAAGACGTCCGGCCCGGACGGCAGGTTGCGGTCCGGAATCTTTCGCCTTCTCCCGATTTCGACAAACTTCTTTCGCTCGTCGAAC
Organism: uncultured Verrucomicrobiota bacterium; assembly: GCA_947169825.1. Classification (GTDB taxonomy): domain Bacteria; phylum Verrucomicrobiota; class Kiritimatiellia; order RFP12; family UBA3636; genus UBA3636. Next base: position 9,347 of record CAMVRE010000011.1, on the reverse strand, counting down.
CCATACACGGTTCGATCCGCCTGTCCGTTCGTTCCGGGGATTCCATTCTTTTTGAAGAAGAGCGGCCGCTCGAAATCTACGCGCCGGACCAATGGACGGGGCCGGACGTACTCCCGGAGCTGACGGCCGCATTCGTCATGCCGAATTTTCCGGACAGCCAAGAGCTGGTGAAGTCCGTCTCGGAGGAGTTGCGAAAGGCGACGGGCGACGCGAGCGTCGACGGATACCAATCCGGCAAGGGACGAGCATACGAAATTCTCCAGGCGTGCTATCGGGCGCTTCACCGCGTCGGTATCCGATACGCAATGCACGTCGCGAGTTTCGCGGAAGCGGGCCAGAAGGTCCGGCTGCCGGAAACCGTGCTGCGGGATCGAATCGGAACCTGCATCGAAACGACGCTTCTTTTGGCATCTTTGGCGGAACAGTGCGGACTTCATCCCGTTGTAATGGTGGTGCAAGGTCATGCCTATCTCGGATGCCATCTGACGGACTCGCATTTTCCCGATCCCGCCACGGACGATCTGCAGACCGTCCGCAAGCGCGTTGCGGACGACGAGTTCACGATGGTGGAAACGACCTGTCTGACGAAACCGGACGTGACGTTCACCCAAGCGGAGACGATCGCGAAGAACGACCAATTGGACAATGATTCGGAATTCGTTTGCGCCATCGATGTCCGGCGTGCCCGCTACAGCGGCGTCCGTCCGCTTCCCTTGCGCTCGGTCGCGGGCGGGTCGTTCGTATTCGAAGAACCGCCCGTCGTTCCGGACGAACTGAGGGAGGAGGGAACCCGCGAACTCCGCGAGGCCGTGGATCTTTCGACGCTCGACCGCGCCATCCGGACACCGGGAGACCGTCTCGGACGTTGGCAGCAGAAACTGCTCGACCTTTCGACTCGCAATCGGCTTCTCAACGTGCGCGAGGGAAAATTCGCGATTCCGATTCTCTGTCCCGAAGTCGGCGAAATGGAGGATTTCCTTGCCGCCGGAAAACCTCTTGTCGTCGGATCGATTTCCCGCCTTCTCGGCAGCGTGGACGTGAACGAAATCCGTTCGAAGGATTTCTCGGATCTCGAAACGCCACTCCAGTCTTTGCTCAAGGGCGAGCTAAAACAGCGTAGGCTCTGGTCTTTTCTGGGCGAGAAGGAGCTGGCGAGGTCTCTCACGTCACTTTACCGGGAGAGCCGAACGGATCTGGAAGAAGGCGGCGTGAACACGCTGTTCCTCGCGCTGGGATTCCTCGAATGGACGACCCACGCGCGGACGGCGCTGCGCTATCACGCGCCGATTCTTCTTGTGCCCGTCCGAATGGACCGCGGCGCGGTCGCGGACGGCGTGAAGATCGTCCGCCTCGACGAAGACACGGTCGTGAACGAAACGCTGCTGGAACTGCTGCGCTCGGAATTCCGGATCGAGATTCCCGGTCTCTCGCCGCTTCCGACGGACGCTTCCGGCGTGGACGTCCCGCTCGTGCTCGACATCTTCCGGCAGGCGGTCAAGGATCGCGAAGGGTGGGAAGTGCGCCCGGTCGCGGTTCTCGGCCGCTTCTCGTTCGGCAAGTTCGTGATGTGGAACGACCTCACGGCGCGCAAGGATGAACTGGCGAGAAATCCTCTTGTCCACCACTTGATGTTCGGCGGCGGCGTCTACGATGACGGCGTGGAGACGTTCCCCGAGGAGGAGGTCTCATCGCGCATCGATCCGTCGAACCTCTTCTGTCCGATGAGCGCGGACTCGTCGCAACTCGCGGCGGTCCTGTATTCCGCGATGGGAAAGAGCTTCGTCCTGCACGGACCGCCCGGCACGGGCAAGTCTCAGACGATCACGAATATCATCGCCCACAATCTTGCGCTCGGACGCCGCGTCCTTTTCGTTTCGGAGAAGAAGGCGGCGCTCGACGTCGTCCACCGCCGGCTCTCTTCGATCGGACTTCGCCCGTTCTGCCTGGAACTGCATTCGAACAAGGCGGGCAAGGCGGACGTGATGCGCCAGTTCGACGAAGCTCTCGCTGTCGCCGACGTCCGCGAGCCCGCCGATTGGGCGCGAGAGACGCAAGGATTGCAGGCGCTCCGCTCGGAACTTGACGGACACGTCCGCGAACTGCACAGGGAGTTCCCGAACGGACTGACGGCCTACCGCTGCTTCTCGTGGCTCCTGAACCATTCCGAGGATCCGGAATTCGCGTGGTCGCTGCGAGACCCCGCCACGCAGACGCGCGAAGAACTCGACCGTCTCCGCGGAATCGTCCGGAACCTTTCCGCCGTAGTCGAACGGACGGCCGAAGGTGCGCGTGGCGCGTTGCAATGGCTCAGCGGCGAACTGCCGGAATGGAGTCCCGTGTGGGAACGCAACGCGCTTTCGGCCGCCCGACGGATCCGGTCGGCGGCGGATTCGCTGCTGGAGGCGGCCAAACCCGTCGCAGGCGAGTTCGGAGTCCCGCCGTCCGACACCACTTCGGGTCTGTATTCGCTCGCGTTTCTCGCACAGACGGCGAAGGACGCGGGAACGCTGCCCGCCGCATTGGTCGATCCTGCCGTGGTCGAGTCGCAAAGCAAAGTTCTGGAACTGCTCGACGCGTTGCGCGTCGTCGCCGAACGTGCGGCGAAACTGCCCGACTGGGACTGCGACGCCGTCGCAAAAATCAACGGCGCGACATTCCAGGCGCGTTTCCATTCCGTCCGTTTCGCCTCGGCCATCGGCAAGCTCTTCAAAACGGGTTCGTTTCTCAAGGAGGCGCAGTCGCTGCGCAAGGACAAAACGGCCAAGCTGGATTTGGAAACGGTGGCATCCGTGATGCCGGATCTTGTCGAACTTGCCGAAAAGGCCGCGAAGGTGCGCGATGCGGATTCCAAGGCTCGGGCGTTTCTCGATGCGCTTTTCCCGACTTTGAATTCTCCGGCCAGCATCGCTGCCGGGACAATCGACGCTGCGTCCGCCGCAGTCGAATCCTCGTGCAATCTGGTCAAGGCGGTTCAAGAGGCGGCGCCCGGCTCAACGGAGGATCAGAACCGCATTTTCGGGAAACTGCGGGAGATTCTTCCCGCATCCGCCGTTCGTCTGGCTTCCGATGCTCCGTTGCGGGTTGCCATTCGTGCCCTCCTCGCGGCGTGGAACGAATTCTCCGACGCTCGCGATGCTTTCGTCGCCGCCCTGCCCGGCGTGGCGGGAGACATAACGCCCGCCGCGCTTTCGGAACACGCCGCGGATCTTGTCCGGGTCGGTTCCGATTTGCGCGACGCGCTGGCGTGCCGGGCCGCGAAATCGGCGGCGCGGTCGGCCGGACTTGCGCCGTTCGTGGAGCGAATCGAATCGGGCAGACTCGCCGCTTGCGATTTCCCCGATTTCTTCGAAACCGCCGTCCGCCGTTCCATGCTCGATGCGATTCTGGAACGCTCCCCGTTGCTTTGCCGGTTCACCGGCGCGAGCCACGAAGAACGCATCCGGCGTTTCGCGGCACTCGACGACCGGTATCTCTCGCTCTCCCGCAAAATGGTCTTCGCGCGGCTTGCCGCGCGGCTTCCCAGCCGTCGCTCCGGTCCCTGCCCGGAAGGAACGGAGCTGGGCATTCTCAAGCGCGAGTGCGCGAAGAAGGCTCGCCAGAAACCGGTGCGTCTTCTGCTCGAACAGACGCCAGTGCTCACGCCGCTGCTGAAACCGTGCTTCTTGATGAGTCCGCTTTCCGTCGCGCAGTATCTGCCGCCCGGATCGGCCGAATTCGATCTGGTGGTGTTCGACGAAGCATCGCAGATTCCCGTCTGGGACGCAATCGGAGTTCTTGCACGAGCAAAGCAGCACGTCATCGTCGGCGATCCCAAGCAGATGCCCCCGACCAACTTCTTCCAGAAGGGGGAATCCGATTCGGACGACCCCATTTCGGAAGACGACGTGGAGGATATGGAAAGCATCCTCGAGGAATGCATCGCGTCCGGAATGTTCTCGGCTCATCTCGACTGGCACTATCGCAGCCGCCACGAATCGCTCATCGCCTTCTCCAACCACTACTACTACGGCGACCGGCTCAGCACGTTCCCGTCCGCCGTCGTGTCGGACCGTCTCGGCGTCCGCTTCCAGTTCGTCCAGGGCGGAGTCTACGACCGCAAGAAGACCCGCACGAACGGCAAGGAGGCCAAGACTCTCGTCGACTACGTCGTGGCGCGGCTTCTCGATCCGAAAGCCCAAAGGCGCAGCGTCGGCATCGTGACCTTCAGCGAAGCGCAGCGCAATCTGATCGAGGATCTTCTCGAAAACGCGCGGCTCCGCAACAAGCGCCTCGACAGGCTTCTCGCAGAGGAGTCGGACGAACCGCTTTTCGTCAAGAACCTCGAAAACGTCCAGGGCGACGAACGCGACGTGATCCTTTTCTCCGTCGGCTACGCGCCCGACGCGGAGGGGAAGTTCTCGATGAACTTCGGACCGCTCAACCGGCAAGGCGGCGAACGGCGTCTCAACGTCGCGGTCACGCGAGCCAAGGAACAAGTGGTCGTCTTCTCTTCGATCCACGGGGCCCAGATCGATCCTTCGCGGACGTCGGCCGTCGGCGCGGCGCATCTGCGCTACTTCCTCGAATACGCGGAGAAAGGATTCGGCGTTCCCGCCCCGGCCTCGTCCGAAGCGGCGGGCGAAGGACTCGCCGCCACGGTCGGCTCGTTCCTCGAAGCGCACGGATGGACAGTGGATCGCGATCTCGGTGCTTCCGGATGCCGGATCGATCTTGCCGTCCGACATCCCGAACGCGAGGGCGAATATCTGCTCGGCATTCTCTGCGACGGTCCCGGCTATGCGGCGCAAACCGACACCAGGGATCGCGAACACCTCCGCGCATCCGTGTTGCGCGGCATGGGCTGGCGACTCGTGCATGTCTGGACCGTCGATTGGGCGTTGGACAGACGTCGCGCGGAAGAACGGCTCCTCGCAACGCTCGAAGAAGCGAAAAACGCGCCTCCGCCCGCGCCTCCCGAGCCACAGGCCGAACCGGAGCCCGCTCCCGAATCCGATTCTTCTCCCGAAGAGACTCCTCCCGCCGAACGAGTGTCCAAGAACTGCAAACCATACACACCTTGGATCGGCGCGGCACCGCTTCCGCAAGCTGCGTTCTACGAGGCCGAAACCCTGCCCGTCCTCCGCGCGCAGATCGAAGAGATACTCGCCTCCGAGGCACCCATCCGCGAAACGCTGCTTCGCCGCCGCCTGGCCCGCGCGTGGGGATTCTCGCGCGTTGGCCGAGGAATCGTCGACGTTGTCACAAGATCGCTCCCGCCAGATGTGAGAACGACTGGCGAAGGCGACAACCGCGTCTTGTGGAACGAAGACCAGGATCCCCTCCGCTGGAGCGCGTGGCGCGTGGCCGAAAACCCCGACGAACGCCGCGACCTTGCCGACGTTCCCCCGGAAGAAATCGCCAATGCAATGTACGAAGTTCTGCTCGGCCTACAGTCGTGCGGACAGGAAGACCTCTACCGGGAAACCCTCAAAGGGCTTGGATTCGCGACCCTGACCGACAAGACCCGTCCATTCCTTGACGCCGCTCTCGCCGTCCTTCGAAAACAGGGGAAAGTCTGAACCCCCGCCACACGGCGCGCGGCGCGCGTTTCCCATTTTGATTCCACCGTGCGTGATTTTGACTGATTTCGCATCTGGGGAATAGGCGATTCGTGCGAAAACCGAGCTGCGCGAAGCATGCTTGAGTGGAGGTCTGGCTACCGATGGAAGCGACCTTGTGTTTTGTCGAAATGTCAAACAATCTTTGACTTTCTGACAATTTTGCTTGACTTCTCGTTTCGCCGATGGTTGACTCCGCGCGGTGAGATGATGGACATTCGTGGAAGTGGCGGGGCGCGGTTCGTGGTCGAGCTCTTCGGGAGCGACGCGAACGGTCGGAAGAGGATCGCGTGGGGGCGGCGATTCCGAATGCTGAATGCTGAGTGCTGAATGCTGAATGGCTGCCGGCCGCTTGCCATTCGCCGGGCGAAGCGGGCTGCGGCCGCCGCCGCGCCGGCGCGGAGCGGCGGTGCGGCGAGGGGCGCGGCGAAGGGACGGGCTATCCGTTGAAGATCGTGCTCATCACGGCTTCGCCGAGGCGGTCGATGTCCTCCGCGGTGATCTCACGGACGACCGGCCGGCGAGGCCGGAAAGCGGTCGCCGAAAGGCGGGGGAGGGCAGGGGGGGCGCCGCTACTTCGCCTTCGGCAGCTCGCCGGTGGCGAGGAAGGAGTCGACCTCCTTCTTGTCGGGGACCGAGGGCGCCGCGCCGGGGCGCGTCACGGCGATCGCCGCGGCGGCCGATGCGCGCCGGAGCGCCTCCTCCTCGGACGCGCCGCGCGAGATCGCCGCGAGGTAGTAGCCGGTGAAGGTGTCGCCCGCGGCGGTGGTGTCGACGGCGTCCACCCGGAACGCCGGGACGCTGACCGGCGCCGCGCCACCGGGCCCGGAGGAGATCGCGCCCTTGTCGCCCATCGTCACGACGAACCGCGCGTCGCGGTACTTGATGCGCAGCGCGACGAGCGCCGCGCCCGGGTCGGAGCCGGCGGGCAGGCCCGCGAGGCCCGCGGCCTCGATCTCGTTCACGAGGAAGAGGTCGACGAGGTCGAGCGGGAGCTTCGCGATGCGGTCGTCGAAGGGCGACGGGTTGAGCGCGACCGTCATCCTCTTCTCCTTCGCGAGGCGGATGCCCTCGGCGACGCAGGACGTCTCGTTCTGCACGAGGAAGACGTCGCCCGGATGCGCGTAGGAGAGGCCCGCGACGAGCTGCGCCTGCGTGATCCGGCCGTTCGCGCCGGGGTAGACGAGGATGCAGTTGCTGCCGTTCCTGTCGACCTGGATCACGGCGTGGCCGGTCGTGGAGCCGATCGTCGAGACGCGCGCCGTGTCCGCCCCCGCCTCGCGCAGCGGGACGAGGAGCCAGGAGCCGTCCGCGCCCACGGCGCCGACGAGCGCGACGAGCGCGCCGGCCTTCGCGAGCGCGGTCGTCTGGTTGAAGCCCTTGCCGCCGGGGTAGAGGTCGAAGGAGGACGCCGTCTCGGTCTCGCCGGGGACGACGATGTGGTCGAGCTTGTAGACGCGGTCGATGTTGACGGAGCCGAGGACGAAGACGCGCATGGCGGAAGGCGGGGCTGGTGTGGGGCGGGCGCGCCTAGCCGATGCCGGTGGCGCGGCGGGAGAGGTATTCGGTGAGGCCCTTGTCGAAGGGCGTCTTGGTCGAGAGCGGGACGTAGTCCGCGCGCATGCCGCTGCAGCCGTCCGTGAGCATCTTCACGAACGCGTCCACGCGGTCGAGGTAGTCGGCCCGGATCGACTTGGGGTCGAGCTCGAGCTCCGTCGGGCCCTCCAGGTCCTGGAAGTGCACGAACTCCTTGAACGGGAAGCGCAGCTCCTCCTCCGCCATCACGTGCAGCACGATGAGCTCGTGCCGGCGGTAGTGGATGTGCTGGAACGCCTTCATGAGCTGGGAGGTGTCGCCCAGCAGGTCGCTGATCACCACCACGACGCCGCGCGGCGGGATGCGCTCGGCGACCTCGTCGAAGATGGGCGAGAGCTCCGTCTCGCCGCCGACCTCGGCCGCGTCGATGAAGCGCAGCAGGTTGAAGAGCTGGCCCTTGCTCGCCTTGGCGGGCAGGAACTCGCGCACCTTCGTGTCGAACGTCGTGAGCCCCACGCCGTCCTGCTGCCCGATGAACATCGAGGAGAGCCCGGCCGCGAGGTACTTGGCGTACTCGAACTTGGAGAGCGGCCGGCCCTCGAAGGGCGCGGCCAGGTCCCCGCGGTAGTCCATCGAGCCGGAGCAGTCCAGGCAGAGCATCACGCGAACGTTCGTCTCGGCCATGGACTGCTTGATGTAGTAGCGGTCCTTGCGCCCGTAGACCTTCCAGTCGATCATCTTGATCTCGTCGCCGGGAAGGTACTGGCGGTAGTCGGCGAACTCGACCGACGCGCCCTTCTTCGCGCTGCGGTGGCGGCCCGTGATGAAGCCGTCCATCGGCGCCCGGCACATGAACTCGCACCGGTTGATCGTGGCCGTCGTCGAGACGGGCAGCCACTTCATGAAGGACGGGAGGGCGTTCGGCATCGCGGGGCGGGCTAGATGTCGAGCGAGTCGGAGGGCTTGAGCGACTGGAGGAGCATCTTCACGATGTCGTCGCTCGAGACGCCGGCGGCCTCGGCGGCGAACGTGGTGATGCAGCGGTGGCGCAGCACCGGGAGCGCGACGGCCGTGACGTCGCCCGTCGTGCAGTGGTGGCGGCCCATGATGACGGCGCGCGCCTTCGCGGCGTTGATGAGCGCGAGGCCCGCGCGCGGGCCCGCGCCCCAGCCGACCATCTCGCGCACGTAGTCCGGCGCCTCCGGCTGCTTCGGGCGCGTGGCGCGGACGAGGTTGCGCGCGTAGTCGATGACGTGGGGCGCCACCGGGACGCGCTTCACGACGTCCTGCGCGCGCAGGACCGTCTCGCCGTCCATCACCTTCCTGAGCTCGACCTTGCGCGCGCTCGTCACGTTCGTGATGATCGTGCTCTCGTCCTCGGCGCTCGGGTAGGTGACGATGATGTTGAACATGAAGCGGTCCATCTGGGCCTCGGGCAGCGGGTAGGTGCCCTCCTGCTCGATCGGGTTCTGCGTGGCGAGCACGAAGAACGGCTTCGGGAGGTCGTACGTCTGCGAGCCCACGGTGATGTGGTGCTCCTGCATCGCCTCCAGCAGCGCCGCCTGCGTCTTCGGCGGGGTGCGGTTGATCTCGTCCGCGAGCAGCATGTTCGTGAAGATCGGGCCCTTGACGAAGCGGAACTGGCGCTCGCCGGTGCTCTTGTTCTCCTCCAGGACGTCCGTGCCGGTGATGTCCGACGGCATCAGGTCCGGCGTGAACTGCACGCGCTTGAACCCGAGGTCGAGGACGTGCGAGAGCGTCGAGATGAGCAGCGTCTTGGCGAGGCCCGGCACGCCCATCAGCAGCGCGTGGCCCTTCGCGAAGACCGCCATCAGCACCTCGGTGACGATGTCCGCCTGGCCGATGACGACCTGCGAGATGTTCTCCATCAGCGCGCGGTAGCCGCTCTCGATTCCGGCGATGAGCTCGATGTCGTCCGCCGACATCTCCGGCGGGCGGTAGTTCGGGTCGACCTTGAGCTCGGGCGCCTTCCAGTCGGAGCCGGCCGAGAGGTTCGGCGCCTTGGGCTCGGGCATCGCGGGCTTGGCCGGCTCCTTCTTCGCGGCCGGGGCGGCGGCGGGCGCCTTCTTGGCGGCGGGGGCCGGCGCGGCGGCGGCCGGGGCCTTCGCCGCGGGCGCGGGGCCGCGCTTGGGGAGGTTGAGGCCGGAGGGCAGCGCGCCCGGCTTGGGCGGGAGCTTCACGCCCGGGGGCAGC
>CAMVRE010000010.1 GCA_947169825.1 uncultured Verrucomicrobiota bacterium | reverse complement strand
CGCCGCGCGCCGCGCGCTCCTCGCCTCCGCCGCCGCGGCCGCGGTCGCCGCGTTCGTCCTTCTTCCAGCATCCGCCCCCGACGCCTCGACCATTCAGCATTCAGCATTCAGCATTCAGCATTCAACCGCCGCCACGAATCCTCTGGCGAAGCTCGCTTCGCTTCAGCGCCCCGACGGCTCCTGGGCGCCGGAGAGCGGCGGCGAGGCGCTCGCCCCGGCGGCGACCGGCCTCGCGGTCCTTCGCCTCGTCGCGTCGGGCGACCCGTCCTTCGAGCCCGCCCTGCAGCGCGCCGCGGCGTGGCTGCGCGCGAACCAGAACGCGGACGGCACCTTCGGCGCCGCCGCGCCGGCGGGCCCCTCCGCGGCGCACAACCTGGCGATCCCCGCCGTGGCCCTGCTGCGCCTCTACGAGTCGGGCTCCTACCCCGAGCTCTTCACGCCGATCGACGGCGCCGTTGGCGCGGTCCGCGCGCGCCTCGCGGTGGAGCCGCGCGGCGCCGGCGTCCCGCAGGGCGAGGTATGGCTCGCCGCGGCGCTCGCGCTCGCGGACTCGCTGGAGTGGAGCGACGCGCACTCGGGCGACCTGCGGCGCGCGCTCCTGCGCATCGACGGCTCGGGCGACGCCCGCCTCGCCTCCGTCGCCGCGGCGCCGACGCTCGCCGCCAAGCGCGAGGCCCTCCTGCGCCTCTGCATCTAGAGCGCCGCGCGCATTGCGCTTGAATTCCGGCGCGGCGGGGGCTATACTCCCGCCCCGTCAACCACCCCATACACAAGGACTCCACCATGGCACTCACCGTGAAGGACATGAAGGGCCGGAAGATCGGCATCTGCGTCTCCGGCGGACTCGACTCGAAAACCATCGCCATGCGCCTGCGCGAGGCCGGCGCCGACGTGCTCTGCTTCACCGCGGACCTCGGCCAGCCCGACGAGAAGGACATCCGCGACGTCCGCAAGAAGATGGAGCCCTGCGGCGTGGAGACGGTCATCGTCGACGTCCGCAAGCCCATGGCCGAGGCCTGCTTCCAGGCGATCAAGGCCCAGGCGACCTACGACGGCGGCTACTGGAACTCGACCGGCATCGGCCGCGCCGTCACGACGCGCGAGATCGTCAAGGCGATGAAGAGGCGCGGCATCGACACGCTCGTCCATGGCGCCACCGGCCGCGGCAACGACCAGATGCGCTTCGAGCGCTACACGAACCAGTTCGCCCCCGAGATGGCGGTCTACGCCCCCTGGCGCGACGCGCTGCTCCTCAAGGAGTTCCCCGGCCGCACGCAGATGTGCGAGTATCTGGCCAAGCACGGCATCGTCGCCTTCCCCGGCGGCAAGAAGCGCTACTCCACCGACTGCAACATCGCCGGCCTCTCCCACGAGGCGGAGGACCTCGAGAGCATGCAGACCCCGATGACGATCGTCGAGACGACGATGGGCTGCTGGCCGATGAAGGCGCCCGACAAGATCGAGAGCGTCTCGATCAAGTTCGAGAAGGGCCGCCCCGTCGCGATCAACGGGAAGAAGCTCGCGCCGTTCGACCTCGTCGTCGAGGCGAACAAGGTCGGCGGCCGCAACGGCCTCGGCCTCGCGCACGCGCTCGAGAACCGCATCATCGGCACGAAGAGCCGCGGCGTCTACGAGGCCCCCGGCATGGAGCTGCTGGGCCGTTCGCTGCGCTACGTCTACCAGGCGATCCTCGACCGCCGCTCGACCGACCTCTTCGAGCACCTCTCGCGCTTCCTTGCGAACCAGATCTACGACGGACGCTTCTTCGACCTCTCCTCGCGCGCCGCATGGGCGGCGGTGGACACCTTCGCCGAGCTCGCGACGGGCACCGTCAAGGTCGGCCTCTACAAGGGCAACGTCCTCTTCCAGTCGCTCACGGGCGTCAAGGCGTCGCTCTACTTCGAGGAGAACGCCTCGATGGAGGACGCGCAGAAGGGCCTCAACCCCGTCTCGTCGCAGGGCTTCGCGGAGATCCAGTCCGTCGAGGCCCGCTCGATGGCGAAGGCCGGCCAGATCCGGTAACGGCCGCGCTTCGCGCTTCGCGCGCCCGCCGTTCCCGCCGGGACGGCGGGCGCTACCCCTTGAAGATCACGAACTTCCGCAGGACGTAGTTGATCAGGATCGCGGAGACGAGATTCGCGAGGATGCCGACGGACGTCCATGCTCCGAACGCGTGGATGAGGATCCACGAGGCGGCCATGCCGGCGCCGAGCGCGATGGCGCTCGCCGCGAGGAACTCGGAGAATTCGCGCAGCGCCCCGTGGCGGCCCGGCACGAAGACGAAGACCCGGTTCAGGACGTAGCAGAACGCGTTCGCGATCGGGAACGCGCAGACGTAGGCCCAGTTCGTGAGGCGCGCGCGCGCGGCCTCGTCCACCGGCCCCGCCTCGAGCCCGAACAGCCGCACGAACGGGTCGTCCGGCGTGATGCAATGGAAGACCTTCCAGCAGAAGAGGAACACCGCGACGACGTTCACCGCCGTCGCGAGCCCGCCGACGAACCCGTACTTGAGGAACTGCACCGCGGGGTGGGCACTGGCGCCGTTCCCGAAGAACTGGTGCAGCGCCTCGCGCAGCGTGCGGGGAAAGGGGACCGTCCCCGGATGATCCGTTTCGTCCTGCATGGCGCGGAAGTCTACCACGTCCCGGCCACGGTCGCAAGTTTGGGCGGTGCGCGGGCGGCAAAGCCGCCGCGACCGCCCGGCGCTTGAAGGTACCCGCGGAATTCCGGCCGTCGCCCGGGGGGCTTTCCCCGTATCTCGGCCGGTCGTCTTGCGTCCGGCGCCTCGCGCCTGGCCCGACGCCAACCGCCAGACGCCAGACGAACACGGCGCGGCCCGCGAGCGGAAACCGCTCGCGGGCCGTGGACGGGAAGCGGCCGCAGGGCTACTGCATGAAGAGGAACGCGGGCTTGGCGCCGCTGTCCACCTTGCCGGCGCCCGGAATGGTGCCCCAGGGGTGGACTTCGCACACGATGGTGTGGTAGGGACGGCCGTAGTTGTATCCGATGTATGCCGTCACCTCTCCCGTCACGGGATCGACGTAGTCGCCGATGCGCATGCGGATGGCGTCAACCGTGATGCCCGAAGCATTCGAATCGTCGGCGGTCGGAGCGGAATCGGAAGTGGGCGCAGGCGCGGGTTCTCCGCCGCCTTCCGCCTCCCGGGTGAAAGTCACGGTCCGGCGCTGGTAGCCGGGAGCGCCGTTGGACTCGTCCTTCACGATGGGAATGGACTTGAGGAGCGTCTCCACGCCCGTTTCGGGATCGTACTTGTAGAAGTCGACCGTCTGGTACTGGTTGAGAACGGAATACTCGATTTTCGTGAGGTCGATGGGCGTTCCGAACGCGAACTGGACCCACTCGTCGTGGCTGCGCGTTCCGGCGTACCATGCGTGGCCCCACCCGTCGGTCCAATCGCCGTCCATCAGGTAAATCGGCTTGACGCCGCCGTCTTCTGCGCCGGTCGAGGAAACGGTAAGGTCGGTGAACTGGACGACGCCGTTGATGGGCGGACCGCCAAGCGTCGTAAGGTCGACGACGTCGTCTTCGAAGACGATGTGGAACTCGTCGCAACGCGTGCATTCCACATAGCCGCTGCCGAAGGAGGTGGTCGTTCCCGGCTCGGTGAGCGTATAGACGAAGTTGTGGCCGAGCTTGGAGAGCGGAACCTCGCGCTCGAAGCGCGCGTTGCAGTCGGGGCAGAAGCGCTCCTCGAAGGCGTTCTCCGTGCAGGTCGCGGGCGTGCAGACGGTCCACGCCGGGGAATCGTCGGTCATGTTCGGGTGGAGGCAGGTGATGCTGGATGGATCCATCGCCCAGACCTCGACTTCGGCAAGGTGCGTCGTCCAGTTGGGGCATGTGTTGAAGACGTATTTGACGGCGGTCGCGAATGCGTTCACGCCGAATGTCTTCGTTCCCGCTTCCTGAACGTGGTCCGCGCCGGCGATCGGGGTCCACGTGCGGGGATCGGAATCGTAGGTTTCAAGGTTGGCCGGCTCGGCCTCGGTCGTGTAGTAGAGCGAGTATTGCGCGTTGCCCTGGTGGCCCACCTTGAAGTCGGTCACGTACCAGGCCACGCCGGTGTCGTTCCCTTGGTCGTCCAGACCGGTGGTGGGGATGACGAGTTCGGTGACGCCGCTGCCGTTGCAGTAGGTGTAGTCCGTGAAGTCGCCGTTGAAATACCGGTCCGACGCATGGCCGCCGTTCGTGCCGGCGGCGCCGCGCGTGCCGGAGCCGCCGCGGAAGAAGACGGAGCGGCCGACGGTGGAGATCTTGACCGCCTTGGCCGGAACGTACTCGTAGCCCTGGACCTCGACTTCGGCGAGGTGGGTCGTCCAGTTGGGGCACGTGTTGAAGACGTATTTGACGGCAGTCGCGAAGTCGTTCACGCCGTAGGTCTTCGTGCCCGCTTCCTGGACGTGGTCCGCGCCGGCGATCGGCGTCCACGTACGGGGGTCGGAGGCGTAGGTTTCAAGGTTCTCCGGCTCCGGCTCGTTCGTGTAGTAGAGCGAATACTGCGCGTTGCCCTGGTGGCCGACGAGCACGTCGGTGACGTAGGCCTGGCCGTCCGGGTCCGTGACGATGTGCGAGACGTCGATTACGAGCTCGGTGACGCCGCTGCCGTTGCAGTAGGTGTAGTCCGTGAAGTCGCCGTTGAAATACCGGTCCGACGCATGGCCGCCGTTCGTGCCGGCGGCGCCGCGCGTGCCGGAGCCGCCGCGGAAGAAGACGGAGTGCGCGACGTCGGAGATCTTCGTCGCTTCCACCGCGAAGCTCGGCAGCGCGAACGCGGCGAGGGCCAGCGCGAGGAGAAGGGAACGGGTTGGGTTCGTTTTCATTTCGGGATCCTTTCGGAGTCGGTTTAAAGGGTAAAGTTCAAAGGGAAAAGTTGAGAGCTTCGCGGAGTTGAAGGTTGAAAGGGTTGAAGAGGTTGAAACGGTTGAATGGCTGAAGTGATTTCTCGTCGTCTTGTCGTCTCGTCGTCCTTGGTCAGCGCCTCGCCTGCGCGGCCTGCGCGAAGCCGATCTTCGGTTTCGGCTTGGGCGCAGGAGGAGCCAGTTGCTGGACGAGGTAGCTCATGCCCTGCTTGACTTGCTTGATGTCGAGTTCCGCGGAATCCATCCGCCGCTCGAGCGAGCCGATTCGCTTGACTTCGTCGAGTTTGCGAAGGAGCATGTCGCGGAGCATCCGGGTGGCCCATTGGCGGAAGCGGGTGCCTTGGAGGGACTTCACGCGATAACCGACGGAGATGATGACGTCAAGATTGAAAAACGTCACGGGACGCCCGCCCTCGGGGGAGGTTTTGTGCAAAATTTGCACATAACCCTCCCTTGGCAATTCCCCCTCCTTGAAAACGTTTCGGATGTGCTTGGTGATGACGGAGCGTTCCCGTCCGAAGAGCCGGCACATCTGCTCCTGCGTGAGCCACACCGTCTCGCCGTCCGTATGGACGTCGAGACGGAGGTCGCCGCCGTTTTCGTAGACGACGATCTCGCTCGTGGGCGCGGGGCTGGCGGAGGAACGGGGCATTCGGAGTGACGAGTGACGACGTCTCCGGCGCGCAGGACGCGCGCCGGAGACGCAGGGGCCTAGTTGCCGCCGTTGCCGGAGGAGGTCCCGACCGAAGCACGGATCTTGAAGAACCGGGTGCTCGGCGTACCGTCGCCCATCGGGGCGGACAGCGTGATGATCTCGCCCACCGCGGTCGCGGCATCCTCGGTCGAGACGGAGGGAGAGCCCACGGGAACGGCGTTGCCGGACGCCGCGACGCCGCGCCACTGTTCGTCGCTGATCGTGAGATCCTCGGAGGCGACGAGCTGGTAGGTCACGCCGGGCGTGTAGGTGCGGAACTTCACGACGAAGTTCGCGGCCGTCACTTCGATCGGGAGATCGCCGTTCGCGTAGTCGTCCTCGCCGAGGTTCTGGCCCGGATTGACCGCGGGCGGGGTGAGCTCGACCGTAAGCGTGCCGACCACGTAGCTGAACACGTAGTTCGCCGCTTCGCCGCCGGAGACGGTGATCTCGCACGCTTCGGTGGTCGTGGCGGTGTAGGTCGCGCAGGCGGCGACGGGAACCGACACCAGATCGTTGGTCGTCTCGTTGTTCACGAAGCCCGTGACGGTCACGGTCAGCTCGAGCGCGCCGGTCGAGGTGCCGTAGGGAACCGTCTTGTCGTCCGCCGTGGCGGTGAGCGTCGCCTTGCCGATCGAGAAGCTCGTGACGATCTGGCCGTTCCAGGCGCCGACGCCGTCGATCGTGGCGATGGCGGCATCCACGCCGGCGTTCACGTTGTTCGCATAGGTCACGGCATAGTCGGTTCCGGCCGTGAGGGTCTCACCCTCCACGACGACGGCGACGATGTTGGACTGCGGCAGGCCGGTGTAGATCAGGTTCTCGGCGACCGTGATCACCGCGCCTTCGAGGCTCTTGCGCTCGGTCACGTCGTAGCCGTCGGTGGCATTTCCGGTGACCTGGTGCGTGTCGGTGTCCACATAGTCGGACGGATCCTCGGAGAAGTGACCGCCGGTGACGACGAGCGTCTCCTCGGTGCCGGTCAGGGTGCCGTTCACGACCGTGTCGTTGCCCGAGATGCTGCCCGTGGCGCCGTCCGCGACGGTCACACCGTCCGCGATTTCGCCGCCCGTGATGGTGGCCGTGGAGCCCGCGTCCTCGGCGGAGACGCCGCCCGCGACGGATCCGCCGCTGACAGTGACGTCGGCGCCGTTGGAGACGTCGACCCCGTCCGTGACGGAGCCGCCGGAGACGGCGACCGTTCCGCCGGTCGCGTCGACGCCACCCGTGACGGTGCCGCCCGAGACCGCAACCTCGCCGCCGGTGGAGGCGATATCGCCCGTGACCGAGCCGCCGGACACCGCGACGTCGCCGGTCGCGGACGTGATGCCGCCCGCGACCGAGCCGTTGCCGGAAACCGTGACATCGGCGTCATCCGCGGCGGTCACGCCGCCCGTGACGGAGCCGCCGGAGACGGCGACCGTGGAGTCGCCCTCGGCGGTGACGCCGCCGGCGACCGTACCGCCGGTGACCGTGACCGTTGCATCGTCGGCCGTCACGCCGTCCGTGACGGATCCGGCATCCGAAACGGTGACGGCGGCGCCGTCGGAGACGGCCACGCTGTCCACTTTGCCGCCGGAGACGGCAACCGTGGCGGTGTCGCCCGCGGCCGTAATCGTGCCATCGACCGTTCCGTCGGCGACCGTGACGTCGCCGCCGGTGGCGGCGACATCGCCCGTGACCGTGCCGCCATCGACTGTGAGCGCGCCGTCCGCGGCGACCTCAACGACGCCGGCGACATTGCCTTCGACGGTCGCTTCGCCGTCGACGACCGCGAGGGCCGTGGCGTCATCGCCCGTGGCGACGATCGCGGCGTTCTCGCCGATCGTGACGGAGGCGGTGGCGCCCTCCTCGTCCGCGGCATCGACCACAAGGACCTGGTCGGCCGCGGAGGAGATGGTACCGTTTCCGTTCTCGCTGTTGTCGACGATCTCGACGTTGCCGGCGATCGTGACCGCGTTCGTGACGGACGGTTCGCCCGTTCCGGCGACCGTCCACGTGTTGCCGTTGAGGTCGAGGGTGATGTCGTCCTCAAGGGCGACCGCGGGCTCTTCGACGTCCGCGAGGAGCTGGACCGTGTCGCCATCGTTCGCGGCGGCGATCGCATCGGCGAGCGAGGCGATGTAGGCCGTGTTGGTCGTGGCGGTGCCGTCGCCGTTGTCGGCGACCGTGATCACCGCGGCGACCGTCGCGTTGGAGGTGTAGGTCGCGGTGTAGGTCGCTTCGGCCGTCACGTCGGCGAGGGCGGGCGTCCACCCGGCGAATGTGAAGACCCAGTCGGCCGTGGCGGCCTTGGTCGGATCATCGGGCTTCGCGATGTCCGCGGCGAGCGTGCCGTAGTCGTATTCGGTCGCGGCCTTGAGCGTCGTGCCGTCCTCGTCCACGAACGTGACCGGGTAGCGGTTCACCCTGTAGGTCACGTCGACCGTGACGGGTTCGGCGCCCATCGTGCCGGAGACGACGAGCTTGTCGGCCGTGTAGCCATCGATGACGGGCGAATCGACCGAGTAGGCCGTGTCGTAGACCACGTTGGACGTGAACTGCGTCGCGGCGACGGTGCCGTTCGTGTAGAGGTAGTTGATCGTGAGCGGGTAGCTGTTGATCGTCCACGTGGCGACGTTGGTGACCGCGCCGATCGTGCCGACCGGGATCGAGGTCACGACCGCATCCACGCTGACGTTGTTCGTCCAACCGGCGAACGTGTAGCCGGTGCGGGAGGCGGAGGCGAGCGCGAGCGGGAGGTCCGCCACGGTGTACTCGTTGGTGTTGGACGCGTCGTTCACGCCGCCGCCCAGCACGTATTCGATCGGGTAGACGATCGCGGCAAGCGAGTAGTTGGTGACGGCGCCCTCGACGAACTCGGCGTTGACCGCCCAGCCGGGGACGCCGGAGACGACGGGCGTCTCGTTCGTGAAGGTGCCCTTCGCGTAGTCGACGACGAGCTTCTCGCCGGATCCGAGCGTGACAGCCGGATCGAGGGCGACGCCCGTCTTGAGGAGTTCTAGCGTCTTCTCGCCCGCCGTGCCGGCGGCCGTGAGGGCGTCCACGATGTTCGTGTAGGCAGCCTGGCCGACCGCGGCGACGTAGGAGACGTCCTGTTTGGCGACGATGTCGTCCTTGACCATTTCCTTGCTCGCAAACGAGATGCTCTTGAGGGAGGTCGTGCCGGACGCGAGCGGAAACGCGTAGACCTTCGCGCCGCCCTCGCCCGCGGCGTAGAGCGCGACGCCGTCGATGTAGTAGCGGGCGGTCGGCGTCTCGGCCGCAAGGTCGTAGACGGCGAGGTAGTCGTGGTCGCCTTCCGTCGGCTTGGCGCCGGAGAGCTTGGTCCACGTGCCGTTGCCGAAGGCATAGTAGGCGGACTCCGCGTCGCCGTCGAGCTGCAGGACGGCGAAGCCGACCTTGGCCGAACCGTGGGCGGGCGCGGCGGAGAGGCCGACGGCGGGGACGGCGACCTTGGTGTGGATGCGGACCATTTCGCCTTCGTTTGAGGCGACGGCGTTCGTGTAGGCGACCGCGGCGTCGCTCGCGTCAGCGACGGCCACGAGCTGGTTCGTCGTGGCGGTGAACCACTGCGTCTCGGGCTTCACGTAGAACTTGCCGGAATTGGAGGTCGTCTCGGCCAGCTCGGCTTCGCCTTGCGCGGCCGAGACGGACCAGGCGACGGCTTCGTTCCAGTCGAGACCGGAGAAGGAGAGCGAGCCAGTGGCATCGTCGAGCGTCGCCGTAGCAGGTGACGCGCTGAACGCGATACCGTCGATCGCGCCGACGGGCGAGAGCGCGACAGAAGCCGTGCTGCCGTTCACGGTCGCATCCACCGCGTGGTTCGCGAGCGGGAGCGCGAGCGGGGTCGCGATCGACTGCGTGAACGAGGCGACGTAGTTGGTCGCTTCCGTGACCGGGCCGGGCGTCGGCGTCCAGGCGGCGAACTCGTAGGCGTACTTGCCATCGCTGGCCTTGGTCGCATCCGCGTGGGTCGGGGTTTCGCCCCACTCGACCTCGGTGGTGTCGATTTCATCGCCGTTGTCCGCGAGCCAGATGACCGTGAACGCGTTGGAGATGATCGTGAACGTGCCGGTCTGGTAGGTCACCGTGTAGTTGCCCTGCGCGGTGTCGCCGGCCGGCGTGATCGTGTAGGTGCCGATGGCCTCGCCCTCGGCGCGAGTGACCGTGTAGGTCAGGACAGCTTCGGTGTCCGAGCCCTGGAGCCCAGAGACGGTCGCCGTGAACGAAGCGGGATCGGCCTCGCCGTGCTTCTTGGAGGCGTCGTCGGCCTTGACCGTGGCGGCGGCGGGCGTGATCGACCAGCCGAAAACCTGGTTCGTGATCGAGCCGTCGGACCACGTGTAGTTGGCCGTGTCCTTCAAGGCGTAGGTGACCGTGTAGTCGGCCACGTTCACGCCGCCTTCGTCCACAACCGTGTAGGTATCGGTCGCCGTGGCACCGGCCGTCTGGGCAGCGCCGTTGTATTCCTTGTTGCCGGGCGCGGCCGGAATCTGCACCGTCGCGGCGGTGATGGAGAAGATGGCGCCTTCGGGAGTGACCGTGTAGTTGGGATTCTCACCCACCGTCACGGTGATTGCGTAGTTTGCCACGGTCTGACCAGCCTCGCGCGAGAGTTCGTATGCGATGGTCTCGCCCTCGATCGCGCCCGTCACCGTCGCCGTCAGCTCCGGATCGGTCGACGCGTCGTTGTCGTAGACCTTCGTCTTGTTGTCCGCCGTGATCGTGGCGGACTTCGCCGTCACCGTCATCGTCACGTTCGTCGTCGCCGTCACGTAGTTCGCGTTCGTCGCGCGGACCTGCACGGCCGCGCTGTCCGCCACGTCCTTGACCGACGGAGCCGCCGAGGTCCATTCGCCCTCGCCGACCTTGTACTCGACCGTCGTGCCTTCGGCGACCGACGGCGTAGCGACAAGCGCGTGCGGCTGGCCGTCGTACTCGCCGCTGTAGTCCGCCACCGTGATGGTCATCGCCGCCGGCGTGACCTCGAGTTCGCCGTCGACGGTCGTGATGTCGTAGTTGGCGGTGACGACCGTGCCGAGGGCGTTGGTGATGGAGACCGCGGTCACCTTGTTGGATTCGGCGCCGACGTTTGTGATCGTGCCTTCGACCGTGACGGTCTGGAAGGCGTCGCCCGCGGCGAGCGCCGTGGCGGTGTAGTCGTCCTTCGTCAGGGGATCGCCGTCGTATTCCTTCGAATCGCTGGCGGCCGTGACCGTGAGCGGCTTCTGCGCAATCGAGAAGGTCACGATGGTGTAATCCTTCCAGGCGCCGATGCCGGTGATCTTGGCGGAGGCGGTGTTCACGCCGGCGTTGGTGTTGGCCGTGTATTCGACCGTGTAGTCCGTGTCGGGCACGAGATCCGTTCCGCCGAAGGAGACGCCGGTGACGCCCGCCTTGCCGGTGCCGTCGTATTCGAGGTTCGTGGCGACGGTGATCGTCGTCTCGAGGATGCTGTTCTGCGCAAGGACGTCGTAGCCGTTCGTCGCGTCGCCGTCGGCGTAGTAGCCGTCGGCGACGAAGGCGGTCGGGTCGTTGACGAAGTGGCCGCCGGTGATCGAGATCGAGCCAACGCCGTTCGTCGAGAGGACGCCCTGGTAGGTGCCGCCGGCGATGGACAGCGCGGCGCCGTCCGCCACGAGGTCGCCCGTGACCGTGCCGCCGGAAATCGTGGCGGCGACGGTGTTCGTGACGTCGCCCGTGAGCGTCTTCCCGTCGAGAACGAGCGCGACCGCGTTCGAGACCACGACGGTCTCGGTCGCGTCCGCGAGAAGGACGACGGACTCGACGGCGGGCACGGCGTCCGCGGCGGCGTCGACGGCCGCCTGGACCGTGGCGAAGTAGTTCGTCGTGGTGGCGCTGGTGTCGGTGTCCGCGACGGAGATCGTCATCGCGTTCGCGGCGATGATCTCGAACGTCGTCGTCGGGTCGGCCGGAAGCGCGTAGTTGGCGGCGTCCGCGCCCGAGAGCGCGGCCGTGGCCGTATAGCCCGTTCCAACGGCCGTCTGTCCGCCGGAAGCCGCGACCGTGACGTCGTCGCTCGCGACGAAATCCGACGTTTCGACGGTCGGGAGCTTCGCCGTGCCGTCCCAGACGAACGACGTCTCGCCCCACGTCAAGGCGATCGTCTTCGGGGCGATCGACCAGTCGGCCGTGACGGTCTCGCGGGCGGCGGCGGCGGCCGGATCGGTGGCGTCGGCCCAGACGGAGTCCGCCGAGTCGAGCAAAACCGTGGCCGAGTAGGATCCGGCGGCGGTGGCGGCCGTCACGCCAGTCGCGGTGCTGCCCGCGACGACGGTCACGCCGGTCTGCTCTTCGCCGGTGTATTCGAGACCGGTCGCGACGGTCGGGCGGGCGACCTTGGTCCAGGTCTTGAACGTGGCGGTGTAGTTCGTGCCGCCGATCGCGACCGCGGGTAGCGCGCCCGCGTAGAGGACGCCCTCGGCGTCTGTCCAGCCGGAGAACGTGAAGAGCGCCTCGGCCGTGGCCGCCTTGTTGGTGTACGTCGCCTCGCGGACGTAGACGGGAACGGTGCCGATCACGATGTTGGTCTCGTAGATCTTCGAGCCGCCCTCCGCGAACCAGATGACGGTGGCGGTGTCGGGGACGACCGTGAAGGTCCAGACGCCCTCCTCTTCGGTTCGATCGAAGCGGAAGCCCGCCGGGCAGGTCAGCGTCGGCATCTCACGGCCGGAGCCCTGGGTGAATTCGGCGATCTTGACGGACTGGCCGTTGACAAGCTCGTTGGTCGCGCCGCTGAGGTCGCCGAGCACGGTCAGGACGTTTCCGCCGTTGCGGTCGAGGGCGGCGACGGCGTCCGTCGCGTTGGTGTAGCCGGTCGTGCCGATCGCGGCGACGTAGGAGACGTCCTGCTCGGCGACGACGTTCTTCTTGACCATGGCGGCATCGCCGAAGGCGATCGTGGTGAGGGTCGTCATGTCGACGAGCGGAAGGGCGTAGAGGCCGTTTGCGTCGCAAAGGGCGACGCCGTCGATGTAGTAGCGGACGGTCGGGTTCGCGGCCGCGAAGTCGTAAACCGCGAGGTAGTCGGCTTCGCCCGCCTCCGGCTCGACGCCGAAGAGCTTCGTCCACGTCGTGCCGTTGTAGGCGTAGAACGCGGGTTTCGCGTCGCCCGTGAGCTGCAGGACGGCGAAGCCGGCCTTCGCGTCGCCCACGTCGGGCTCGTCCGTGAGGCCGCCCTCGGGCACGTCGATCGTGGTGTGGACGCGGACCGCCTCGCCCGCGGCGGAGGCGACTTCGTTGGAGTAGCCGACGCCGGCGGTGCCCATGTCGGAGAACTCGACGAACTCGTCGGCCTTGGCGGTGAAGAGCGTGGTCGAGGCCTTGGCGTAGAACACGCCTTCGTTGTGGGCCGTCTCGTCCAGCGGATCCTCGCCCTGGGCGGCGTCGACCGTCCAGTTCGTGCGCGCGTTCCAGTCGAGGCCCTCGAAGGCGAACGACGTGGTCGCGTCGCTCCAGGCCGCGGCCGGAACCGCGGTGTACGAGACGCCCGCGATCGTGCCGGTCGGCGCGATCGAGACCGTGGCGGCGAGGCCGTTCACCGTCGCGTCGACCGCATGGTCGGCGAGCGAAAGCGCGAGCTTTGTCGCGATGGTCTGGTCATAGGTGGCGGTATAGGTGATTTCGCCGGTGACCGGAGGAAGCGTCGCTGTCGGCCCGTACTGTGTCGAGCCGTCGTTCCAGCCCGTGAACTCGTAGCGGTACTTGCCGGTGGCGTCGGACTTTTCGGTCGAGCCCTCATACGTCGGCGTGTCGCCATATTCGAACGTCTGGGACGAACGCGTGCCGTCCACGACCCAGATGACCGTCTGCGGGTTGGTGCCGATGGTGAACGTCCCCGTCACGAACTCCACTTCGTAGTTGCCCTGGATGGGGTCGCCGGCCGGGGTGATCGTGTAGGTTCCGGGCTCCTCGCCCGAGGCGCGCGTCACGGTGTAGACGAGGGAATCGCCCTCGACGAGACCGTCGACCGTGGCGGTCAGCGCGGGATCGGGATCGCCGTTCGACTTGGACTTCGTGTCCGCCGTGACGGTCGCGGATGCGCGGGACACCGCAATCGTCACGGATTCGCTCGTCGCCTCGGCGTAGTTGGCCTTCGTCGCCTTCGCCACGACGGTCTTCGAGCCGAAGTCCTTGATCGTCGGGACGTCCGCGGCGAATGCGCCGCCATCCACGCTCCACGTGATGGTGGCGTCCGCCGGTTCCACCGTGAAGGTCGGCCCGTGCGCGGCGCCGTCGTAGGCGGCGGTGTAGCCGGAGACCGTGAGGGAGATGGAGGCCGGATCGATCGACCAGGCGATCTCGCGGGAGCTGTTCGCGGAAGGAGCCGCGGTATCGTCGGCCCAGACCGTGTTCGCCGCATCGGCGAGCGTCGCCGTGGCGGTATAGTCGCCGGCGTTCGTGCCGGTGTTGCCGGTGAGCGTGTAGCCGACGTTCTCCACGACGCCGGTCTGGAGGTTTTCGTTGTAGACGAGGCCCGC
Source organism: uncultured Verrucomicrobiota bacterium (assembly GCA_947169825.1). GTDB lineage: Bacteria > Verrucomicrobiota > Kiritimatiellia > RFP12 > UBA3636 > UBA3636. The sequence continues at coordinate 13,834 of CAMVRE010000010.1, read as the reverse complement.
GACCGCCGCCGGGACGGCGACCTTTGTCCAGGTCTTGAACTCGGCCGTGTAGGTCGCGTTGCTCGTGACGGTGGCATCCTGCGCGGGCGTCCACTTGACGAACGTGTAGAGAGCGTCGTCGCCGTCCTTCGTCGGATTCGTTGCGGGCACGGGCATGGCCGTGCCGTGGGCGACGCGGTTGGAGGCGAACTGCGCCCCGTCCGCGACCCAGATCACATCGTATTCGTTCTGCGTCCACTTCGCGGTGAGCGTGATGTCCTCGACGACCGGATCGTCGAAGTCCCAGGCCTCGCCCGCGACGAGGTTCGTGTACCAGCCCTCGAACGTCCAGCCCGTGAAGGCCGGGGCCGTGGGCTCGGTGGCGGTCTTGCCCTTGCCGATCACCTGCGCCTCGGGCGGCGTGACATTGTCGTCCGCAAACGTGACCGTGACGGCCTCGTAGACGGTGAACCAGCCGGAGGACGGATCGTCCGCGACGGAGACGTAGCCGGTGGCGGGCAGGAAGCTCGTGCCGGCGCCCTCGGCGACGTTGTTCGCGGGATCGAAGCCCTGGAACGAACCGCCGGTGACGGTGATCGTGCCGCGCGCCGAGTCGAGCATGTTGAGCATGAAGTTGGCCGAGCCGCTCGCCATGCGGAACGTGCCGCCGGTGATGGTGAGCGTGTCCGCCGCATTGCTCAGGTAGACGACGTCGGCCTTGCCGACGATCTCGCCGCCCTCGATCGCGATGGCCGCGTTGCGGTTGCCCCAGATCGCGTAGCAGTTCTCGGCGACGATGGAGCCGCCGCCGGCCGTGTCGCGGATCGTGAGCGAGGCGTTGCCGATCAGCGAGTCCACGTAGATCGCGCCCTTGCTGCCCGTGACGGTCGAGGAGAACTCGTGGCCATCGAGGTCGAGGACCGCGGCGACGTTGCCGACCGTGAGCTGGGCGCGCTCGACGTCCTTGAGCAGCTTGTAGGTGCCGTCCTTGGACATCTTGAACTTCGCGTCGAGGTACTCGACCGTCTGGCCGTCCGTGCTGGTGTACATCACGGTGGGCGTGTCGTAGGTCAGCGTGTAGGTGCGCGTCTTGGTCGCGTTGTCGATCGCCGTGTTGACGGTGTAGACCTTCTCGGCGGTGCCGGCGGGGGCCTTGACGGACGGCGTCGGATTGTTGCGCTCCGAGAGGACCTGCGAGACGAGCGTCTGGCCCTCGGCGAGGGTGATCGTCGGACCGTTCACGTAGAGGCCGAGCGTCTTGCCGCCGGCGAGAGCGGCGGCGCCGGCGGCGTCGAGGTCCGCCTTCGCGTATTCCACGCCGTCCACGACGGCCGCGACGTCCTTCACGACGACGGGCGCCCTGAGCGTGATCACCTCGGCGCCGTTCGTGATCGAGACGACCGCCCAGCCGTCCGCGACGGGCGTCGTGGCCGCGTAGAACTTCAGCGTCGCCGTCGTCTTGCCCGACGAAATCGGTAGCGGACCGGAGAGCGACGTGAACGCCACGTCGTTCGTGTACATCGTCCAGAAGAACGTCGCACCCGCCGGAGCGTTGGAGACCGCGACCGTCCCGTAGCAGTTGTAGTTGATCGCCAGCGACGCCGGATCAAGGTAGATCGACGAGAACTGCGCCGTGTAGGTCGCGCCCTCGGCGGTCACCTCCGCGAGCGCGGGTGACCAGCCGGTGAACACGTAGACGGACGAGTCGGAGCCCGTCTTGGTCGGGGTCGCGCCCTTCCACGCCGGCGTGGCGCCGATGTCGTAGGTTTCCTCGGTCTGCGTTCCTTCGACGACCCAGATGACCGTCGCCGTGGTCGGCGTCCACTTGGCCGTGAGGGTGAGGTCGGCGTCGATGGCGGTGTCGAAGTCGAACGCCTCCTCGGCGCCTTCGGCGAACCAGCCGTCGAAGCGGAAGCCGGCGACGGCAGCGGGGTCGGCGGGCTTGTCCGCCGTCTTGCCCTTGCCGATGACCTGGGCGGTCGTTGTCGGATCGGCCTTCTCGTCCACGAACGTGACCGTGACGGCCTCGTAGACCGTGTACCAGCCGGAGGACGGATCGTCCGCGACGGAGACGTAGCCGGTGGCGGGCAGGAAGCTCGTGCCGGCGCCCTCGGCGACGTTGTTCGCGGGATCGAAGCCCTGGAACGAACCGCCGGTGACGGTGATCGTGCCGCGCGCCGAGTCGAGCATGTTGAGCATGAAGTTGGCCGAGCCGCTCGCCATGCGGAACGTGCCGCCGGTGATGGTGAGCGTGTCCGCCGCATTGCTCAGGTAGACGACGTCGGCCTTGCCGACGATCTCGCCGCCCTCGATCGCGATGGCCGCGTTGCGGTTGCCCCAGATCGCGTAGCAGTTCTCGGCGACGATGGAGCCGCCGCCGGCCGTGTCGCGGATCGTGAGCGAGGCGTTGCCGATCAGCGAGTCCACGTAGATCGCGCCCTTGCTGCCCGTGACGGTCGAGGAGAACTCGTGGCCATCGAGGTCGAGGACCGCGGCGACGTTGCCGACCGTGAGCTGGGCGCGCTCGACGTCCTTGAGCAGCTTGTAGGTGCCGTCCTTGGACATCTTGAACTTCGCGTCGAGGTACTCGACCGTCTGGCCGTCCGTGCTGGTGTACATCACGGTGGGCGTGTCGTAGGTCAGCGTGTAGGTGCGCGTCTTGGTCGCGTTGTCGATCGCCGTGTTGACGGTGTAGACCTTCTCGGCGGTGCCGGCGGGGGCCTTGACGGACGGCGTCGGATTGTTGCGCTCCGAGAGGACCTGCGAGACGAGCGTCTGGCCCTCGGCGAGGGTGATCGTCGGACCGTTCACGTAGAGGCCGAGCGTCTTGCCGCCGGCGAGAGCGGCGGCGCCGGCGGCGTCGAGGTCCGCCTTCGCGTATTCCACGCCGTCCACGACGGCCGCGACGTCCTTCACGACGACGGGCGCCCTGAGCGTGATCACCTCGGCGCCGTTCGTGATCGAGACGACCGCCCAGCCGTCCGCGACGGGCGTCGTGGCCGCGTAGAACTTCAGCGTCGCCGTCGTCTTGCCCGACGAAATCGGTAGCGGACCGGAGAGCGACGTGAACGCCACGTCGTTCGTGTACATCGTCCAGAAGAACGTCGCACCCGCCGGAGCGTTGGAGACCGCGACCGTCCCGTAGCAGTTGTAGTTGATCGCCAGCGACGCCGGATCGAGGTAGATCGACGAGAACTGCGCCGTGTAGGTCGCGTCCTGCGTGACGGTCTCGGCGAGCGCGGGCGACCAGCCCGCGAACGCGTAGACCGCCGAGCCCGTCGAGGCCTTCGTCGGGTCGGCGGGCTTGACGTCCGCCGTCGCCGTGCCCCAGGCGACCGTGTTGGTGACGGGAACCTGGTCCTCGACGACCCAGATGACCGTGAAGGTCTTGAGGACGGCCTCCACGGACACGTCGACGTCGAAGTCGGGCATCTCGTAGGAGAAGGGCAGATCCTTCGTGGTCGCGAGGACGGAGGCATCCGCGTGCTTCGTGATCGTGAGGACCGCCTCGTAGCCCGCGGCGACGCCTTCGGCGCCGATCTCGAGCGTCTCGCCCGGCGCGACGCGCTGGCCCTCGCCGACGCCCGTGACCGTCGCGCCCGTCGCCGCCACGGTGACGACGGACCGCTTCCGGATCACGGAGTAGGTGTCCGTGCCGTCGGCGACGACCTTCTTCACGTAGGTGTTCTCCGGGGAATCCGTGACGATCGAGCCGTTCGCCGTGAGGCTGTAGCCCGAGGTCGGGAGGACGAGCGTCGTGGCGGGGTCTTCCGCGTAGTAGGACTTGACGAGGGTCGCCGTGGAATCGAAGACGAACGAGCCGCCTTCCCCGACGACGAACGTCGCGGTAGCGCTCATCGGGACGGTGACGCCGCCCGAGAAGGTCGCGGTGAAGGCGCCGGCTTCGACCGTGACGCCGTTCGTCACCGTGACGGCCGTGTCGGCCGTCGCGCTGGCGAGCAGCGCCAGCGTGCAGCCGTTCGTGGCGGCTCCGAACGCGTCGGCGAGCGTCGAATAGGTGCCGACCGTGTTCGTGGTCGCGCCGTTGTCGGCGACGGTGAAGACCGTGGCGACGGCGGTGACGCCCTCGTCGTAGACGGCGGCGTAGGTGGCGTTGCCGGTGACGTCGGCCGGGGTCGGCCAGGTGCCGGTGTAGATCTTGCCGTCCTCGACGTACTGCGCGGGAGCGGTGGACGGCGCGGTCGGGGTGTCGCCGTAGTGGAGCGACTCGGTCTTGACCGTGCCGTCGTGGTCGGTCCACGTGACCGTGTAGTCGATGTAGACGGGATCGAAGACCGCGAAGTAGGTCGCGTCGGCGTTGGCGGCGGCGGGCAGCATGATCGCGCTGCCGCCCTGCGTGTCGGACCAGCCGACGAACGTGTAGGTGTAGGTATTGTCGGCGGCCTTTTCGGGGTCAGCGCCCGACCAGACGACCGGATCGCCGGGCAGGACCTCGGTCGTGCCGAGGAGTGCGCCATCGTAATTGTTCCACGTGATCGTGAAGGCGTTGCGGCGCCAGGTCGCCCAGTTGGTGACGGCGCCGGTCGTGCCGGCGGCGATTTCGGTCACGACCGCGCCGGCGGCGTTCGTCCAGCCGTTGAACGTGTAGTCCGGGCAGCCGGCGGGCAGGAGCGCGATCGGGAAGTTCGAGGAAACGTTGTAGGAGGTCGGGTTCGCGACGGCGTTCGTGGCGCCCGCGAGGCCGAGCACGTACTCGATCGGGTACTCGACCAGATCGACCGTGTAGGTCGTGAGGTTTCCGTCCGCGGCCACGCCGAGCGTGTAGCCCGCGGCGATGCCGGAAACGAGGCCGACGCCAGACCCCTGGGCGAAGGATCCCTTCGTGGTGTCGACCTTGACGATGTCTCCAACGTTGAGTTCGATCGTGCCGGCGACGTCGTTCGTGAGGAGATAGAGGGTCTGGGCACCGGTCTTGTCGGCGTTCGCCAGGCCGTCGGCCGCGGCGGCGTAGGGCACGTCGCCCACGGCGGCCTCGAAGGGCACGTCGTATTCGGCGACAACGTTCGTCGCGACGCCGTCCGGGTTGGCAAAGCCGATGCCGTTGATCTGCTTGGTCTCCCCGTTCTCGAACGCCTTCATCGGAATCGCGGGCGTGCGCACGCCCGCGATTTCCTTGTAGAGCGCGATGCCGTCGACGTAGTAGCGGGCGGTGGCGGCCTCGACGTCAAGGACGATCAGAAGGTCCTTCGTGCCGGGCGTCGGCTCGGCGCCGACGAGCTTGTCCCAGGTCGAGCCGTTGAACGCGTAGAAGTAGGCCGTGCCCTCGTCGTCCGCAAGCGAGGCAACCGCGAAGCCGGTGCGGGCCTCGCCGACATCGTTCCCGGTGGGCAGACTCTCCATCGCGCCCTCGGCGATTTCAAGGGCGGTCTGGATGCGGACCATCTGGCCGGCGGCGGACGGATCGTCGCTCATGTCGACGCCCTTCATGCCTTCGGCGAGATCGCTGACCGTGTCGAGCGAGTCCGTCGCGACATTGAACCAGGGCGTCTCGCCCTTCGCGTAGAAGCGGCCGGGCAGGTCGGCGGCGCCCGCGGACTGGAGCATCCAGTCGACGGGATCGTTCCAGGGCAGGGACGTGAAGGTGGCGGTCGCGTTCGTTCCGTCCACCACGACGTCGGCGGTCGCGTTCGTCGCGTTCACGGTCGCGGTCGGGTCGATCGTCGCACGGACGACGGCGCCCGACTGCGCGTTCGCGAGGACGGTCGAGGAAAGCGTCGGCTTGGCGAGGGCGAGCGTCGGCGTGACGGCCTCGGCAATCGTGAACGAAACGGGGTCGGACTCACCGGCCGCGTAGTTGCCGCTTGCCGCGACGGACGCCTTGACGAGATACGTGCCGGCCGCGGTCGGCTGCGTTTCGGTCCAGGTCGACCCATTGTCCGCGGAATAGAAGTAGGTCACCGTGCCGTTACCGGTGTTGCCGTCCAAGGACGGGCTGTTCGGCGTGTCGCCGACGGTCCAGCCGTCGAGCGAGACGACCGGGGTGATCGGCGCGCCGGTGATCACGTAGTTCGCGCCCGTGAACGAAATCGTGTAGTTGTCGCCCGCGGTGAGCGTGCCGATGGTGATCGAGTAGGTGCCGACGTTGTCGCCCGCCTCGCGCGCCAGCGCACCGGTGAACGAGTTGCCCGTGGCCAGTGTCCCCGCCGTGTAAGTCAGCGGTTGGGGGTCGGCTCCGTAGACCTGAGTCTTGGCATCGGCCGTCACCGAGACCGTCGCCTTCGCGATCGACCAGCTGACATTCTCCGCGGCCGTGCCGCCGCCGACCCACGTGTGGTTCGCGTCGGGCGTCGCCGTGGCAGTGTAGTTGCCAGCCGCCGTGGCAGTGTAGTCGCCGCCGCGCGTGTAGCCCTCGCCTTCTGCAAGACCGGTTTTCGGCGTGCCATCGTAGGTGGCGTTGACGCCGGAAGGCACGGAGATCTCGGCCTTCGCGATCGTGAAGTCATCCGTCGCCTCGCCCGCATTGTAGTTCTCTGAGGCAGCAACCGTCGCCTTGACCGTGTATTCGCCGGCCGCCGTCGGCTTCTCGGAGCTCCAGGTCGAGCCGTCTGCGCTGTAGGTGTAGGTCGGCGTTCCGCTACCTGTCGTAAAGGTCACAGACGGATCGGCGGCCGTGCCGCCGAAGGTCCAGTCGTCCATCGAAACGCTGAAGACCAGCGCCACCTTTCCAATTGAGAATGTGGTCGTCGCGGAAGACAGCACGTAGTTGGCGGCGGCCGTGCCGCCGAGGGTCGCCGTGGCCGTGTAGGGTCCGCCGACGTTCGTCTCGGCTCCGGAAACGGAGACCGTCACGTCGTCGTTGTTGACGATGTCGGTGGCCACCAGCGTGGCGGTCGGCGCCTGGGCGGATCCGGTATAGGCGAGAGAGGTCTCACCCCAGGTCAGGCCAACGGACTTGGGAGCGATCGACCAGGCAATCGACTGGGGAGCGGTGGTTCCATCGCTCCAGATGTAACCCGCGGCGAGCGTGGCCGTGGCGGAGTAGCTGTTGCCGGCGTTCGTGCCGGTTTCGCCGGTCAGCGTGTAGCCCGTCCCGGAAGCGACGCCCGCCTGCTGAGAGCCGTTGTAGGTGAGGGACTGCCCCGTGGGGGGCGCGATCTTTGTGGCAACGGCGAAGTGGGCCCAGTAGTTGGTGTCGGAGACGACTGCCGGGAGATTCTCAAACGCGGTCGCCGTGGTGACCGTGGCGTTGGTCCAGCCGTCGAACGTGTAGACATACTGGTCGGTGGATGCCTTGGTCGGCGCGGTGCCGCCGTAGACGGCGAGCGTGGCGCCGGCGGGAACGTCGTTGGTGGTCCAGAGCGGAGAGGCGGCATCCTCGGACGCGTAGAAGTTGACAGTGAACGTGCTCGGCGCGGGGGGCGCGGACTGGCTGGCCATCTCGCCGATGGAGCCGGTGCCGGAGAAGGAGACGCCCGTGACCTGGGTCCTGGTGTTGTTGACGAGCTGGACGGGGTTCGGCGTGAGCGTGGTGTTGCCGACCTTGAAGGTGACGGTGGCGGGGCTCGCCGTGTAGTCGAAGGACATCGTCACGGTGTTCGTGGCGCCCTCGACGGGCGTCGCGCCGGAAAGGGCGAACCACGTAAGTTTGGTGACGTCGTTCTCGACCGTGTAGGCTCCGGCCCAACCGTAATATTGCAACGCACCGCCGGACGTCGTGTTCGTGTAGACGCAGATCGCGGCCTGCGAGTCGATGCCGCCGACCGCCTCCACGCCGGGATACTCGTAGGCGGTCGTGAATACGGCGTTCGAGATCACGACGTCCGCCGTGCCGTTCGCGTCGGACGCCGTCGGCGCCGTGTACGTGAGCGTCTGGTCGTCGGCGAGATCGAACGCGAGCGTCAGCGTATCGCCGGAGCCGGACTGCGTCGCGACATCGCCCGGCTGGGCTTCACCCGACACGGACCAGCCGGTCGGGAAGCTGGACACGGCGCCCGCGAGGAAGTCCGCCGCGAAGGCGGACGAGGAGGCGGAGAGGAAGCACGCGAGGACGGACGCCACCACGGCGAAACGTCCCCATCCACGATGGAGGGATTCGGTCTTCATGTTCGATTTTCCTGATAGGGATTCCCAATCCGCGCCCGGAAGGGGCACGGTTGGGGCGGATTATACCCCGAATCGCACGCGTGCGTCAAGCATCTTTCGCGCGCATTCGCGCGTGCGCAGAATACGGGAAATCAGCGCTTCGGAAGAGCAAATCGAAGAAGAATCAGAAGAAATGCGGCAAGGCCGAAGAAGAGCGCGAGCGGGCGAAGGTCGCCCGAGGATTCGGAGGGCGGAAGCGGCGGGCCGGAGAGGGAGAGGGTCGCGCAGGAGGAGAGGTCGGATTCGGAGAAGGTTGAAAGGGTAAAGGGTAAAGGGTAAAGCTGCGCGCTTCGCGCGCTGGTTGAAGAGGTTGAAAGGGTTGAAGCGGTTGAAAGGGTTGAAGCGGTTGAAGGGGTGGCGAGGGAAAGGAGGTTGTAGACGAGGGAGGGCCAGGCGGTGGAGCGGAAGAAGGGGGAGGCGGGAGGGGGAATGCACAATGCATAATGCTGAATGCAGAATGCGGAATGCTGAATGGAGGAGGGAGCGGATTGGATGTCCGCGCCGGCGAGGATGGAGAGGATCGGCGTGTCGGCGCAGTAGAGCAGCGGGCGGCCGGGGATCGGGCTGGGCGGAGCCTGCCCGTCGGGACTCGGCGCGGGGAGCGGCCAGGCGAGTCCGGTGAAGTCCACGCCTTCAAGGAGCGGATCGGCGGGATCGCGGAGCCACGGGCCGGCCAGGGTGCGGGCGCCGGAGGCGGGCACGAGGAGCAGCGCGGGCCCGCGGTGTGCGCGGAGGCGGTCGGGCGAGTCGGTGAGGAGAACCGGCCGGGCCGGTGCCCGGCCGGCTCCACTGCCGACCTCCGGGCCTGCGCCCGAAGTGGAGTCCTGATGGCCGGGCTCTGCCCCGGCCAGATCGGCGAGGCCGGTGGCCTCGACCGCGCGGCGGGCGAGGGCGAGGAGCGCGGGGTCGGCGAGATCGAAGCGGACCGGCACCGGCGGCGGGACGGCGGTGGGGAGGATCGCCTCGTTGTCGAGCGCAAGGGCATCCTCAGGAATGGAGACGCGGAGAGTTGGGCACCGCGGAGGCAAGGGCAGCGCCTTCGCCTCCGCGGTTGAAAGGTTGAAAGAGGTTGAAGGGGTTGAAGGGGTTCCTGGACCATCCGAACCATCCGAACCATCAAGACCATCCAGACCCTCGACCGAGACGCGGAGCGGCTCGGGCGAGTCGGGGAAGCGGCGGAGGGAGAGCAGAAGGGACTCGGAACCGTCGGCAGCGAGGGCGCGACGGGCGGAGAGCGCGGCGTTGGGGAGCGGGCGCCCGAAGGCGAGGTGGCGCGAGCCGGGCGGGAGGGGACGGACGGGCGCGCGGTCGGTGACGACGAGGATCGCGCCGTCGCCGGAGCGAAGGCGCTCGGCGAGGGCGACGGAGGAGTCGAGCGAGTCGCCGGGCGCGGCGAAGCGCGCGGGGTCGCGGAGGAGCGCGAGCGCCTCGGCGCGCGGGAGCAGTCCGAGCGACTGCGGGGCTGGGTGCGAGGCGAGGACGACGCGGACGAAGGGCGCGTCGCGCAGGAGCCGCTGCAGTTCCGCCGCGGCGCGCGTGGCGGGCGTGGCGCCCGCCGGGTCGCGCGCGGACATCGACGCGGAGTCGTCGAGGACAAGCGTCGGTGCGGGCGGCGCGCCGCGGCGGACGAAGGGCGAGGCGGCGGCGAGCGCGAGGCAGACGAGCGCCGCGAGCTCCAGGAAGAACGGCGGCGGCGTGCGGAGGCGGTCGCGACGGCGCCCGGCGCCGGTCGCGGGCGCGACGCCGCTCCAGAGGAAGAGCGCCGAGACGGGCTTCCTCCGGAACCGCGCGCGCAGCAGATACGCCGCCACGAGGCCGCCGACGGCGGCCAGTCCGAGAAGGGCGTAGGGGAAGAGGAAGTCCATGGAGGGGTAAGTTTAAAGGGTAAAGTGTAAAGTTGCGCGCTCGCGCGCTGGTTGAAAAGATTGAAGAGGTTGAAGGGGGTTTTACTCCGCGGACTCCGCGCGAGGTTCGGTCTCTGCGCGCTCAGCGCTCTCTGCGTAAGGTTCGGTCTCTGCGGTCTCTGCGGTCTCTGCGTGAGATTCAAACTCCGCGCTCTCCGCGGACTCCGCGTGAGGTTCATCCGCGCCCGGGCTCGGCGTGGCGAGGAGGCGAAGGAGGTCGAGGAGGAACGCGCGGAGACGGGCGTCGGCGAGGGGGACGATCCTCGCCTCGACCCGATCCGGGAACAGGACCGTGACCGTGGCACGATTCGCGTCGGATTTTTCGGGGTCGTACCGGCGCCCGAACGTTTCCGGCCGGTGTTTCGCCAGGAGCGCCCGGAACGCGGCCGCCAGCGGCGCGGATGCATCGACGGAGAGTTCGAGCTGCCGCCGAATCTCGGTTTTTTCCTGATGCATCCGGCAGGACGCGGGCCGGCCCTCCCAGACGACGAGCGACAGGAACTGGTGCTGCCAGGGGATGGTCGGGTCGGAAGGGACGTCCCGCTCCTCGGAGGCCCAGTCGGCGAGCGAGTCGAGCGGGAGGAAGTCGAGCTTCGCGCAGCACCATGCGACCGTCCGCCGGAAGCGGCCGGGATACTCGAAGCCCGGCCAGTTGTTCAAGCTGATGACCACGCCGGCGACCAGCCGCTCCTCCGCGAACGACACGCCGTCGATGGCGGATTCGGCGCCGAGGGCCGAGACCAGGCGATCTCGGAGCCCGACTCCGTCCTTCACGTAGGCGCCGCCCGTTTCCCGGACATTGTCCGGAAGAAGGTTCGTGGCCGTTCCATTCGCGTGAAGGTACCCTTGGGGGGGGACGTTGTATCCGAAGTTTTCCCACGCCTCCCGTGCGGCGGGGTCGGTGCGGAACGTTTCGAGGAACCGGGATTCCGTCGGCGTCCCGACGCCGACGAGCCAATACGAAGGGGACAGGAAGAACCAATCGGGAAGCGGAGGCGTCGTCGGGCGGACGAGATCCGCGCCGAGCGCGGCGCGCGCAAAGCCGCGGACTTCGAACGGCTCCAGGTCGTCGCCCCCGAGCGAGACGGTCCAGAGCGGCTCGCCGATGTCCGGCACGCCCGGCAGGAGCGGGCCGAGGAACCGCTTTGAAAGCTCGCGGTCGCGCGCGGCGGCGCGGTGCGCGCGGTGCGCGTGGAGCGCGAAACCGCCTGTGGCGAGCAGCACGAAGAGGAGGAGAAGGCGGAGGAGACGTTTCACGGTTTTGCGGTCTTTGCGGACTTTGCGTGAGGATTCAAGTGTACGGGGGACTTTGGGGACCGTGGAGACCTTGGAGACCTTTGGGACGAAGGGGACTAGGACGAGCGTGGCGGGCAGTATTTCACCCCGGAGCGTTAGCGGAGGGATTCAACTCATCGGAGTTTGGTTTCGGTGTGTTCCGTGTGTTCCGTGGTTTTGCGGCGGCGGGGCGGGGTCAGAGCGGTTCGAGAACGGCGGAACGGAGAAGGGGCGAGATGTCCAATGCTGAATGCTGAATGCTGAATGCTGAATGGTCCTGGTCTGCGGCTTGCGACTTGCGACCTGATCGTTCGGGCGCATCGCAGCGGACGAGGGTCGCGCCGTGGCGGCGGGCGGCGTCCTCCCAGCGGGCGCGGTGCGCGGCGAGGGCGGCGCGGTAGGAGGCGAGGGCGGATTCGTCGAGGACGGCGTCGAGCGCGGCGCCGGTCTCGACGTCGACGAGGCGGCGCGGGCCGAGGGGCGCGGGGTCGGCTTCGTCGGGCGCGAGGACCTGGAGGACCCAGACGGCGGCGGCGCCGTCGGCGAGCGGACGCAGGACCGTGGCGGGGTCGTCGGGGAAGAGCAGGTCGGAGACGAACGCGCGGATGCCGGCGCGCGGGAAGGCGGGATGCTCGCGCGCAAAACCCTCGGAGGGCGGCGCGGGGGAGTCGAGCGCGGGGAGCGGCCATGCGGCCGGCTCGGCGCCGGAGGCGCCCTCGACGCGGCGGACCGATTCGCCGGCGGTCCAGAGCGCGGCGGCGCAGCCGGCGTTCGCGGCGGCGGCGGCGAGCGCGCCGCAGAGCGCGAGGGCGGAGGCGGCCTTGGCGGTGCCCGGCAGGTTCATCGAGCGGGAGGAATCGAGGACGATGTCGAGCCGCGGGAAGACCTCCTCGCGGTAGAGCTTCACGACCTCGCGGTCGGTGCGGGCGTAGACGGACCAGTCGAGGCGGCGGAGGTCGTCGCCGGGGTGGTATTCGCGGAAGTCGAGGAAGTCGAGCGATGACCCCGCCGCGGCACCGGCGCGCGCGCCGCCGAGCCCGCGCATCGCCTCGCGCGGAAGGGCGAGGCGGAACGCGGAGCCAAGCGCGAGCCCGGAGAGGAAGGCGGGACGGGAGTCCATGCGGCGGAGTCTACCATGCCGCCGCGACGCGCCGCAAGCGCATGCGACAACGCGGAGGACGCTTGCGGGCTATCCCGTCCGTCTTCGCGGCACGACGCCCCATCGCCGCGTCCTCGCCAGCGCTTCGGCGAATCCCTTCGCCGTGCGCGCCGCGGGCGACGCGAGCAGCCGCCGCGCGGCGGCGTGGCGCCGCCCCATCTCCTCGCGGACCGCCGGAGCGAACGCTTCGGCGGGAAACTCCGCTTCGAGGAAACGCGCGGCCGGGTGCGGGTCTCGGAGACCGTGGACCTTGCGGAACTCGTCCGCGAGCCGACGGTAGCCCATCAGCGACGCGTAGTGCCGGGAAAGCTCCGGGCAATGCTCGTCGAGCCATCCGCGCACGCCGGCGTTGCGCCCGACGATCTCTCCGTTGGAGTCGCGCACGAGCGAACTGTCGACGGCGGCCTCGATGTCGAGCATCATCGATCCGAGCCGGATTTTCTCCTCCACGGGACCGCGTCCCCTGGCCTTGTCATACTGGGCGAGAAGCGCTTCGGGCGCGGGCGGAGGACTCGACGACCGCTCGCAGAGCCGCCGGATCGGCGCGCCGCCTCCGGCGCGGCGTTCCGCGGGAGAAAGCGGAAGGGGCTTCCCGAGCCGCACTGCCTCGGCGAACGCGCGCGCCCATTCGCGCCAGGCGGCCATCCGCTTTTCGCGCCGCCGCCTGCGGGACGCCGCCGCCTTCGGCGACGCCCACGGCGTCCCGTTCCAACGTCGTTGCGTTTCGTCCCCGTGGTCGCGGCGGAGATACGGGTTTCGGCCGCCGCGATTGTCCTCGTCGTTGCGCCTGCGTGGCGGATCCGGTCCGTCCCAGTAGCTCCGTCCCGTCTCGCGGAGATAGTCCTTCTCGATCCGGGAGAGCTCCGCGATATACGACTGGTAGGCCGCGTGGTATTTCCGCAGGCCAGGATCGCCGGTGCGTTGCAGTTCGGCGACGGCGACCTCGAACGAGCGACGGGCCTCCTCGCGCTTGCGCTCGCAGGCGTAGTAGCCCCGGCGCTTGAGGCGCAGGCATTCGCCGTAGAGGAACCGGGCCAGACCGACGCAGACGAGCGCCCCGAAAAGGCCGGCCGCGGCGGTGACTCCCGCCGAACCACCGAAGAGCCCCGCCATCAGGGCCGGGAACAAGGCGTTCTCCGCCGCTTCCTGTTCGGGCGTGCGGGGAGGGTCTTCTGTCGTTGGCGTCGGCATCTCCGTCAAACCGCCGCCGATTCTATCCGCCCGCCCGCCTCCGGTCAAGCAAATTTTAAATACGGTCGGAGATACTGTATTTATTTGATCATTGGAGGGTTCGTCCGTCGGACGGATTACGATGCTTCGGCGTTCTCTCCGTTCCGTGTCGCGCCGGCTAGCGGGGAAAGGTAGGCGCGGAGGGAGGAGACGATCTCGGGGAAGACGGCGCCGAGGCCGCCGA
>CAMVRE010000009.1 GCA_947169825.1 uncultured Verrucomicrobiota bacterium | reverse complement strand
CACTGCCACAACACGTTTCCGCTGATCTCGCCGTCGGTCTACTGGGCGGCCGCGCGCGAGGGCGTGCCCGTCGTGCAGACGCTGCACAACTACCGCCTCGCGTGCCTGAACGGCTATCTCTTCCGCGAGGGCCATGTCTGCGAGGACTGCCTCGGCCGCACGCCGTGGCGGGGCGTCTGCCGCCGCTGCTACCGCGACTCGCGCGCGCAGTCGTTCGTCGCCGCCGCGATGCTCCTCGTCCATCGTCTTCTCGGCACCTACCGCCGCAAGGTGACGCGCTACATTGCCCTCACCGACTTCGCGAAGACGAAGTTCGTGGAGGCCGGCTTGCCCGCCGGCAAGCTCGTCGTGAAGCCGAACGCGTTTGCGCCGCCGGCGCAAACGCGTCCGGCTTCCGATTCATTCAGCATTCAGCATTCAGCATTCAGCATTGTCTACCTCGGTCGACTTTCCCCCGAGAAGGGCGTCGACATCCTCCTTCGCGCCTGGGCGATGTTGAACAACGATGGTAGGGACGCGCCCACGGCGCGTCCGCTCCAAGCGCCGGGCGGGCCGGGCGCGGCAGACCACTCGTCACTCGTCACTCGTCACTCGTCACTCGTCATCGTCGGCGACGGCCCCGAGCGCGTCGCGCTCGAGGGTCTCGCCAAAGATCTCGACATCTCCTCCTCCGTTCGCTTCCTCGGCGCGCTCCCGCGCGAAGAGGCGCTCCGCGAACTTGCCGGCGCGGCCTTGCTCGTCTTCCCGTCGCTTTGGTACGAGCAGTTCGCCGTCACCCCGCTCGAGGCGATGGCGCTCGGCGTTCCGGTCCTCGTTTCCGATGTTGCGCGCGGTGCGACGATCGTCGAGGATGGCGTCACCGGCCGCTTCTTCCCTGCCGGCGATCCCGTCGCGCTCGACGCCGCGTTGCGCGAACTGCTCGCCGACCCCGAAACGCTCCGCCGGATGGGCGACGCCGCCCGCGCCGCGTTCGAGGCCTCCGACTGCGCGCCATCTCGCAACCTCGCGCGGCTGCTGGAGGTCTACGCGTCGGCGCATTCCGCGCATGACGCGAAGACCGCGACCGGTTGCCACGGATTGCCGAGTCTGCTAGAATCGCGCGTCATGAACGCACCCCTCTCCTCCACCGTCAAGACCGCCGACTGGAAGGCGGAAAAGCACGTCCCCGCCATCACCGCCCCCGATTCCGCGAAGGCGGGCGTCCCCTTCGACGTCGAAATCGACGTCGGCAGGGAGATCCCGCATCCGAACACGGCCCAGCACCACATCGTCTGGATCGCGCTGCACTTCGTTCCGGACGGGTCGAACACGTCGATCGAGCTCGGCCGCGCGGACTTCTCCGCGCACGGCGCCTCGCTCTCCGACGCGCCCGGCCCGGCCGCCACCGCGCCCTCCGCGCGCTTCCGCGTGTCCCTCGCCGTCTCTGGCACCCTCCACGCCACCGCCTACTGCAACCTCCACGGCCTGTGGACCTCCTCGGCGCCGATCGTGGTGGAGTAGGCAAGCCCGTCCGTCCATGACCGCAATTGCTTTGCAACGCCAAATTACCGAACGGAATCTCGCCAAATTACCTAACGAAAATTCGCCAAATTACCGAATGGCTTGACAAATCCATGAAAATTTGCAAGAATCAACGGGTGTGAAAGCGGAACCCTACAGAAAACGCGTCGCGGATGTTCTTCTTGCGGAGAAGTTGTCCTACATGGGCGCCGTTCTCGTGCAGGGACCGAAATGGTGCGGCAAGACGACGACGGCCCGGCAAATCGCGAAAAGCGAGGCCTGTTTCGGCGATCCGCTCAAAGGAAGGACCGATCGGATCTTGGCGGAGACCCGTCCCGACAAGGTGTTGGAGGGCGCTTCGCCCCGTCTCCTGGACGAGTGGCAGGAAGTGCCGCTTCTCTGGGACGCCGTCCGGTTCGCCGTCGACGAGGGCGGGCGGGGACTGTTCATCCTGACGGGCAGCGCCGTTCCGCCGGCGGTGGACGAAGAGGACGAAAAGAACCGGACCCTTCGCCATACGGGAACGGGCCGCATCGCCCGTCTGTCCATGCGCCCTATGAGCCTTTGGGAGAGCGGTGAATCCACGGGGTCGGTTTCCGTCGCCGATCTGTTCGCCGGCGAAGATCCGACCGGTGCGAAGAACGAACGGCATCTCGAGGACATCTGCGAGCTCCTGTGCCGAGGAGGATGGCCGGGCGCGCTCGGCTTGACCGGGCGCGCCGCGCGCGGTCCGGCGAAGGAGTATTTCGCGGCGATCTGCGACAGCGACGTTTCGCGGGTCGACGGCACCCTTCGCGATCCAGGCCGGGTCCGGCGCCTGATGCGCAGCCTGGCCCGGCTCCAGGGAACCCAGTCGTCCGCGGCCGCTATCCGCGACGACATGAAGGCCAACGATGTCGACACCCTGACGGAGGACACCGTCTACGCCTACCTGAAGGCGCTGCGGAGGATCTTCGCGACGGACGATCTCGAGGCCTGGTGCCCGAACCTGCGCTGCAAGACGCCGATTCGGACGACGGACACGCGGTACTTTTCCGATCCTTCGATCGCCGCGGCCGCGCTCGGCGTGGGTCCGGCCGACCTCATGAACGACATGCCGACCTTCGGACTGTTCTTCGAGACCATGGCCGTTCGCGACCTGCGGACCTGCGCCGATGCGCTCGGCGGGACGCTGTGCCACTACCACGACAAGAGTGGCCTGGAGTGCGACGCTGTCCTGCGTCTCGAGAACGGCTCCTACGGTCTGGTCGAAGTCAAGACGGGCGGCGACGCCCTGATCGCCAAGGGCGTTGCCTCCCTTACGGCGCTTGCATCGAAGATCGACACGACCCGGATGCCGCCTCCGTCCTTCCGCATGGTCGTCGTCGCCGAAGGCGACATCGCCTACCGCCGTCCCGAGGACGGCATCCTCGTCTGTCCCCTCTCGACCCTCCGCCCGTGACATTCTCGATCGTCACCCTCTCGCGTCCTCGCAGCGCGCCGGCTTTCGCCGACGCGCGCATCGGACGTATGCTCTTCCGATCCAGATGAAGTTCTCGATTGTCACTCCCAACTACAACTACGGACGCTTTTTGAAGAAAAACCTTCAGAGCGTTCTTGATCAAGTCGAGTCCGGACTCGAACCGTCAGGCGCGAGCTCTTCGAGCGAGCATACAAACGATGCGGGTCGCGCGGAGTGCGACCCGAGGAGTTTTCGTGTCGAGCACATCGTCATCGACGGCGGCTCCACCGATGACTCCGTCTCCCTCCTGAAGGACTGGGCCGCCTTCGCGGCGGCGCAGCCGGCCGCGAAGGCCGGCCGTTACACCTTCTCGTACCTATCCGAACCCGACAACGGCCAGACCGACGCGATCAACAAAGGCCTCCGCCGTGCGACGGGAGACATCGTCGCCTGGCTCAACGCGGACGAGTGGTATCTTCCCGGCAAGCTCGCCCTCGTCGCCGCCTGCTTTGAAAAGCACCCGAAGACCGACTTCCTCTACGGCGAACCGCTCTTCGTCGACAAGGACGGCAACCCCATCCGGATTCGCCGTTCCCATCGTTTTTCCAAGTTTGTCCTCAACGGATGCTGCTGCTTCATCGCCTCCTGCGCCTCCTTCTGGCGCCGGTGCATCCTTGACGACGGCTTCTATCTCGACCCGTCCTACAAGGTCATCATGGACGGCGAATACTACTGCCGCCTTTCCAAGGCCGGCTACCGCTTCCGCTTCCTCCCCGCCACCCTCGCCGCGTTCACGTTCCATGAATCGAATGCCATGAACGCGGATCGGCGCGGACGGAACCGGGAATGGCATGCGATTCGCCGGGCCGTCATGCCGCTTCCTGAATGGCTTCGTCCGCGCGAGCGTTTCGTCCGGCGCTCCCTGAAACGTCTCGGCCGCCAGTGGCATCGCGTCCTGATCCTGTTTCGCCTTGCTTTCCAGAAGAACGACCGCGGCCATTGAGGAGTCCTGCCATGTCCGATTTTCGCGAAGACCTGAAACGCTACCGAAACCGCAAGACCGGCGCTTTCGACTGGAATGAACCATCGCTCATTGTTGTCGCCCTCTATCGCTGGGGGCGCTGGATCCGGTCGCTCCGTTTCGCTCCCGTCCGGTTTCTCTTGAACTGCGTTTTCGTTCCCCTTTACGGATTTGCCACCTGTTTCGTAGGCATATCCCTGGCCCGCAGCGCGAAAATCGGCGGCGGTTTGCGCATCGACCATTTCGGCACCGTCGTCGTCGGTCCCGGCGTCGTGATCGGGAAGCGTTGCACGCTTCGGCAGGGCGTCACGATCGGCAACCGCAAAGCGCTGGACGACATGCCCGTGCTCGGCGACGACGTGAACGTCGGCGCCGGGGCGAAGATCCTCGGTGCGGTCCATGTCGGAAACAACGTGAAAATCGGCGCCAACGCCGTCGTCCTGACCGACGTTCCAGACGGCGCGACGGCCGTCGGGATTCCCGCGAAAGCGCTGCCGCGGAAAACGACGGGGGGCGTCCTCCATGCGTGAAATCGCGGAGACGAAGGAACTCCAGTCGATCGTGCTTGGTCTTCTGCAGAAGATCGACGCCTTCTGTTCGACTCGCGGCATCTGGTATTCCCTCGCCGGCGGAACGCTCATCGGTGCGATCCGCCACAAGGGGTTCATCCCGCGGACGACGATGCGGACGTGACGATGCCGCGTCCCTTCTTCCGTCCGGAGCGTTTCACGAGACGGGAATCCCGGATGGAAAACGGCGCCGAAGACGGGCGCGGAGAATGAACGTGCGCCATTCGATCTCCCGCCAGACCCGGACGGCCGGGGAGACGTCCCAAAGCGGTTTCATGTTTTCGCAGGGAACGTCTTCCGCAAAAACGTCGGCATGGGGCGCGGAACGGACGCCGCTTCCGTCGTCGAAGGCCGTTTTGAGTCCGTTTCGATGGAGGAAGTCCAGAAAGCGGGCAAAGTTCTCGCGATGCCGTTTCCGCGTGGCGGCGAAGTCGAAACGGTCCGAAAACCTTGCGATGGTGTCGCCAGGACGGATTTCCTCGGGATCGACGATCGGAATGCCGTGGTATTCGGCAAGTTCCCTGGTGCGGGATTCAAACGGGACAATGGCCGCCGGGACGCCGCAAAGCAATGCGAGGATCGTCCCGTGGATGCGGCAGCTGATTGAACAGTCGACGGAGCGCAGGCACCGTTTCCACGAATTCAGGTTGTAGAAATACCGGTAGGATCCGTCCCGGATCGAGGACAGAACCATCTCGCGATACCAAGGGATCCGGTGGGATACGTCGCGTTTCGCGTTGTTTGAAACGAACCAGTTGACGAATTCAAACCAGGTCTGCGAGATGCAACGCCGAACCGGAATCGTGCCTGCGCTATCGAACAGAAACCGGTTGATCGCTTCGCCGGCACGCGGATTCATGCCGTAGGCGCAGGATTCCGGATGTTCCGGCCAAGACGGAACGGAAAGGTCGGGACCGGCACAGTAAAGCGAGGGACATCCGACGACGGTGAAGTGGCGGTCCCGGGCAAAACCCAGCTTCTCCAGATACCGGGCGGTCGTTTCCCCGCGGAGACCGATCAACGCGGATTTGTCCAGGACGGCGGAAACGAAACGTTTCGCGGCTGTGTCCGTCTTTCCCGTCGCTTCGCCGTCGCGGACGCCGATGCACGGAACGACTACCGGGATTGTCAATTTGCGGATCAGATCGGCATATTTGTCCAGGAGCTCCGATCGGGAATCCCGAAAATGGTCGGCGAAGGGAAGAATGCAGGCGATGCAGGTTTCGTTGATTTCCTCGACGGAAAGCGGAAGGGTTCCCCGATAGGAGACGTAGCCCGTCGGGATAAATTCAGTGTTCTCCTTTGTCCGAAGCACGTCCATCATCCCGGCGGCATATACCATGTCACCGGGATTGACCATGGGGTTTCCCCGCGTGTAGAGCAGCCTCCATTTCCGGAACGGGTTGTCGAGGTCGTGGTAGGAGCCGAAGAGGTATCGCATGATTATCTCCGATTCTATTTGCCGGATGGTCGTTCGCCCTTGGTCCGGAACCGTTTGGCCCGGAGAACGGCCTTTACCTTGAGCCGCGTCAAAACGTCGTGGTGTTCGTAGGCGGGAAGAGCGTCATCCGGATAGTGGCGTGGAAGGACCGTTTCCAAGGGAAACCGGCCTTTGTCGGGCGTTATTCCGTCGAAGACGGTCGGGATGCCGTTCTTGCGGAAGAATGAAACGTAACGCGGGAAGTTCTCCTTCTGGCGGCGTTCAATGCCGGAAAAGTCGAGTGAAACGATCCGTTCCCGGAGTGCGGCTTCCGATTCTCCGGAAACAGAAGGCAGTATCGGGACGCCATGGAATTCAGCCAATTCGCGCGTGCGCGACTCAAACGGAACGACGGCCGCCGGCGTCCCGGACAGCAGTGCAAGGAGCGCTCCGTGGATGCGGTGTCCGACGCAAAAACCGACGGAAGAAAGAAACGATGTCCACGGATGGTAGTTCAAAAAAAAACGCATCCGGTTTTCTCTTGCGTATCCGGCCAGGTAGTCCTGGTATCCTGGATTCTGGAGAAATGGTTCCGGCCAAGATTTTCCTCGCGTCAGCATGAAGTGGAAATATTCGCGGAAATCCTGCGAAACGAACGTGGCGGATCGGAAAAGACTGGCGCAACGGTCAATAAACCGCCAATCCTCGGCGGAACCACGGATGTTCATCGTGAAGGCACAGGAATCGAAAGAGTCGTCGCAGCCCCGGAGAGCCGGCCAGGCGAGCGTTTCCCCGAACGTGTAGAGCGTTGGGCAGCCGAGCACTTCAAAATGCCGGTCGCGCACGAAACCGAGACCTTCAAGAAACCGGGCGGTAGTCTCCCCGCGGACCCCGAGAAGCGCGGATTTGTCGAGAACGTCGCCTACGAACCGGCGCACGTCATCCGCCCAGGGAACTTCGGCCGGACGAATGCCGTCGGGAAGGTTTCGGGCGCCCACGCACGGGACGATGCACGGAATCCGAAGCCGTTCGACCAAATGCGAAAGGGCGCGGACATACCAAGCCCAATTGTCGGAGAACATGTCGGCGAGCGGACAGATGAAGGCCTTGCAGGTTTGGTTGATTTCGTTGATTTCAGAAACGGAAAAACTTCCCTTGCGCCAATAGTATCCCGTCATCCGAAAATCGACGCCTGGGTCGGTCGCCACGGTGTTCATCACGGCGAAGCCGTATGCCATGTCGCCCGGATTCCGTTCGAATCGTTCGACGGGGATGGCGTTCCAAAGCGTGGTCGACCGGCGAGGGTCGCTTACGCCGTTCACGAGATATCTGGCGGTCGTTCTCATGCGTGTCCGTTTTGGCGGTCGTTTGTCCGGTTCGGGGTGCGTTCGTCAGGGAAGGCGATCCACCTCCCGTTGCGTCCATCCGTATTTCTTCATCAGGGTCTCCTTGTATGGCGTGTAGGGATCCTGGATGACACCCGCGTGGCCGGACGGTTCCTTCCGGGGGGTTCGCCAGTCGCCGAAGTTCTGCGTGAGGGCTTCGTCGTAGTGCTTCAAGACCTTGACGGTCGTGTATTCGAAGGGGACGTCGATGTATTCTTCCAGCCATTCCGCCTTGAGATGCCCTCGCTTGATGTAGCCGACGTGGGCCGGATAGATCGACCAGTTCGGGTGGGGGGTCTTCGCCATTTCGCGGAAAGGTCGTTCGCGGAGTTCGTAGATCCGGTCGCTTCCCAGGATCGCCCAGAGAACGCACGCGATCGGGTGTTTGATGAAATCCTGCGCCCACATGGATTCCTTCCAACTGGGGCGAGGAACATCGGTGTTCGGCATGTAGCGGTAGTATTCGGGGAGGGCGTGCTTCTGGTAACGGAAGTTCCGGAGACCGTGCCATTGGAACGAGCGGTGGTCGAGCCGGCGCCGTTCCGCCGGATCGTCCGGGTCGGGGTCGATGGGCAGAACGTCGAGCATGATGCCCATGTGGAGGGGAAAGCGGTTCCTCTTGCAGAACGGCTCCCAGAGACAGGTCGTGCGGGAATCCCGGACCTTCATGAGGGCTGCGGTCATTCCCGGATCGGTCTTGGATGTCTGCATGTGCAGATGGGGCGGGAGTTCGCGGGGGAGGACTTCGAGCAGCTTCTCGTAGTCCGGGCGGGGCATCATGATGTCGATGTCGTCGTCCCATTGGATGAAACCGTGTTCGCGGCACGCGCCGATCATGGAGCCGCCGCACATCGACCAGCGCAGTCCGTGCCTTTCGCACACGCCGGAGACGACTTCCAGCATGTCGAGGAGGCACTTCCAGACCGCCTTCTTTTCAGCCGTGATGGGGACTCCGTCGCGGACTTCGGGTTCGAGGAAATGTTCGCGCATTCGCGCTTGTTCTTCCTTGGTCGGTTCTGGTTTCATTTCGTGCTTCTTGCCGCAAGGGGCTTGCGATACTTTTCGCTCTCCCAGCCGGCGATGAATGCCTTGGCGGCGTCTCCCATGGACACGAGGGTCTTGCCCGCGTGCTGGACGGTGTCCGCGACGAATTGAAGCGCGGCCAAATGTAATTGGAGGAAGGATGTCATGGTTTTTCGTCACCCGTGGAGGAAATTCCGGGATACGGATCGTTGGAAGGGATGCAAGCTAGTTGCGACTGTTTTCGCCTTTGGCAATTGAGCAATCTGGAAATCGCCGCCAGAAACCATGGATGGAAGAAAGCCAGCGAAACCAGGGCGGCAAATGCCATTGCAGCGTATCGGATAAACCAAGGGCCCAGTTCTTGATGGATGGAAACAAAGGCCGCAACTGGGATGAGAATATACGGATGGAAAAGGTAGACGGGCAGCGTCCGGGCGCCATAGTTTGAAAGAATTGTTTCATGGGTGGGACAGAGTTTCAGGAAACAGATGCCCATGATGACATACAGCAACTGGAAAACAATTCTCCATTGGACAGTGGAGAAGCCTCCTCCGAAGGCTGTAAAGGTAACGTTTTTGGTGAGAAATCCCGGCCGAATTCCTTTTAACGCAAACCAGGCGCCTGCAGTCCAGATCGCGACTAGGATGAAAGCATACAAAAACCAGTTTCTGAACGGCGTTTTCCCGGATGTGATCCAGTTTCGGAATCTCTTCAGCGGGGTTTCGCGCGCAATGACATGCCCGAGAACGAAAAACGGGAGAAATGCGAATAACTTTCCAACGACGGGAGGAAAGCTTGTCGGCAAAAAGGCAAAGGACCAAGACAGAACGAACGCCCCAGCCACCAACGGGATGGCGGGAATGGCTGAGAAAAAGGGCATGGCAAGCCGATAGACGATCAAAGCCAAAAGATACCACATGACGGGTGCCCGACGAAACAGATCGAACGGTATTCCGTACGACAAGGACAAAACCAAATTGCCAAGCGTGTTGCAAAGAACGAAGAGAAGGCAAAGCCCGATGGTGGAGCGCTTCAACGGGCGAGGTTTGGACAAGAACCCGGACATGAACATAAACAATGGCATGGCGCAACCTAAAACGGAGAATCTGGCAACTTCCTTGACGGCAAGCGGACCGGGGCAAAACGTCAGTGCATGGCAAAACACCACGCGTCCCATCAATATGGTTTTAGCCGTGTCAAATCGTGAAATGCGGTTCATTGTTTCCAGACTTCCGTTTCTCGGAAGAATTGCAGATTCTTTCTGCGGTTGCGAGCAAGACGGACGTCGGGGCTATTTTCTGGAGAGGAGTCTGCGTCGCATCATCAGTTCGGCGATCTCGACGTCGTCGGGGTGGGTGACCTTGAAGACTTCGCCGTCGCGGAAGACGTTGCGGCCGCGGGCGGAGGGGGGAAGCTGGACGGCGGGGTGGCCGCAGGGGTTCTCCGGGTCGAAGCACTCGTAAATCTCGCGGAAGCGGTAGGCGTCCGGCGCCTGGATGAGGAAGTAGTCGTCGCGGTTGACCATGCGACTGGCGACGGAGCCGAGGGCGTCGGAGAGATGCAGCGTGGTCTGCACCCAGTCGAAGTCATCCAGAAGCGACATCATTTCGTCGACCCATTCCGGCTTCGTCAGCGGGCAGGCGGCGTTGTTTTCGATGATCTTCTCGCACTCGGGGTGGTTCGCGGCCGTCCAGTCGAGGGCGGCCTTGAACGATTCGTTTCTCGTGCCTCCTCCGATGATCGTCTTCACGCCGTACTGCCGCGCGATGCGGCCGCTCTCGAACTCCTCCCGGTTGAGGACTACGACGAAGTCGTCAATGCTCTTTGCCTCGCGGAAGAGTTCGATGGAATACGCGATCATCTCCTTTCCGAGAATGGGAAAGTACTGCTTGGGCTTGTCGCCGCCGAAACGGTGCCCGATGCCGCCCGCGAGGACGATGCCGATGTTCTTCGCCATGGCCGTTCTCCTAGACGTAGACGACGCAGTGCGGCGGCTTGCGGCCTTCCAGCCAGGCGGAGAGCGCTTCGACGACCATGCGGGTTCCAACGATCTGCACGTCGTCGGACGAGCCGGCGATGTGGGGCGTGATGAGGAGATTCGGGGCGTCGAGGAGCGGGCAATCCGATGCGATGGGCTCCTTGACCGTGACGTCGATCGCGGCGCCGGCCAGCTGCCCGGACTTGAGGGCGGCGATCAGGTCGTCCTCCACGACGAGCTCGCCGCGCGAGGTGTTGACGAAGAACGCCCCCTTCTTCATCTTGGCGAAGGTTCCGGCGTTGAACATGCCCTTCGTCTGCGGCGTGGCGACGCAGTGGAGCGTCACGGCGTCGGCGGCGGCGAGCAGCTCGTCGAGATGGACGAGGCGGACGTTTTCCGGCACCTTGGCGGGGTCGACATAGGGGTCGTAGGCGAGGATCGTCATGCCGAACGCGGCGGCCTTCTGCGCGACCTGCCGCCCGGCGGAGCCGCATCCGACGATGCCGAGCGTCATGTGGGCGAGGCTGCGTCCGCGGAAGCGAATGAACGGCGAGTTGTTGTCGAGTCCCCAGACCGTGTCGCGGTATTCGGCGGGCTTCCCGCGGACGTCCGTTGTGATGACGCGGTCGTGGATGAGGTTCGTCGTCTTGGTGACGTTGCGCGCGAGGTCGAGCAGGAACGCCATCACGAGTTCGGAAACGGCGGCGGCGTTGCGTCCGAGGTTGTTGCAGACGATCACGCCCTGCTTCATGGCGTGGTCGAGGTCGATCACCGTCTTCACGCCGCCTCGGCAACAGACGATGATCTTCAGCTTCTTTGCCGCATCGAAGATTTCGGCGTCGATGGTGTCGTATTCGCAGACGAGGATTTCGACGTCGGCGACGCGGGCCTTGAGTTCGGCGCGGGGCATCACTTCGTGGTCGATGGAGTAGCCGGCGAAATCGAAGTCGATCTTGTCGGCGAGAGGTTCGAGCATCGGGCGGACGAGTTCCGCCGTGGCGAGGGCTTTGAGTTTCATGGCAGTGCTGCGATTTCCGCTTCCGTCCAGCCGAAGCGGGTGCGAAGCGTGGTTTTGTAGTCGACGGCGGCGTCTAGCACGAGCTGGCCGTGTCCGGACGATTCGTTGCGCGGCGTCCGCCAGTCGCCGAAGTTTTGGGTCAAGGCGTCATCGTATCGGCGGAGCACTTTGACCGTCAGGTATTCGAAAGGAACGTCGATACAGTCGTCGAACCAGTCGCCCTTGAGTTTTCCGCGGTCGATGTAACCGACGTGCGCGGGATAGATGGCCCAGTCCGTATGCGGCTCGAGCGCCAGTTTGCGGAACGGGCGTTCCCGCCAGTCGTAAAGGCCGTCGCTTCCGCCGTGCAGGCGCCAAAGGACCGCAGAGGCCGCTTTCTTCGCGCGCTCGGCCGGGCCCTTCGGAGTTCCGTAGAAGTGGTAGTAGCGGATCACCCGGGCGTTCCAGCCGCGTTTTTCCAGCGCCCGCCGCGTTGCGCGGGATGCCGGCGCCGGATCGACCGGCATGACGTCCAGGCAGATTCCGTAGTTCATCGGGAAGCGCCGTTCTGCGAAAAAGGGGATGATGCCCGTGGTCCGGGAATCGCAGATTTTCAAGAGCGCCGCCGTCAGGCCCGGAGCCGTCTTCGACGTCTGCATGAACAGGTGCGGCGGCAGTTCCGCGGGAAGGACGTCCTGGAGTTTCTCGTAGTCCGGGCGCGGCATCATGACGTCAATGTCGTCGTCCCACGGGATGAAACCGCGTTCGCGGCACGCGCCGATCATCGAGCCGCCCGCCATCGACCAGCGGAGGGCATGCTTTCCGCAGACGTCCATGAAGACCTCGAGGATGTCGAGCAAGACCTTCCACGCGGCCTTCCGTCCGGCCGTGACGGGGATGCCCCCGCGTGTTTCCGGCTCGAGGAACGATTCCGAGAAACCGGACCGGGAACGTGCGTTCATCGGGAGCTCCTTCCGTTTTCCGATCGCAGAACCTCCACGGTCCGCCGGACGGCTTCGCGGAAGCCGAGCCGCGGCGTCCAGCCCAGCGCGCGGAGGCGGGAGGCGTCGAGGAGCGCCGTCGACGCGATGGAATAGCCGCGGCGCTCCGTTTCGGGCGGGAGGTCGAAAACAACGCGGGTTCCGGCCGTCTCCGCGGCGATTTCTGCGAATTGGCGTAGTCGAACGTCGCAATCCGGGGACGCGGCGTTGCAGACGAGACCGGGCGTTCCCTTGGCGAGCAACGCCAGAATCGCGGAAACGCAGTCCGAGACGTGGAGATACGAGAAGAACTGCTCTCCCGCGCTTTTCAGGACGATGTCCTCTCCCGCGGCCGCCTTGAGGAGGAACTGCGACGAGGCCTTGGTGTCGTTCCGCAGCATCGTCGGGCCGAACACGCGGCAGAGCCGCGCGATGCGGACGTCGATCCCGCGTTCGGCCTCGTACGCCCGGCAGATCGCTTCGGAGACGCGCTTGGATTCCGTGTAGCCTGAACGGGCGGTCGATAAGTCGAGCGCGCCCGTGTCTTTCTCGCGGAAGGCGCGTCCGTCGCGCGAATTGCCGTAGATTTCGACCGAGGAAAGGAATACGACTGTGGCTCTGCGCGCGGCTGCCGCGTCGAGGAGGTTCCGCGTTCCGTCGACGTTGACGAGAATCGTTTCCAGCGGACGTTGCGCGTAGGCGACGGGGTGGGTGAGGCTTGCGCCGCCGATCGCGACGTCGAACAAGACGTCGGGAGCGAACGGTTCGCGGACATCGTGTGCGAGGAACCGGAACCGCGGATCGTCCGCGTAGGCGGCGAACCGCTCCTCCGCCCGGGCCCGGTTGCGGCCGACGGCGACGACGCGGATGTCCGCGCCGCAACGGTTCGCCGCTAGGAGGGTGTCGACGAGGAACGTGCCGACGAGGCCGGTCGCGCCGGTGACGAGAACGGTTTTCCCGCCGAGAAAAGACGCCGGGGCGGCGTCCGCCAGAACGCGTTCGAGGTCTTCCCGGTAGACGGACGACAGCAGGCGGTTCTTCAATCGAGGCCTCCGGATGTTTTCCGGGCGAGATAGCCCTTGAAGAGTTCGAGATCGTCCGGCGTCGTGAGTTTGATGTTCTTGTCGGATCCGGCGGCGAACCAGAGGCGGTGGCCGAGCTCGACCATCATCGTGTTCGCGTAGGACGATCCGTGGATGCCGATTCCTTTGTCGAACGCCTCGTGGTAGGCCTTCACGATCAGTCCAAACTTGTAGGCCTGCGGGGTCGCCACGCGGCGGATTGTTTCGCGGGGAATGTATTTCGTCGTGGAAAACTCGTCATCCGCCACGAAAATCTGTTCGTTGTAGGGCATGGCCGTCACGGCGGCGCCCCGGAGTCTGCAGACGCGGAGGACGTCCGAAAGGACGAACTCGTCCACGAGCGGCCGGATACCGTCGTGCACGACGGCGATGTCGTCATCGGCGCACTCGTCTTCCATGGCGAACAGCCCGTTGCGGATCGATTCCTGGCCGGTCGCGCCACCCGTCACGACGAAATGCAGTTTGGAAAAACCGAATTTTGAAACCCATGAACGGACTTCGTCCTGCCACCCGTCGATGCAGACGACGACGATCCGGTCGATTTCCGGGTGGCGCTCGAATGCCTCGAGCGTGTAGGCGAGGACCGGCTTTCCCCGCACTTCGACGAATTGTTTCGGGATTTCCAACCCCATCCGGCGGCCCGAGCCGCCGGCAATGACGAATGCGACGATCATTTCGGCTGTCCTTCTTTCCAGTAGATCCGGTAGGAGTGGTGGGTAACCCGTTTTTCCGGCGGGGGCAGGGACATGTAGTCGGCGTAGAGACCGGAGAGATAGTCCTTCCAGCCGGCCATGGCGGAAAACGTTTCCCCTTCGAACGAGACCGGCGTCGCGGAGGCGAATCCAGATTGCGGGATCACTTCCCCGCGACCATAGCCCCAGACGACCGTTCCGGCGAACGACGCTTCGTCAAAGGAAATGGACGTTGCGATGCGGTCCAGCCGATGTAATGCGCGCCGGGCGAGGGCGTCGCGGATGGCGCGGGGAACGAGCCGGAGGGGGGCGGAGAGCCAGACCGCGAGCTGCTTTCTCCAGGGGCGGCGGCGCAGAAGCGGCGGTGCGCGGTGGAGGGACAGGAAGGCGAGACAGCGGTTCTTCTCTCGCATAAGGCGGTCAAGTTCCGCACCTTGGTCGGGAACGCCGTCTACGGGGAAAACGTCGACGGACACCGCATAGACGCCATCAGGATCCCGGTCTTCGAAAAGGATTGTCCGGTCGTCGGACACTTTCGCGAACGGAAGGTAACAATCGGCGTCAAGACCATAGGAGTGGACCGATGCGTCGGGCGCAGTAAACGTGCGGCGGAAGCGTTCGTAGTCCGGGCGGGGCATCATGACATCCGCGTCGTCGTCCCACGGGATGAATCCGCGGTGTCGGATGGCACCAAGCATCGTCCCGCCGCTCAGATAGCACCGGAGATGTTCCTTTTCACAGAAATCGCGGATCTTGCGCAACAGCCCGAGTTCTATCGCGTGAATCTCGTCCACAGACCGGATTTCCCGGCCCAGGGCAGTGCGAGTTCTTTCATTTGTGGTGGATGTTATGGACATGAGGCGAAATGGCGAAGATGTCGAGTGGGCATGCAAGGGATCAGGCAAAGGGGAGTAGAGAGAACGGGATGGGACTGATGTTCCCCCAAGGCGGATTCTCGTTGGAAAGGCGGGGGAATCCGGGTTCGCCGATGCGGTCGGAAATCGCTTGCATGGGCGGAATACTACCAGAATGCGGCCTGCGACGCAATGTCCGGTTGCACCGGAATCCTTCCTGTGCTAGAATCTATCCTCGTTTTCCCACCCATGCGCTCCGTTCCGCCTTTTCACGTTCCGTTCGTCCGCCCTCGCGGCGGCCGTCGCCCGCATTCCGGACGGGCCGTCGTCTTGCGTCCTGCGTCTTGCGTCCTGGATTCCGGGATTGCCCGGGACGGCGCTCTTCCACCGAAAGAAACGGGGGTCCGCCATGTCGCGTGAGGCCGATTCCGCCCTCCAGCTCCGAATCCTCCAGGTCGGGTTCGTGCTGGCCTTCATCGCGGCGGTTCTCTATGCCGTTCGAGGCATGATGTTCGGGGCGCGAGCCAATGCCGGCCTTGTCGCGTTCTTCTTTTTGGGGCTTGGCATTGCATTGTTGCTGGACCACCGGTATTGGTTGGTTCTTCCTTTTCTTGCGGTTTCTGGGGTTTCTATCCGAAAACTGCCGTTTTCCGGCGTCGAACTCGGGTGTCTGCTTCTCGTCGTCTTCTACTTTTTCCGGCTTGCACTTCGTCGCGAACATCCATTCCGTTTCGACCGAGATCTGACCGTCGCCCTGCCGGTGTTGCTTTGGATTGCCATCGTCTGGATGCTCAATCCGACCGGGCTTGCCATGTTCGGGTCCAGCACAATCGGCGGACGTTTCTATTTCGACATCGCCGTCGGCGCGGCCGCATTGTTCGTGTTGTCCACAATCCGTGTGTCGGAGAGTGACGCCAGGCTCCTGTTCTTTACAGTGCTGTTCGCCCAAGTCTGGGTTTTGGCGAGGGGCGTCATCTTTCCCGGAACCGATCCGGATGCATTGGTTTTCACCGGTGCCGAGCCGGAACGCTCCGCTCGCTACGCTTTCGTCATCTGCTCGTCGATTTTTATGTTGCTGTATGCCTATTGGCCCCTTTCGTCTACATTGACGTCCCCATTCAAAATCGCCTTGTTCTCGGTATTGGCTCTCTTGACCGTCTATTCCGGGAAACGGAAGGCCTTCGGTATGTTTGCCCTCGTCCCGGTTTTCCGGGCCTTTTTGACCGGTCGCGAACGGATGTTGACTTTGATTACGGCCGTCTTGGCCTCTTTTCTGCTCGGGTTCGCAATCGTCGGCGATGGCGTCGCCTATCGTCTTCCCCGGTCGGCGCGCCGTGCGCTCGCCGTCGTTGTTCAAAAATACCAAAAGAGCGAGGATGATGGCGGTATCAAGGATCTGTTCCGGCGTGAAATGCGGGAGCAAGCCCGTTATGTCATCGCAGACAATCCCTGGTTCGGTCGCAAGGGCTTCGCCATGGATTTCAACGAGACCGCCTGGATCCATTTTGGCGGTGGGCGTACCAATATGTACGAAAGCCATGCCTATGCCGGCAATTGGCACAGCACCTGGTACGGCTATGCCGCCGATTTTGGCATTCCGTGCGCGGTGCTCTGGTTGTTGTTCTTCCTTTACGTCCTCCGATACTCGTTCCGCGCGTGCCGTCTTGTCGTGGTCGGCCGTTATTTGCCCACTTGTTGTCTCTACTATTCGATCGGCTTTTTTGTTGAAGCCGTCTATTCTTACATGACCGGGCATTCGGCCCATACGACGATGGATGACTTCATCGCCTACGGCTTGTTGCTTGCCGTGGTTCGTGGCTATCGGGTTGAACAGGGGATCGACGTCGCGTGAGAGTCATCCATCTCGGCAACGTCCCCGTTCCGGTCGACCATTCCGAGCGTCGGCGTGTCAAGCAACATCCCGGTCGCTGGGTGCTGAACCACGCCCTCGCGCAGAAGGCGGCGGGGCTCGACGTGGAAATCGTTTCCCAAGCGCACAAGGCGTCATGCGACTTCGACTGCGAAATCGAGGGCGTGACGGTCCACTTCCTCCGAACCTTCCATCCCTACCGCCATTTTACGTTCTACGCGCTCGACGCCTGGCGCATGGCGCGGCTGGTTCGGCGCCTTGCCCCGGACGTTGTCCACGCCCACGGCACCGAAGCGGCCTACGGGCACGCGGCGCTTCGGTCCGGCCTTCCGTTCTGCATCACGGCGCAGGGGCTGTTCTTCCAGATTCTTCCGACGCTTGGACGCCCTCCGACCTGGAACGAACGGTTCCTGCGCTGGGGAGAGGACCGGGTCCTGCGCCGGACCCGGTTCGTCGTGGCCAAGAGTGAATACGTCCGGAAGGCGCTTGCGGCGCAGTATCCGCATCTGGATCTGACGCTCATTCCCAATACCTACGAACCGGGGCTCGACGCACCGCTCGCGTCGCGGACCGGCCATGCCGTCGCATATGTTGGAACGATGGACGAGCGCAAAGGCGTCCGGTATCTCGCGGAGGCGATGCGGGAGGTTGTCAAGGCCGTTCCTGACGTCGAACTGCACGTCATGGGAAATCCGAAGGAGACAGAGGCGGTCGGATATGCCGGCGAACAGATCCGTTCCCTCCGGAAGACGCTGGGCGATCGTCTGATTCTCCACGGGCGGGTTCCGTCCGCGAGGCTCTTTTCGATTCTCGACGGTTGCCGCACCCTCGTCGCGCCGTCGCTGGAGGAGATGTTCGGGAACCAGTTGATCGAAGGACTCATGCGCGGTTGCCACGGCATCGTGGCCGACGGGACGGCGCTTGCGGAAAACGCGAGGCGTTTTGGAAACGCCACGGTCGTTCCGCAGAGGGATGCCGCGGCGATTGCCCGGGCGCTCGTCGACGCGCTTTGCGGCGCGTTTGTTCCAAGTTCGGCCGAGTCCGCCAGGACGGCCGTCCGCTCGTGGATGTCCCCGCCCGCCGTCGCCGCCGCCCATGCGAGACTCTACGAACGTGTTCTCGGGGACCGGTGACGGCCCCCGACGGCGTGAAGCCGGTGCCGAACCATTGTCAAAATTTTTCTCGGGGCCGATCGGACGATTTCGTCGGGATGGAGTCGCGCGACGAGGAAACCCAGACAGGCGGCATTTGCCGCCATGCAGGGAAAAAGCCACCAGAACGAGGGGCCGGTCGAAGCGCGAAAGCCCGTGCAGAACAGGAGCGCGAACACGATGCAAGCCGACATCGGGAAAACAGCGGTTCTCGCATAGTTTCCCAACGAGACGCCGACGATGCGTTTGGCGAACCAGACGCGGGTCACCGAAATCGCTGCCGCGGGAAGGATCCATGCAATGCCGACGGCCGCCAGGAAGGGGACGCCCGCCTTGAGCAGCATCCAAAGCAGCAGCATGGAACTGGCTTTGAGAAATGCAGAGGAGAGTTGCAGACCCCGGACGTTCTGCGAGGCAAGCACCAATGCGTAAAGACCGATCGACGCATGGAAAAAAACGCTTGTCACCACGTGAAATGCAATCACCACATCGCTTCCATCCGGCGGATT
Organism: uncultured Verrucomicrobiota bacterium; assembly: GCA_947169825.1. Lineage (GTDB taxonomy): Bacteria > Verrucomicrobiota > Kiritimatiellia > RFP12 > UBA3636 > UBA3636. Next base: position 11,215 of record CAMVRE010000009.1, on the reverse strand, counting down.
GTCGAGAAACACGCGAAGAACGTCATGGATCCAAAACAAACACGGAATTCCGATCAGGCAAACCGGAAAAGCGGAAATGAAACACGAAAGCGTTCCCAATTTTCGCGCCCGACCGAGATCCGACGCGCCGAAACGGCTCGTGATTTCCGGCGCCACGGCCGCCATCACGGCTCCCGAAAGGCTTCCGAGTTTGGAAGAGACCTTGCTGCCGACCCCAATCACGGCATTCGCGGTCGGACCGAAATTGGAGTTGACGACCAAATTGAATCCGGAACCGTGAAGGCATCCGCCGAGTGCATCCAAAAAAGCATAGGTCGAGTAGGAAAAAAGGTCGGAAAGACGTTTGCGGTCAAACCAATAGGCGAGTTTCAACTTGCACTCGGGGAACGACCAGCATGCCAGTCCGACGAGAATTGCATATGAGACGAGAATCGTTGCCGAGAACAAAATGCCGTGGGCGACGAACCGGTTTCCTTCGTAGTGGAGGAGCCACCAGGCTTCTCCGGCCACGAGAACGGTTTGGAGCATATGGGTGAAGTTCCGGACGAAAATCAGCTGCTTTGCCGTGTAGAGGGCGATGAACGGCATGTGCAGGATCGAAAGGAACATGAGAAGCAGGGAAATCCGGAAGACCACGAGCGAGCTATCCATCATCCCTTCGGGAATGACGAGAACGCCGCCGCGGATGAGATGCTCGCCCACGAACGCCATGACGAAGCAGAGCGACACGGCGAGGACGAGGTGGACCGAGAACGACGTGTTGAACCAGGCGTTCAATTCGCGGACCGCATGTTCCGGACCGTGCTTGCGTCCTTCGCCGATGGCCAGCGCGAAAAACCTCGAATCGCTGCGGCTCAAAACGGTGTTGAACAAGCCGATGAATCCAAGAATCGCGCCAACGGCCGAAAACAGGCCGAAATTCTCCTTTCCGAGCGCCAGATAGATCCAGCGGATGGAAAACATCCCCAACGCGACCGAGAAAAGCGATTGCAGATAAGTCGCGGCGGCGTTGAAGGCTATGCGTTTCTTAGACATCTGGAAAAGTTCCGATCAAACTGTCCGTCCGGCGTCTTCCGGCGTCTTGGAATCCGCGGATATTGTCCGGAACGAAGGTTGCAGGAGGAATTCGTCAAGGTGTTTGCCTCTGCCTCCAAGGGTGAAGTTTCGCGGATATGGAAACCGCGTAGAGAAGGATGAACGGCGAAAGAAGGACGAAAAGGAAAACGCCGTTGATCTTCCGGAAGGGATCTTTTCTTTTTCCGAATCGGCCGCGAATCGCATCGGAAAATGCATGTCCGATCACGGCTGCGGACATGGCCTTTCCAGTGAAAAGGAATTTCCATCCGGGAAGGACGGCTTTGTTTACCAGGGTTTGGGAACAGCCCATCCACGAAGAGTCGTGAAGTCGGGAAAACAGGAGTGTGTTTCTCGTTCCGTAATAGAGAACACCCGTTCCCTTCGTCGTTGCGGCGCCTTGGTGCAGAATCAGGGAGTTTGCGGCGATTCCGAGCTTCCGTCTGGCTTTGGCCAGCCGGAAACAGTAGTCGGTTTCCTCGCAGTAGCAGAAAAAACGCTCGTCGAGGCCTCCGAATTCCAGAAACGTCTTGACGCGGAGGAGCATGCCGCAACCGAGAACGTTTTTCGTCTCCAGAAACCCGTCCGGAAACCGCTGGGCTTCTTCTGGTTTTGAATGGTAGCCCCAGATGGAGAATTCGCCCGTCTTCGGGTTCAGCGTCCTTGTCCGGCTGGCCACGACGTCCACGTCGGGACGCCGTTCCATGATTTCGAGGCATGGCAGGAGGAAGTTGTCGGTAGCCAGCGTATCGTTGTTGATTTCGTAAATGTATTCATAGCCTTCGTCCGCCGCCATTCGCACGGCCCTGTTGACGCCGCCCGCGAAACCGCAATTCTCCGCGATTCTCTTGACGACGACGCCGGGAAACGCCGCTTCGAACACGGCGGAGTCGTCCTTGTCCGAGCCGTTGTCCACGACCCAGACCGGATGAGGAAAGGAGACCGATCGGAGGGAAGATAGCAGGTCGCACGTCATCGTCGTCCCATTGTAGTTTAGGACAATCAATAACTCCTTTCGTGCTGAAGGTCTCGTTATAGACGGTCTCGACGAATCCGTTTGCTGACAAAGATGTATCATTTGATAGGTTGAAACGAGATGATGAAAAAAGGATCATTCGGTCAAGGTTCAAGTCCCGGAACGATCAACTCGGCAGGGAGAATCCGATTGCGATACAAAAACGAAAACCCACGAGATGAATGGAATCCGAACGGGCAAGATGCGCCGGGTTTCAAGTCATTGTTCATATTGAACCCCTCAAAGGAAAAGTGGTGGGCCGAGGTGGCTGGAGCAATCCGTACATATTTGCGGTATTCCGCATGATGGCGAGGAAGGGTCGATGTGTAAAAGATGTCTTCGCAGAAACTTCTGCGGTAGGTTTTCATCGCATAATGTTCGCGGAATAATTTGTTGGCCCATAAGCAACAATTGCGCGAACGAAGAGAGAATCCGCCGTTTGAGGGCCAAACATGTGTGAGCATTCCCTTCAAATGTTGAATTGGCGTAATGCTACGGAGCGGGGAACCGTAGTAGTCGTATTTTCCAAGAAACTTTTCAAGACCTGGACGAAGGGGAAATCCATCATCTTGAAAAACAAGGACATAGTCGGTGTCGAACCGATCGGCAAGGTTCGCGTCCATGTCAATACTCATCGACTGGATGTCGTCCGGGAACGGTTCGGGGACCAGTGTGTCCGCAATGCGAACTTCGATCCATTGGGGGAATCGCAAACGCAGTTCGCTCAATTCTTTCGCTTCCATGTTGGCGATGAAGACGGTCTTAAGCATTCCGCAGCAACGCCATGTTTCACGTAGTGCCGAGAGGAAAAAAGGAAAATGCGATGAAATCCACGTTTCGGTTCCGAAACAATAACAAAGTGCGGAAACAGCGGTTGGTCCTGGAGGTGGTTCGAAAAACGGCACCTTGAGCCGGTGCAACTGCCAATTTCGCAGAAAATCGCGACTTTCGTTTTGCCTTTCGGGGAAGGGGTTGTTGGATTCTGGTGAGTTGTTGAATTTGTTCATGGTTGGATTTGCTCTAGGTGCGGACGAGAATCCGATCATCAAACGGGTGGTCGCGAAGCAGTAAGGCGGCGTTGACAACATTGCTGTGCCCGTGGACGAGGAAGTCGCAACGGGAGAGAAGCCAGGCGTCGCGGAGGACTTCAAGGCCGAGGAGGTAGCGGTGGTTTGGGCGAGCGCGGCGGACTTTTGCCAAATGCAACCCGCGTGTATCACCTGCGGCGAGGCGTCGGGCATCGGTCTGGACGACGGGGACTCCGGCGGCCTCTTCGATTCGCTCTCGGATGCCGGTTTCGTCGGATGCGAGAAAAACCAAGTCTGGTTTTCGCCGGTCGCATAAGTTGCGGACGGCGGGCAGCAGCGCCTCCAACGGCGTTGTCGACCGGTGTCCCGGCGGAGGCGTGCGTTTGTCTGTTCCGCGCCAGTGGACGCCGAGGACGCGCTTGCCCGCGAAATGCATCTTCTCCCATTTTTCGAAAGACGACAGGAGCTCGGAACGGACATGCACGTAGTCGGCTGCGGACGACATGAGTTTTCGGGCGCGTTCTGGAACAAGTTCGAGTTTTTCATCCGTTTCGACGAACGGCATGTAGAGTTTCTTCCGTCCGGAACCAGCAGAGAGGACGAATCGGCCGCTCCGGTAGGCGGTTCGCGTGTCGACGGGTTGTTCGAAGTAGTATTCCCATGTGTTGCGCGTTCCGTTGACGGGGTGTTTTTCCGAGTAGAGTGTATGGTAGTTGCGCATGTCAATGACGGGAATCCAACCTTTCTCCTTCGCGTAGGCGACGTGCGTGAGGGCATAGAGCCAGTTGGAGAAGAATCCCGCGTCACCCCAGTCCAGGTTCCGTCGGACGATGTAGTAGACGGGACCATCCGCCGCCACCCACGGAAAGCGGACGTATCGTTCTCGGTCGAACCCGAACGCCCGGACAAGGCGGACGGCGATGGCTTTGCGGAAATTCATGATTGGGAGTCTAACATGTTTTCGGAACCGGGGCCATCGCGATGCTCCAAGGGACCGATGGTGCAAGTGGCATCAATGAGGGGGCGGAAGTCCGCGGCTAGGAGTGTGTCGGTGGCGTGGAGGGGAACTGGGGTCAGTGGTATTTCAGGGTGCACCACGCGGAAGCCGTCCTTCGTGCCGATATGCTTGCCTTCCTGATATGTGCGGCCGTTGTAGGAGATGCCGACTTCGTAGACGCGGCCGTCTTGCCCTTGTTGACGTCGTGTTGCAGCTTGACGAACAAGTTTGAATCGTCGTCCGCGAAGGATTCCATGATGGCACGAGAACCGTCCTTCGAGCAGTCGTCGACGAGAAATGATCTGTTCCCGGATCGGTGCGGCGCGGACGGCGTCCACCAACGTAGCCGGTGTCCGTTCCTCGTTGTCGACGGGAACGGCGACGGACAGGGTTGATATCGGGAGGAACGGATTGCATGTGGGGCATTCTATCAAATAGAAGGCGAATGGGCAACATGCCCGATTTCGTTTTTTGCGACCTCCTTTCGTGTTGCGAGGCGAAGTGCTTTGGAGAGAAGAAGGGCGAGGGGGACGAGAAACCAGGGTTGGTAGTACCAGCACCACGAGGCGACGACGGTGCGGACGTCGAAGAGGGGAAGGATGTCGACGCCGAATCTGTCCGACACCCGGGCGGCCAGGAATCGGACCTTGTTGCCGACCACCGGGTTGAAGTTTCGCAGGAACAGAAAGGGAGACAGGATCAAGATCGCCAGACGGAGCCGTGGCGGGACGCCGGGACGAACGCGGAACAAAAGGGGAACGAGCACGGCGAGCGGCAACGCCAGCATGGCGTAGTCGTAGGTCCGGGAGACCATCCAGAAGAGGGAGCAGAGGGCGGCCGGGGCGAGTCGCTCGATCCATGGACCGCACTTCCGCGCGCGCCACGACGCGACCGTGCAGACGGAGGCGCCGAAGGCGGCGCACAATGGGACGAGGACGGACGGGGAGGCGTTCGGCCAGACGTCGCGGAGGAGCCGCGTGGGGAGCAGCGCGGTTCCGTTGAAGAAGACGGGGCCCGCGGCGTTGGCGTTCCGGATCATGTCCAAGACGGACGAATCGCAGAACGACGAAGCCCAGAAGGCCCCCGCGAGGCAAAGCGCCGCGCCGACCGCAACGGAGACGAACCGGCGGCCGAGAAGGAGGGGGACGACGAATATCGCGCCGATTTGCGGCTTGAGCATCATCAGCGCGAGGCAAAGCCCGGCGGGAATCTGCCGGTCGCGGTCCAGCGAAACGCACAGGCCGAGCGCGCCGGCGGCGACGAACGTGCTGTAGTTGCCGCACATGAGAGTCGCGGGAATCACTTTCCCGAGATTCAGCGCCGCCGCGAAGAACGCCAGGCGGAGCATGCCCGCGGACTCGAACCGGGAAAGATACCGGCACGGCACGAGAAACAGGACGGCGAGGGACGCCAGTTCCAGCGCCAGATGGACGAGCCAGGCGACGTCGCGCGAAACGAACGTCCATGGGAGCAGCCAGGCATAGGACCAGGGCGGATAGGCATGTATCGCCATTTCCTTCTGCCCCTCCTTGCCGAAATCCGGAAAAGATGGAAGCCGTTGCATCAACGGAACGTCGGCGATCGACGGCAGGTCGGCCATCGAAACGACACACGGAATCGACACCTTGTCCGTGAACACGTCGTAGGGGTCGTATCCCGCCCGGAGGCAGAGAACCTCGTTGTACCGGGCGTTGAAATCGACCTTCGGGATCCACGGCGTGAATTCGCAGAAGGAGACCAGAAGGCGGAGCGAGCCGAAAACGATCAATCCGATCAGGGCCAGGCGGACGCGGCGACCGTGCCCGCGGCGAGATTCGTTGCCGGAAGGGGACGGAATTCTCATGGTTCGGACGGAAGGAGGACTGCGAGCGAGGAAAGCGACTGCGAAGCCGAAAGCGGCGGGAGCGGAGCCGATGGCGCGAGGAAGCGTTGGTCCGCCCATCTGGACGCTTCTTCCTCCAGGGCCGCGGCAAGGGCGGCGGGCGTGCGGTGGCCCGACATCGCGCCGAGGCCGGCGTCGCGGATCCAGGAAAGCTGGAGAAGCTCGGGCGGGAAGGCGACGGTGCAACCGCAGGCGAGAGATTCGAAGACGACATTGGGCGCGGCTTCCGAGCCGGAGGCGGTGAGGAAGATTTTCGCGGAGCGGTAAAGAGGAAGGAGGTCGACGGATTCCAGCGGAGGGCGGAGGTCGATGCGATCGCGAGTCCGCGGGGCGAGGGCGGCGACCCGATCCGCGTTCGAACCGACGACGATCGCGCGCCAGTCGGGATGCTTCGCGAGGAAGCGGTCGAGCGCACCGCCGAGAATCGCGCCGCCCTTGCGCGGATTGCGCCAGTCCTGCGCGACGGCGAGGACGAGGTTCTCCTTGGTGTCGCGCGTCGGGTCGAACACGAAATCGTCGGGGACGGGATGCGGGAGAAAGACAACGCGGTCGGCGAGGTCGGAACGACTGTGGCGGAGGAGCCAGTCGCGGGTGTTTTCGGCGGCGAGCGGGGATTCGACCGTGAGGGCGTCGAAGGATTCCAGATAGGGAATCATCGTTCCGGCGTCGAAGCCGCGGATCCACTTGGCCATGTCGAGCGCGGCCTTGCCGAGCGCGGCGGCGGGCGCATGGCGCTGGCGCGCGACCCAGTAGCACTTGCGGAACCAGACCGCGGCGTGGCGGGGAAAGCGGTGGAGCCCGAAGGAGGAATCCGCCTTGAGGGTAAGGCGGAGTCCGGCGGTGCGCATGGCGCGGACGACGGGAAGGAAGCGACGGGCCGAGAAACCGAAGTAGCAGAGCGCGCCGTCGGCGCGGAAGGATTTCCAGAAGTCCGGGTCGCGCCATTCGCGGAACGTGGCGGCGAGAAGGTCCGGCGACGCCGGACGGGGCGCGGCGTCCGATTCCGCGAGGACAACCTTGAGACCGCGGTCGCCGCGGGCGGCGAGCGCGGGGAGGAAGCGCGCGCCGTCGCGACGGAGGAAACGCGAGTCGTCGCCGTCGTAGACGACCGGGGTCGGGAAGAGGAGGGTCATTGCGTTGGCGTTTCGACGGTTTCGCAGGGGATGGCGCCGAGGGTGGCGGCGGTGGGGGCGAAGGTGCTGCCGGAGGAGGCGAGGAGGCGGGTGCATCGGGCGAGGGTCCAGAGGTCGACGACGGCGCCGCGCATGCCGGCGAGGTTCGAGCGGTCGGAGGAGCCCCTGCGGAAGAGAAGCCGGGGGCCATAGCGGCGGGAGAGGCGTTCGCGGACGGAGGAGCCGTCCGTCGCGAGGAAGAAGGAGTCGGCTTCGCCGGAGGCGAGGAGGGCGTCCATACGGGCCTCGAACGCTTCGACGGGTGAATGGCGGATCGCGTGGGCGTGGTCGCCGCGGCGGACGTGGACGCCGACGGTGCGCGTGCCGGGAAAGGCGGCGGCGAGGGCGTCGACTTCGGCGAGAAGGGGCGGGAGTGGGCGGAAGAAGGTGTAGCGGTCTTCTACGGGAACCATCTGCCACCAGGCGTAGAGAAAGACGGTGCGATCGCGGCGTGCGAACTGGGGCGGGATTTCCCCCGCGCGCTGGAGAATCCGTCCGCGCGGAACGGATAGGCGCCGGGATGGTCCGAACCGGAGGAACTGCCAGAGAACCGGCATCCGGGCGTTGCGGCGCCAGGACGGCGGAGCATAGCGAAGCCGGTCGAGGAAAGTCGCCTCGAGAACCGAAACGTCCGCGTCGTCGACGGACTCGAAGAGGTCGGAGAAACGGGCGGCGATCTGCCGCGAGTCGCGGATCCAGACGATTCGGAGGGGTCGGCCGAACCGGCCGCACAGCGTCCGTGCCGAATCGATGGCGCGGATGCGGTTCGCGAGTCCGCCCATCGCGCAGAGGATGACGGGGCGTGTTTTCGGCTTCGCGTTGTGGATCGAAGATGGCGGGAAGTCCGAGGCGACGTAGCATTTGGGGAGGGCGAGGACGCGCTCGGTCCAGAGGGAGCAGGAGGGGAAGAGACGTGCGAAGGAGCGGCGGGTTAGGAGGCGGGTGGAGCGGCAGAAGGCGACGGCTTCGGGCCAGGAGCGGTGGCGGGGCATGACGCCGAGGCGGAAGCGCCAGTTGAAGAAGGCGCGGAGCGGGAGCGGCCACCAGGCGAAGAACGGGAGGCGGAAGTGCGCCTCGAGCGGGAACTCCTTGGCCGGCGTCTGCACCCAGAGCCGGTCGCCGAGGCGACGGAGGGCGTCCGCGAAGGCGCGCTGCGCGGCGGCGTCGCCGACGTGCTCGATCACCGAGACGCAGTGGACGACGTCGTAGCGCGCGTCGAGGGCGGGGGAGGGGCCGTCGAGGAGGTTTGCCGCGACGAAGCGGACGGGGACGCCGCCGATCCCGAGCGTCCGGCCCGCGAGGTCGCGCATCTGCCCGGGGAGGTTCACGACGTCGATGCGCGAAACGGCGCCGGGCGGGAGCAGGCGCGCCCACTCCTCCCAGTAGGCGCGCGTGCCGCCGGCGTCGAGGATCCTCCCGCCGCGGAGCCCCGCCGCGAAGAGCGCGTCCGCGAACATCCGCATGCGGCGTTCGCGGCTGCGGCGCGAGGCGGCGGTGGTGCGGCGGTTGATCCAGTCGGTGGGGTTCACGGGCGGTCATTCTACCCGAAGGCGGGCCGGGCGGCAAGGAGATGGACAGGCGGAGGGCGGTTGTGGTAGAGTTCCGCCCATGCCGGACGACACGAGGGCAGAGGGCTCCGGCGCGGAGCCGAATCTCTCCTTCGAGCGCGAGAAGCTCGCGCTCGAGGCGGAGCGCCTCGCGCTGGAGAAGGAGCGGCTCGACGCCCGGGAGAGGGAGCTCGACGAGCTCCGCGACGCGCTCTCGCCGCGCGAGGGGCGCGAGGTCACGATCGGCCTCGGCGCGCTCGCGGTCGCGGTCGGCGTTGCCCTGCTGCTCGGCGCCGCGCTCGGCGGAGCGGTCGGTTACGACGCGGGCGGCCGCGCCGCGAAACGGCCGCGCCGCGTGGAGCTCTCGCCCGCGTTCAAGGCGGTGCTGCGCCCGCCGCCGGGCGCGCGCCCGGCGGACGACGCGGAGGATCCGGGCAAGTGGCTCCCGCGCAAGCGGACGGTCTTTCCCGAGGATCTCGTCCTGATCCGGTAGGGCGGGGGAGGGGAGCGCCATGAAGCAGCCGATCCACGGCCTGGGCCCCGAGGTGCTCGCCGAGGCCGTCCGCGAGGCGGGCGGCGAGCGGTTCCGCGCGCGTCAGCTCGCCGAATGGCTCTGGACGCGCTTCGCCGCGAACTGGGACGAGATGACGAACCTCCCGCGCGCGCTGCGCGCCGCGCTCGCGGAGCGCTGGCTCGACCTCGACGGCGCGCTCGCGACGGAGGAGGTCGCCGGCGAGGAGGGAACCGGCACGCGCAAGATCCTTTCGCGCCTCGCGGACGGCGAGCTCGTCGAGACGGTCCTCATCCCCGCGGCGAAGGACCGCACGACGGTCTGCGTCTCGAGCCAGGTCGGGTGCGGCTGCGGGTGCGCCTTCTGCGCGAGCGGGCTCAACGGCTGCACGCGCAGCCTCTCGGCGGGCGAGATCGCCGCGCAGGCGGCGCGCGCGGCGCGCCTGCTGGGGCGGCGGCCGGACAACGTCGTCTTCATGGGCATCGGCGAGCCCTTCCTCAACTACGACGCCGCGCTCGCGGCGGCGCGCCGCATGAACGATCCGGCGCCGGACGGTCTCGGCATCGGCGCGCGGCGGATCACGGTCTCGACCTGCGGCGTCGTGCCGGGGATCGAGCGGTTCGCGGGCGAGGGGCGGCAGTTCGAGCTGAGCGTCTCTCTCCACGCGCCGACGGACGAGCAGCGCGCGGCGCTCATGCCGGTCGACCGCAAGTGGCCGCTCGGCGTCCTGGTGCCCGCGTGCCGCGCCTACACGGAGAGGACGGGGCGCATCGTGACGTTCGAATACACGCTCGTGGCGGGGTTCAACGACCGCCCCGAGGACGCGCGCGCGCTGCTCGCGCTGCTCCGGCCGTTCCCGTCGCGCGTGAACCTCATCCCGCTCAATCCGGTGAAGGAGTTCTCCGGGCGGACGCCGTCCGCCGCGACGTGCGAGGCGTTTCGCGCGGCGCTGGAGCGAGGCGGGCTCAACGCGACGCTCCGCCGCAGCAAGGGCCGCGGCGTGAACGCGAGCTGCGGCCAGCTCCGCCGCGCGCGGATCGGCGAGCGGTAGCGGTCGCCGTCCCGGCGGCCATGGCTCCGGGGCCTATCGAAGGCGGCGGGCGATTTCGGCGACGACGCCCTCGACGGGGAGGTTCGTCGTGTCGATGCGGATCGCGCCCTCGGGGACCTTGAGCGGCGCGGTCTTGCGCGAGGAGTCGATCCTGTCGCGGGCGAGGAGCGAGGCCTTGACCTGCTCCTCGGTCTGGACGAAGCCCTTGGACGCGTCCTCCTTCTGGCGGCGGCGCGCGCGCTCGTCGGGGTCGCAGTCGAGGTAGAAGCGGTAGGGCGAGTCGGGGTAGACGACCGAGCCGATGTCGCGGCCCTCGACAACGATGTCGCCGAGGCGCGGCATCTCGCGGAGCCATCCCGTCACGATCGCGCGCACCTCGGGCACGGCGGAGACGGGGCTCACGTGGGCGTTGATCTCGGGCGTGCGGATGGTGTCGCCCGGCTCCTCGCCGCCGACCTCGTAGGCGACGCGATTGCCCTTCACGACGAAGTCGACCTTCACGCCCCTGCAGAACGCCGCGACGGCGGCGGGGTCGGACGTGTCGACGCCGGCGCGGAGGCACTCGCGCGTCATGATGCGGTAGAGCGCGCCGGAGTCGACGAAGAGGACGCCGAGCGTCTCGGACACGGCGTGCGCGGTGGTGGACTTGCCGGAGCCGGCGGGGCCGTCGATGCAGATGACTTTGTTCATGGTCGGATGGTCCGGATGGCCGGATGGTCAGACGAAGCGCCTGAAGTACTCGATGGTCTTGGGGAGGCCCTCGGCGAGGGGGACGCGGGGCTCCCAGCCGAGGAACTCCTTGGCAAGCGTGATGTCGGGACGGCGGCGCTTGGGATCGTCCTGGGGGAGCGGCTGGTAGACGAGCTTGCTCTTCGACTCGGGGAGGCACTTCAGGGTGAGCTTCGCCAGCTCGAGCATCGTGAACTCGCCGGGGTTGC
>CAMVRE010000008.1 GCA_947169825.1 uncultured Verrucomicrobiota bacterium | reverse complement strand
ACGCCTCTCGCACGACGCCGGTTCGCCGAAGCGGCCAAGCGCCGAAGCCGGCGCGGATGCGGTGCGGGCGGCTTCCATCTTCCGGGACGTTTTGGTAGAATCGCCGCCATGAACCTCACCCTTTCCCGCGCCAAGGAACTGCTCGCCGTCACGACGGGCGACCCGCACCTGATCGTCCACGCCACGAACGTCCGCGGCTGCATGGAGGCGTTCGCGCGCCACTTCGGCCAGCCGCCGGAGGAGGTCGAGCATGCGTGACAAGAAGTTCGCCGCCGGCTGCAACCGGGACATCATCCGCCAGGGCGCGGAGCTGGTCGGGCTTGACCTCCCCGCCGCCATCGCGGTCTGCATCGACGGCATGAAGCCCTACGCGGCCGAAACCGGGCTGCTGCCCAAGGCATGACAAGAAAGGAACACGCCATGATCACCGACCCCAACTGCGCCTACTGCGCCGAAGGAGCGCCCCTCGACGCCTTCGGCATCAAGATCTGCGAGCTGCCCGCCTCCAAGCTCTACCTCTTCAAGGAGCAGAGCCACCGCGGCCGCGTCATCGTCGCCTCCAAGTTCCACGTGAGCGAGATGGTCGACCTCTCCGACGAGGACCGCCGCGCGTTCCTGGACGACGTCGCCGGAGTCGCCCGCGCCCTGCACGCGGCGTTCCGCCCGAAGAAGGTGAACTACGGCGCCTACGGCGACACGGGCTGCCATCTGCACTTCCACCTCGTCCCCAAATACGAGGGCGGTTTCGAGTACGGCGGCGTCTTCGAGATGAACCCGAAGCGCACCTTCCTCGAACCCGCCGAATACGACGCGCTGATCGCCGCGATCAAGGCGGCGCTGTGACATGACGCCCGAGGAAGCGCAGAAGCTCGTCGGACGCGAGTTCGTCCACTTCAAGGGCAAGCGGTACCGGCTCGTCGCCATCGCGAAGCACAGCGAGACGCTCGAGCCCATCGTCGTCTATCGCGCGCTCTACGGCGAGGGGGGCGTTTGGGTCCGCCCCTTCGCGATGTTCTTCGAGGACGTCGACCGCGACGGCTACCGCGGCCCGCGCTTCCGCCTGGCAGAGGACGGCGCCGATGGCGCCGCCGAGGACGCGGAGGCGGCGGACGCGTCCGGCCCAGAGAGAACGCTGCCTTCTCCGGCGGGGCAGTCGTGGTTCCTGGTCTGGGTCGTCGTGTCCATCCGCCCCCGCTCGTTCTGGAGGCGATGCCTGCGGCTCGGCGCGGCGGAAGTCTGGATCGACCAGATTCTCGTCTCCGCGCCGGACGCCGTCGTCGCGCACGATAAGGCGCTCGCGCAGGAGCGCCTCGGCGAGGACGATCCGCCCGACGCGGACGGGCGGCGGCTGTGGGACCGCCGATTCACGGTGCTCGGCGCACGCGATCTCCTGCCCGTCTACGAGGACGTGGCCGACGGAGCGGAACTCTCCTTCGAGCGGATCCCCTTCTGCTGGTTCCCGCGCCGCCTCGTGCATTCGCGCGCCTGGTGCGCCGCGCGGGGCAAATAGCCCCGGTGGCGGGGTGTCGCACCCCGCCACGCGCCGATGAAGCGCCGAAGCCGCCGCGCCGCGTCCGCGGCGCGGCGGCTTCAAACTTCCCGTATCGGCGTCTTCTCGCCATTCTCGTCGACGCGTACGAATGTGATGTCCGTCGTGAACACGCCGATCTCGTCGCGGGCGTCCATCTGGCGACGAAAAACCTCGACGCGGTAGGTGACGGACGTGCGGCCGATGCGCTTCCTGTTTGCCTCGAATCTCAGGACGGAGTTGGGGTGGACGCTCTTGTGGAACGTCACCTCGCTCATTCCGACCGTGACGAAGTTGCGTCCGGGGTAGTCGCCGCTCACGGCCATCCACGCGACCTCGTCCACCCACATCAGCATCTTTCCACCGAAGAGGAAGCCGTAGTGGTTCAGGTCGCCGGGCATCACGAGTTTGTAGGAGGTCATGGCGCGCATCATACCACACCGCCGCCGCCGGCGAAAGCCCGGCTTTGCGCGCGAGGGGACGTTCTGGATTGACTTTCCCGATACGGCGGGAGTAGAATCCGCGCCGTCCAACGACACGGGGAGCCGGGCCAGCCGGCTGAGAGGACGCAACCACGCGCGTCGACCCGCAAAACCTGATCCGGACCATGCCGGCGGAGGGATTCGTTGCGACCGGGCCGCGCGCCCGCCGCCCGTCGGGTTCCCTCCGCTCCGCATGCCGGCCAAGGCAACGACAGAAAGGGAACAAGACAATGAGCGAAGAAATCATGGAGGAAACCATCTCCGGCGCCATCGTCCGGAGCTACTTCCGGAAACTCACGGAGAACCTCGCGGTCGACGCGGCGATCGTCGGCGCGGGACCGTCCGGCCTCGTCGCCGCGCACGACCTGGCGAAGAAGGGCCTCAAGGTCGCGGTCTACGAAAGCAAGCTCGCCCCCGGCGGCGGCACGTGGGGCGGCGGCATGCTGATGAACGAGGTCGTCGTGCAGGACGACGCCGCGGAGATCCTCGCCGAGTTCGGCATCCGCACCGAGCCGGCCGCGCTCGGCTACCGCACGCTCGATTCGGTCGAGATGGCGTCGGGCCTGATCTTCGGCGCGCGCAAGGCCGGCGCCGTGATCTTCAACGCCGTGCGCGTCGAGGACGTCGTGATGCACGACGGCGTGGTGGGCGGCGTCGTGATCAACTGGAACCCGGTCGCGCGCCTCGAAATGCACGTCGACCCGCTCGTCGTGACGACGCGCGCGCTGATCGACGGCACCGGGCATCCGAGCGAAATCGTGAACAAGGTCGTCCACAAGGCCGGCGTCGCCATCGACTCGCCCACCGGCGGCATCCTCGGCGAGAAGCCGATGTGGATGGAGGACGGCGAGCGCACGACGGTGCTCAACACGAAGAAGCTCTGCCCGGGCCTCTATGCGTCCGGCATGGCCGCGAACAACGTCCAGGGCGGCTTCCGCATGGGCCCGATCTTCGGCGGGATGATCAAGAGCGGCCGCAAGGTCGCCGAGCTCGTCGCGAAGGACCTCGGGGCGTGAGCGCCTCGCCGTCCGCCGTCCCTCCGCCGCCTCTCGAAGACGGCTTCGGGCTCTACCTCGTCCTCACCGACCCCGTCGCCGGCTACGTCCGGTGCGCGGAGGCGGCGGTCGAGGCCGGCGTCCGGATCGTCCAGCTCCGGATGAAGCGCGCCGCGCCGGAGGACGTCCTCCGCACGGCGCGCGACCTGCGGGCCGTCACGCGCGGCACGCGCACGCTTTTCGTCGTGAACGACGACCCGGCGGTCGCCGCCGCCGCGGGGGCGGACGGCGTCCATGTCGGGCAGGGCGACATGCCCGTGCCCGAAGTGCGCCTCCGCTTCCCGTCGCTGCGGCTCGTCGGCCTCTCCACGCACAATCCCGCGCAGCTCGCCGCCGCGGCCGCGGTCCGGCCGGACTACGTCGGCGTCGGCCCCGTCCACGCGACGCCCACCAAGGAAATCCCCGACCCGACGCTCGGTCTCGCGACGATGGCCGCGATGGTCGCCGCCGCGCCGTGTCCGGCGGTCTGCATCGGCGGCCTCGACGGGACGAACCTCGCCGCCGCGATCGCCGCCGGCGCCCGCAACTGGGCCGTCGTCCGCGCCGTGTGCCGCGCTCCGGACCCGCTCGCCGCCATCCGCCGCCTCCAGGCCGCGGCGCGGACGCCCTCGCCGCCGCCGGCGAAAGCCGGTTTTGCGCCGGTGCCGCCGTTCTGGTAGAATTGCCGCCATGAAACTCACGCCCACCGACCCCGACTGCGCCCGAATACGACGGGCTGATCGCCAGAATCAAGGCGGCGCTGCAGGCACCATGACGCCCGAACAGGCCCAGACCCTCGTCGGACGCGAGTTCGTCCACTTCAAGGGCAAGCGGTACCGGCTCGTCGCCATCGCGAAGCACAGCGAGACGCTCGAGCCCATCGTCGTCTATCGCGCGCTCTACGGCGAGGGGGGCGTTTGGGTCCGCCCCTTCGCGATGTTCTTCGAGGACGTCGACCGCGACGGCTACCGCGGCCCGCGCTTCCGCCTGGCGGAGGACGTCGCCGCTGGCGCCGACGTATGAGACTCGACTCCGGCCCGGCGGACGTCCGCTGCGAAGACTGGCGCGGACACGGGCTCGACCGCGCGATGCTGGACCTCCTGCGCCGGCACTGACTGCCGTCGCCGCCGCTCCGCGCCGTCGCGGCGACGGTCGCAGCCCGCTCCGCCCGGCCACCGTCGATCGCCCGGCAGCCATTCAGCATTCAGCACTCAGCATTCAGCATTGCCCGCGCGTTGCGCGGGCCGCTCCGCCGCCCCCACGCGATTATCTTCCTCCCGTTCGGATCGTTCGCGAAGAGCTTGACGATGCAGACCAGCCCGCCGTTGTTCCCGCCGTTATCCATGCATCTCGGCCCTGCAACGCCGCCCGCGGCGTCAAAACCGCGCCTTCAGGCCGGGAATCTCCGCGGGGTCCATCCTCGTGAAGCCGAAGCACTTCCTGCCGAGGTCCTTGAGGGAGGCGCCGATCAGAAAGAGGTCGCGGTCGTCGACGACGAGGAAGCGGTCGTGGAAGTTTTCGCGGAAGCAGACGGACAGGGTCGGATACTGCGCGTTGAACTTGGCGACGTCGGCGGGAAGAATCTTCGGGCGGGGGTTGCCCTTGCGGTCGCGGTGTTCCGACGTGACGACCGTGACCGCGACGCCATTCCGCTTTGCGGCGAGCATGTCCAGCGTCTCCACCGTCGCCCAGTTGTCGACGAGGACGAGCGACTTCCTCGCGCTCTTCACGAGCCTGTTCACGAACGCCCGCGCGTCCCAGAGCTGTCCGTCGTAGAAGACGCCTTGAAGCGGCGGCGTCTGCGTCCGAACGAAGAAGGCGACCTTCTCCTCCACCGTCGCTAGACGACGGTCGTGCTCGGCGAACCGCCGGTCCGTCTTGTCCTCGATCAGGTTCAAACGGGCGTTGACGGAATACCCACGCAGCAGGTATTCCTTCAAAACGGTCGTCGCCCACTGGCGGAATCGGACTCCAAGGACGGAATTCACGCGGTATCCGACGGAAATGATGGCGTCGAGGTTGTAGCACGTCACCATCCTTCGAACCTGCCGGACGCCTTCGTGGCGAACCAGGAAGAAATCCTTCCTAGTTGCCTCGGGCGCCAATTCGCCGCATGCGTAGATGTTTTCCAGGTGGAGACGCACGTTTCTCGTGGTGCATCCGAACAACGTTCCCATCTGGCTCTGTGAGAGCCACACGGTTTCGTCCTCGAGACGGACGTCCAACCGGAGCGTTTCGTCCGGCTGATAGACGACGATCTCGTTCTTTTGTGGCGGCGTGACTTCTTGCGGTTCACGACCATTGGGCTCCAGCATGGGTTATCCTTTCTGTTCGGGGGTGGGGGATGGGGATGTATCGCGGTCTGTTCCCGCGGAACGGGGGATAGACTGCCACAGCGCCCCGGGAAAAATGTCGCCTGGCAGGCGACATTTTGCGTGGCGGGGTGCGGACCCCGCCACGCGCCGTTTCCGCCGCCATTCTCCGCGAGCTGCGCGCCGCCTCCTGGCTTCAGGACAGGAGGTCGTTCGTCGCCTCGTCCTCGTACTGGCGGGTGTAGAGCCGGTAGTAGTGGCCCTTTCGGTCGAGCAGCTGCCGGTGCGTGCCACGCTCGACGATCTTCCCGTTCCGGACGACGAGGATCAGGTCGGCGTTCCGAATGGTCGAGAGGCGGTGGGCGATCACGAGCGACGTCCGGCCGCGGATCGCCGTCTTCATCGCCTCCTGGATCTTGCGCTCCGTGAGCGTGTCGACGGAGGCGGTCGCCTCGTCGAGCACCAGGATGCGGGGATCCGCCAGAATGGCCCGCGCGAAGGACAGCAACTGCTTCTCGCCGGTGGACAGCAGGTCGCCGCCTTCGCCGACGTCCGTGTCCAGCCCCTTCTCCATCCGGGCGACCACTTCGTCCGCGGAAACCAGCTCCAGGGCGCGGCGGACGTCCTCCTCCGTCGCGTCGGGGTTGCCGTAGAGCAGGTTCTCGCGGATCGTGCCGGAGAACAGATGCGGCGTCTGCAGCACGTAGCCGATGGCGCTGTGGAGCCAGAGCTGGCTCCGCTCCCGGGCGTCGCGCCCGTCGATCAGCACCCGGCCGGACGTCGGCTCGAAGAAGCGGCAGACGAGGTTCACCAGCGTGCTCTTGCCGGCGCCGGTCTCGCCGACGATGGCGAGGTTGGTGCCGAAGGGAATGTCCAGGCTGAAGTGCTCGAGCACGAGCTCGTCGCCGTCGGGGTAGCGGAAGGACACGTCCTCGAAGGCGATGTCCCCGCGTATCGGCTCCCAGTTCTCCTTCTTCGGCGAGAAGCAGTCGCCGTATTTCGCGATCACATCGGGGGCGTCCGCGACGTCGGACCGCGTGGCGAGGAGCCGCGTCAGGCGCTCGATGTTCACCTGGGTCGTGACGACGTCGGAGATGGCGTCGACGATCCAGCGGACGGGCTCCATCATGCCCTGCGCGTAGCTCATGAACAGGGAGAAGGTGCCCACCTCGGACGCGCGGAGGAAGCCGCCCTGCCACAGGACGATCGCCAGCGCCAGCGAGGAGGCGAGGTTCATCGTGACCGCGAAGGCGCCGCGCAGGCGGGCCGCGCGGATGCCCGTCCTCCTCATCTCGGAGGTGTCCTTCACGAAGTCGTCCGCCATCCGGTCCTCGATCACCAGCGTCTTGATCGTCTTCGCGCCGGCGATGCCTTCGTTGAAGTCGCCGGTGATCCGGCTGTTGAGCTCCCGGATCCGGCGGTTGGCTTGGATGAGCTTCTTCTGGAAGAGGGCGTACAGGACCACGATGAGCGGCAGGATCAGCATGACCAGCAGCGCCAGCCGCGCGTTGACCGCGAGCATGACCGCCAGCGCGCCGACGAGGAAGGTCGCGTGCCACACGCATTCCATCAGGCTCCAGGAGACCAGCGTGCCGATGCGGCCCGTGTCGCTCATGATCCGGGAATGGATCCAGCCGACGCTGTGCCGGTTGAAGTAGCCGAAGGAAAGCGTCTGCAGGTGGTTGAACGCGGCCGCTCGCAGGTCGCGGTTCACCCGGACCTCCGTGGAGATGGCGCCGTCGCAGGCGACGAAGTTCATCGCGGAGGAGAACAGGATCCCCGCCAGGTAGAGCGCGACGAACGCCGGCATCGTGTCCAGCGTGTGGCCGCCGATGAAGTGGTCCAGCGCGTATTTCTGCAGGAGCGGGAGCCCGATGTCCATCACCGAGCCGAACAGCCCGCAGACGATCATCGTCAGCAGGACCCGCCTGTACTTCCGCACGAGCGGCACGAGGCGCGGGATGCCGAAGAACGGCAGGGACGCGGCCGCCTGGTCCGTGTCTTCCGTCATGCCCGCGCCTCCGCTTCCTGCATCTCGACGGACGCCGACTGGATCTCGTGGATCCGCCGGTACAGCCCGGGCTGGTTCCGGAGCTGTTCCGGGGTCCCCAGCTGGCTGACGCGCCCGTGGTCCAGCACCAGCACCTGGTCCGCCTTGCTCAGCGTGGTGATGCGGTGGGAGATCAGGAGGATCGTCGCCGTGCCGAACCTCCGCTCCAGCGCGCGGCGGATCCGCGCGTCGGTCTCCGTGTCCACGGCGCTCAGCGAGTCGTCGAAGACCATGATCGGCGCCTTCCGGACCAGCATCCGCGCGATCGCGGCGCGCTGCTTCTGGCCGCCGGAGAGCGTGACGCCCCGTTCGCCCACGAAGGTCTCGTAGCCCTTCGAGAAGCCGGCGACCGTCTCCGCGAGGCAGGCGGCCTCCGCCGCCGCGCGGAGCTCCGCCTCCGGCAGGTCCGGCGCCGCGACGGAGAGGTTCTCCCGCAGGGTCCGGGAGAACAGGAAGGGCTCCTGGAGGACCATGCCGACGTTCCGGCGGAGGTGGTCCAGGCGGATCTTCGCGATGTCCACGCCGCCGATCGTGATCCGGCCGCATTCCGGCGGAAGCGGGTAGAGCCGGTCCAGCAGATACGTCAGCGTGCTCTTACCGGAGCCCGTGCCGCCGAGGATGCCGAGCGTGGTGCCGGCGGGGATCGTCAGATCGATGTCGTGCAGCGTCTCCGGGCAGCCGTCGTAGGCGAAGGACACGTGCTCGAAGCGGATGTCGCCGTCCAGGGGCGGCGCCACCGCGTCCGGCGCGTCCTGCTCCTCCTCCGCGTCCAGGATGAAGCCGATGCGCCGGAGTCCGACCCGGGCCTTGGACATCTCGCCGATCATCCGCCCGAGCATGCGCACCGGCCAGACCAGCATCCCGTTGTAGCTGACGAAGGCGATGTACTCGCCGCTGGTCATCTCCCCCCGCAGGCAGAACCGCGCGCCGAAGACGACCACCAGCATGACCTGCACGCCGGAGAGGACGTCGGCCGAGGCCCAGAAGAAGGACATCAGGCGGCCGAGCCGCACCCACAGGGACGTGTAGTGCTCGTTCTGCGCCGCGAACCGGTCCCGCTCGTGGCGCTCGCGGCCGAAGGCCCGCACCACCCGCACGCCGGTCAGGTTCTCCTGCGCCATGGCGGAGAGGCGGCCCTCGTTCTCGTCGCAGGTCTGGAACCCCTTCCGGAACCGGCGGTGGAAGAGGAGCGAATACCAGACGATGGCCGGCAGGGGGACCATCGCGACCAGGGTCAGGGCCGCGTTCATGCGAAGCATGAAGAAGACGCTCATCGCCAGCAGGATCGCGATGCGGAGCAGCTGGGTCATCTGCTCGGAGACGAAGCTCCGGGTCGTCTCGATGTCGCTGGTGCAGCGCTGGATGATGTCGCCCGTGTGGTTCTGCACGTGCCACTGGAAGGGAAGGCGCTCGATGTGGCGGAACAGCGTGTCCCGCAGGGTCTTGACCAGCGTCTCGCAGCCCTTGGCGTTGAACACCCGGAAGCCGTACTGCGCGGCGCACTTGACGAGCGTCACGGCGACCACCGCGAGCGCCATGATCCAGAGGCGCTCCCGCAGCCGCTCCGCGCCGCCGAGCGCCTCCAGCGCGCGGGCGACGGCGGGGTGGAGCGAACCGGCGCTCTCGCCCAGGATGATCTGGTCCACGGTCACCCGGACGATCTGCGGCGCGACCATGTCCGCCAGCGCGGAAATCGCCGCGCACAGCATGCACAGCAGAAAGAAGGTCTTGCAGCCTTTCAGGAAGCGCATCGGCGGGCCAGGGCTGGGATTTCGGGCGAATGCAGGCTGCGGAGTCTACCAGATTGTTGCCTCCTGCGAAAGGGTTTTGCGCGCGATGGGTTCATCTGGTAGAATCCGCCGCCATGGCACGCATTCTCCTCTTCTCCGACTCCCACGGGGTCTTCGCCGCGATGCAGGCGCTGCGCGCCCGCGTCGAGGCCGACGCGCCGGACCTCGTCTGCTTCCTCGGCGACGCGCTCTACCACGGACCGCGCAACGGCGTCCCGCTGGACTACGACACGAAGGCCTCCGCGGAGGCGTTCAACGCGATGGCCGAGCGCATCGTGGCCGTCCGCGGCAACTGCGACGCCGAGATCGACCAGTACATGCTCTCGTTCCCGATGCTCGGGACCTACGCGACCGTTGTGGCCGACGGCGTCCGGCTCTTCCTCTCCCACGGCCACCTCTGGGGGCCGGACGAGCAGCTCCCGCCGCTCCCCGCCGGCGCCATCGTCGCCACGGGCCACACGCACGTCCCGACCGTCGAGCGCGTCCACGACCTCTGGTGCTTCAACCCCGGCTCGATCTCGATCCCCAAGGGCGGCTCCGAGTCCTCCTACGCGCTCCTCGAGGGCCGGCACCTGGAAATCCGCCGCCTCGCGGACGGCGGAATCCTCCGCGTGGCGAACCTGGCGTGACGCTCGCCAACGCCATGGCCGTTTCGATCTATCGAACCCCGCGCGGCTTCGCCGACCTGATCCTGGTCTCCGACGGCGACGCGCTGACGGGCCTGTGGTTCGAGGGGTCGCGCAACGCGCCGGCGCTTCGTCCCGGCGACGGCGCGCACGAGACGCCCGTCCTCCGCGAAACGCGCCGCTGGCTCGACGCCTACTTCTCCGGCCGGCAGCCGGACTTCGCGCCGCCCTACCGCATCGACGGCCTCACGCCGTTCCGCCGGGACGTCGTGGACGCGATGCTCGCCATCCCCTTCGGCGCGACCGCGACCTACGGCGAGATCGCGGCGGCGATCGCCCGCCGGCGCGGGCTCGCGCGGATGTCCGCGCAGGCGGTCGGGCAGGCCGTCGGCTGGAATCCGATCTGCATCGTCGTCCCGTGCCACCGCGTCGTCGGCGCCGCCGGCGCCCTCGTCGGATACGGCGGCGGCCTCCGCAACAAGATCGCGCTCCTCGCCCACGAGAAACGGAGCATCCCATGATCGCGCCCTGGAACGAAATCGTCCGGCTCGTCTCGGAGCATCCCGTCGCGCAGGGACTCGGGCTGGTCGCGCTCGTCGTCACCTGCCTGAGCTACCAGGCGCGCACGACCCGGGGCATCGCGCTGCGGCAGGCGGTCGGAAGCCTCTTCTGGACGACGCACCTGCTGCTGCTCGGCGCGTGGACCGGCGGGCTGCTGAACCTGCTGGGCCTCGTCCGCGGAAGCGTCTACTCGCAGCGCGGCGCGCGCGCGTGGGCGTCCCGCCCGTTCTGGCCGTGGCTCTTCAGCGCGCTCTGCGTCGGCGCGGCCGCGTGGGCGGGCCTCGCGCAGGGCGAGGGTCCGCGGCTGCTGCTCTCCGCCGCGGCGCAGTGCCTCGGGTGCTACGCGCTCTGGACGTTCCGCGTCCGCCTCGCGCGGCTGCTTCTCGTCGTCGTCAGCCTGCTCTGGCTCGTCTACGACGTCCTCGCCGGCTCGATCCCCGGAACGCTCTGCGAGGTCCTCAGCCAGATTTCGCTCTACGTCGCCATCGCCCGCGACGCCCGCCGCGCCCGACGCGCCGAAGGAGTCGCGCCATGACACGCATCCTTTTCGTCTGCCACGGCAACATCTGCCGCAGCCCGATGGCCGAGTTCTGCATGAAGGACCTCGCGCGCAGGGCCGGGCGCGAGGGCGAGTTCGAGATCGCCTCGGCGGCGCTGCACACCGACGAGATCGGCAACCCGGTCTATCCGCCCGCGCGGCGCGAGCTCGCCGCGCACGGCATCGCCTGCGACGGCAAGACGGCGCGCCTCGCCACGCGCGCCGACTACGCCCGCTGGGACCGCATCGTCGGGATGGACGAGGCGAACCGCCGCGACCTGCTCCGCCTCTTTCCCGGCGACCCGGAGGGCAAGGTCTCGCTCCTGCTCGACTGGACCGACCGTCCGGGCCCCGTCGCCGACCCGTGGTACACGCGCGACTTCGCCACGACCTGGCGCGACGTCCTCGAAGGATGCCGCGCGCTGCTCGCCGCCCTCTGATCCGCGCTAGACGTAGTCGACGACGCTCGCCCAGTGGGAGAGCAGGTCGAGGGTCTTCCGGTCCTTCGCCTTGGCCGATTCGGCGGCGGCGACGACCGGGAGCCACTTCTGCACGTCGGGGACCCGCGCGCCGAGGGCCTCGCACGCGAGGGCCATGTACTTCTCCGCGGCGGCGACGTGGCCCGAGAGCCAGAAGAGCAGGTAGGAGCGCGCGACGTCGGCCAGCGGATCGCCGAGGCGCACGTGCGCCCAGTCGATGACGCGCCAGTCGCCCTTCGGCGTGATGATCACGTTGGAGGGGTTGAAGTCGCCGTGGCAGAGCGCGGTGCCGCGCGGGAGCCCCTGCAGCCGCACGTGCAGGTCGTAGCGCGTCTCGCGCGGGAGCGGCGAGGCGCTGATCTGGCGGTCGAGCTTGTCGGAGAGGTTGCCCATGCGGGCGGAGGTCTTCTTGAAGATCTCCGCCTGGATCGCGACGAACTGCGCGAGCAGCCTGTCGAGATGGCGCTTGTCGGCCGCCATCGCGTCGGCGAGGGTCTTGCCCGCGACGAACTCGCGGCGGATGCACCAGTGCTCGCGGAGCTTGAGCACCTCGAGCACCTTCGGGACCGGCAGGCCGGTCTCGGCGGCGCGGGCCTCGTTCATGGCCTCGTTGAGGATGTCGCTGACCTTGTATTCCGGCCCGAAGATCTTCAGGACCGTGGCGCCGTCGCGCACGATGAGCTTGCCGGTGCGCTCCTGCAGGACCTCGTCGCCCGCGGCGGGGGCCTTCTTGGCGGGCTTGGAGACCTTGGGGGCTTTGGTGACTTTGGAGACGGCCTTTGCGGAAGAGGACTTTTTCATGGTGGTGTGAAGCGTTTGTTGTTCGACGCGCTAGACTTCGACGTGCTTGCCGTAGTAGGCGTTGAGGTACATCTGCTTGATCTCGGAGACCAGCGGGTAGCGCGGGTTGGCGCCGGTGCACTGGTCGTCGAAGGCCTGCAGGGCCATGTCGTCGAGGCGGGCGAGGAAGTCCTTCTCGTCGGGGACGTAGTCGCGGATCGTCGGCTTGATGCCGATGCGCGCCTGCAGCTCGCGGATCGCCTTGAGCAGGTTGAGGAACCGCTCCCCGCGGCTCTTGCCCTGGATGCCGAGCGCGTCGGCGATCTCGAGGTAGCGCTCGAGCGCGTGCGGGTGGTCGTACTGCGGGAAGGTGCCCATCTTGCGCGGGACGGACGCGGCGTTGAAGCGCAGCACCTCCTCCATCATCAGCGCGTTGGCGATGCCGTGCGGGATGTGGTGGAACGCGCCGAGCTTGTGCGCCATCGAGTGCATCACGCCGAGGAACGCGTTGGCGAAGGCCATGCCGGCCATCGTGGCGGCGTTGGCCATCTTCTCGCGGGCGACGGGGTCGGCCTTCTTCGCGACGGCCGCGTCGTAGCAGGCGGGCAGCCACTTGAAGATCGTCTGCAGCGCGCGGATCGCGAGGCCGTCGGTGTAGTCCGTGGCCATCATCGAGGCGTAGGCCTCGAGCGCGTGGGAGACCGCGTCGATGCCGGAGGCGCTCGTGAGTCCGGGGGGCGCCATCATCTGCAGGTCGGCGTCGACGATCGCCATGTCGGGCATGAGCTCGTAGTCCGCGAGCGGATACTTGACGCCGGTCTTCTCGTCGGTGATGACGGCGAAGGGCGTGACCTCCGAGCCGGTGCCGGCGCTCGTCGGGACGGCGACGAAGTAGGCCTTGTCGCCCATGTGCGGGAACGTGTAGACGCGCTTGCGGATGTCCATGAAGCGCATCGCCATGTCCATGAAGTCCGCCTCCGGGTGCTCGTAGAGGACCCACATGATCTTGGCGGCGTCCATCGCGGAGCCGCCGCCGACGGCGATGATGACGTCGGGCTGGAAGCCCTCCATCAGGTGCGCGCCCTCCTTGGCGCACGCGAGCGTGGGGTCGGGCGCGACATTGGAGAACGTCGTGAACTGGATGCCCTGCTCAGCGAGGACCTTCTCGACGGGCTTGGTGTAGCCGCTCTTGTAGAGGAAGGAGTCGGTGACGATGAACGCCTTCCTCT
This sequence comes from uncultured Verrucomicrobiota bacterium, assembly GCA_947169825.1. Lineage (GTDB taxonomy): Bacteria > Verrucomicrobiota > Kiritimatiellia > RFP12 > UBA3636 > UBA3636. The sequence continues at coordinate 24,592 of CAMVRE010000008.1, read as the reverse complement.
TCCCGAGGACGGGACCCATCTCGCGGAGCGCCACCGCGAGGCACCCCTTCTTCTGATACACCTTGTCCGGCGCGCGGAACCAAAGCATGTTTTCCCTTCTCATGGCCACGGTCTTGATGTTGAGCAGATGTTTGACGCCGACGTTCTCGCTGACGGAGTTGCCGCCCCAGCTGCCGCACCCGAGGGTGAGCGAGGGGGCGAGGGAGAAGTTGTAGAGGTCGCCGATGCCGCCGTGCGAGCTCGGGGTGTTGACGAGGATGCGGCAGGTCTTCATCCGGTCGCGGAAGAGCGCGATCTTCTCCGGCTCGCCGGTCTCGTCGACGTAGAGCGAGGAGGTGTGGCCGAAGCCGCCGTCCGCCACGAGGCGCTCGGCCTTGGCGAGCGCGTCGGCGAAGTCCTTGGCGCGGTACATCGCGAGGACGGGCGAGAGCTTCTCGTGCGCGAACTCCTCGGAGAGCTCGACGCTCTCGACCTCGCCGATCAGGACCTTCGTGTCCTCGGGGACCTCGAAGCCGGCGAGCTTCGCGATGGTGACGGGCTTCTGCCCGACGATCTTCGCGTTGAGCGCGCCGTTGATGAGGATCGTCTTGCGCGTCTTCTCGGTCTCGGCCGGCGAGAGCAGGTGGCAGCCGGACTTGGCGAAGAGCGCGCGGACCTCGTCGTAGACGCCGTCCAGCACGATCACGCTCTGCTCGGAGGCGCAGATCATGCCGTTGTCGAACGTCTTGGAGTGGATGATCGAGGCGACGGCGAGGTCGAGGTCGGCCGTGTCGTCGATGATCGCGGGCGTGTTGCCGGCGCCGACGCCGAGGGCGGGCTTGCCGGAGGAGTAGGCCGCCTTCACCATGCCGGGGCCGCCGGTGGCGAGGATGATGTCCGCCTCCTTCATCAGCAGGTTCGTCTTCGGGAGCGACGGGGCGTCGATCCAGCCGATGATCCCCTCGGGCGCGCCGGCGGCGACCGCCGCGTCGAGCACGGTCTTCGCGGCCGCGGCCGTGCAGACCTTGGCGCGGGGGTGGGGGCTGATGACGATGCCGTTGCGGGTCTTGAGCGCGAGCAGGCACTTGAAGATCGCCGTCGAGGTCGGGTTCGTCGTCGGGATCACCGCGCCGACGAGGCCGATCGGCTCGGCGACGCGCTGGACGCCGGCGGCGGCGTCCTCCTCCACGACGCCGCAGGTCTTCGTGTCGCGGTAGGCGTTGTAGATGTACTCGGCGGCGTAGTGGTTCTTGATCACCTTGTCCTCGAGGACGCCCATGCCGGTCTCCTCGACCGCCATGCGCGCCAGCGGGATGCGCTCGCGGTTGGCGGCGAGCGCGGCGGCGCGGAAGATCGCGTCGACCTTCTCCTGCGGGAACGTCGCGTATTCCTTCTGCGCGGCGCGGACGCGCGCGAGCATCGCCTCCAGTTCGGAAATGCCGCAGTCGGGCTGCGGCGCGGCCGGCGCGGGTGCCGGCGACCTGTCGTTTTCGTTCATGTCGTTCGTGGGGGGCGTTCCGCCGCCGGGACACCCCCGTTCGCGCAGAACGGCGGGGGAGACTATCAAAAATCGAATCGATAGTCAAGTATCGATTTAGCGCGGGTGACGCGCCAATACAAACGCCTCGAGGCGTTTACTCAGACAAAACGGCGTTGGCTTAGGCGAGTCATCTCCTCCGCGATCGAGGCGTTCGTCGCGATGCGGCGAGCCCTCCTGTCGCTCGGCTCCATGATGGCCCGGGTCGAGGCGATGGAGCATCGGCAGGCCGAGGACGAGGCAAGGCAGCTGACCGTCCAGGCGCGAAACGACGAGAATCAGGCCCGGAACGAGGAGCGCTTCGACGCCATCTTCAAGGCGATGGACGACGGGGACTTCCCGCTGCAGAAGGTCTTCTACGACGGACAGCTGCGGCTAACGCAAACGCGACGCGCATACACACGCGCATCACGCCTCCGTGCGTCCCCCTAGGAGGCGCGTGCGGAGGCGCGGGGGCGGAGGCGTAGCCTCTTAGCGCGCGTCGCGCCCGCGCCGACGATATTGGTAGAGGGGCGTGTTGCCTCTCGGAACACCAAAACAAGGAAGCCCACCACCATGAAAAACGACAACAAGAAAAACAGCAAGGACGAGATCTTCATCGGCGTCCTTTTGCTCATCGGAATGTATCTGCTCTGCGCTCTCGTCCATTCCTGCGGCGGACCAAACCAGGACGTCGACGAAAACGGAGACCCGTGCACCTCGAAGATCTATCGGATGTAGAACCCGAAGGAAAGGAATTCCACGATGGACAACGAAACCAAGAACGAAATCGTCATCAAGCGCAAACCCAATGCGACATTCCTTTGGTCGGGCGAATGGCTGATCGTGGAGGCTGACGAGGGAAGCGGACGATACCACGCCCGCAACGTTCTACGATTCGATGAGCTCAGTGACCCAGTCCAGAAGCGGGTCCGAGATAGCTTCCGAGAGAAGCCCGACGAGGAATTCTCGTGGCTCGTCATCGCCCGGTCCCCGGAGCGCAGGCAACACTCCTTCGCATTCTGCCACGACCGCGAGCTCGCCGAGACCGTCTATCGCCTCACCGCGGAAACCCGTGCGCGTCTTGACGGCGGCATGTTCCCGCGGAAGTGCGCGGACGGGTCGACTGAAATCGCTCCTCCGCGTATCTTCTCCGACCGGGAAATGCCATTTCTGCTCGAGGCCGGGAACGAGTGGCGTCGAGCGCGCGCCCGCCGACTCGGCCTTTCGGAGCGATCCTGCTTTGAACGCGATTTTCCCGTCTCGGGCGGTTGGGGCTACACGATGGAGGATGCCTGCATCGTCGAAGAGAACGAGTCCGCCGCCGGCTCTTGCATCGAACGGCCGTTCATCGTCCGCCGCACGTTCGAGGAAATCAAGCTCCATCCGGGACCCGGCACGCCGGACTTGGACGAATTGGAAATCCAGGTCGTCGCTCAGACGTTCGTCCACGGAAAAGACGGGCGGGCATTCGACCGCATTGTCGCCGAAGTGACCGGCTTCCGTCCCGAGGACAAAGCAGAACTCGACAAATTCGCGTGTTCACATGCCGACCCCGACGGGAACAACAGGTGGGCGGCCATCCGTCGTCAGAAAACCGTGTTATACCGGACTGTCTGCTGGTTCGATGTCACGCGTCGCTGCATGACCGAAACCGCAGACATTCCGAAGAAAGGCGGTTCCGTTTCGGAATGGACCAACGAACGAGACGATTCTCCACCGAGATTTGTTACCCAATCCGCTCGGCTTGGACGATGCCGCGTCTGAACGACGCCGTCCCGCTCCCGGGGCCGCCGCCCCGGCCCCCGGAGCGGAACATTCGCCGCCTGCTCGCGAAATTGCTTGCGGTGGCAATCGGGGCGTGGTAGTATGACGCCGTCACGAACGCGATGGAAGGGAGATTGGAAATGGACTCGGAAAATAAGGTCACGCTGCTTTGCTTCGATGGGGCGCTGCACTTCGATGCGGTGCTTCACAGGGAGTCGGGTGCTTGGTGGGGCGAGGTTCCGACGCTGCCGGGCTGCTTCTCATCCGGCGACACGATCCGCGAGGTCGAGGAAGACACCGTCAAGGCCGTCGAACTCCATCTGACAGGACTTCTCAAGCGCCGGCTGGAAGAAGACGCGGCCAACGCGCGGAAGCGGGCGGTCCGCAAGACTTCGCGTCAGCGTCCCTCCAGACGGATCGCGGCTCCCGTCCCCTCTTTCGCATGAAGCCCCTCACCGCCCGCGAGATGGAGCGGCTTGTCCGCTCTCACGGCTGGGTCGAAAACACCCGCGACGGAAGCCATCGCAACTTCAAGAAGCCGGGCGTCGAAGCGTTGATAACCATTCCCTTCCATAAAGGAAAAACGCTTCCGACGGGTCTCCAGCTCGCCATCATGAAGATTGCCGGAATCTCAAAGGAAGAGCTGTAGACCATGGCTGCGGGAAACGCCCACTTCGTTTTTCGAAATGGGCGTTTCTGCATTGAAGCAAGTTAAACACGGATGGGAGGCAATGCCTTCGGTCTGATTCCATTCGATCCGGTAAGAAGAACTTGAGATTGTGCCCTCATGATGGACACATAGAGCAGACTTTTCTCTTCGTCGATGTCAATGGTCCCAATATCATCTTGCAAGCAAGGCCATTCGTCAAGACATACGATGACACCTCGATACTGGAGTCCTTTTGCCCGATGCATAGTCATGACATTGACAGCATCGCGAGGTAATTCAGCGGTGTCGTGCTCGACTTGAACGGCGCGAAGTCCAACATCGTTGAGTGCTTCGCAAATGTCCCTTGTCATTCTGTTTCGCCGTGCCAGAACTGCATAATCATCCAAGTTTCCAGTTTTGCCGCTATTCCGCCAACGTGAAACTGTATTTCGAATGTCGGTTATCATTTCGTCAAATGAAGCATGAATTCTTTCTTCAGGCGGGACTCCGTCAATCAGAGATTCTCCGCCTTGAAGAGATTCCAGTTCTTCATCTATGTCCTTGATGTCGATTCCCATGATCAGGCGTTCTGCATACTCACGAATCATTTTTGTAGAACGGTAGCATTTTGTCAGGCGACGCGAACGTCCCCCGGTAACATTAATGCCACTCTTCTTGAGAGTTCCGCTCCGGCGATACACCCTTTGGCGACCATCACCGGCAAGAAAAAGAGAATTCGGAACAGGATGCTCAAATGTGTTTCCAGTATAAGCGGCAAAGAGACGATACTCAGACGCCCCAAAGTCCTGGGCCTCATCAACGACGATGCAAGCGTAGGTCTTTGGCAACCGAGGGTCATTAGCCAAATACCGAGCTGTCAGCATGTTGACGGCCAAGGTTTTTGGAATGCTTTTGCAATCGGGGTCAAGAAGTTTCCGTTTTCCATCTTCAAATATGGGCCAAAGGGTTCTCCGTGTGGACTCACGCAAAACCCCACAGTTTTTCGGGCGAGAAAATGTCGCATACTTGTTGACATCCTCAAAATCGTATTCAAGGACAACTTTGAGGAATTCGTTGCACAAAAACTCCGGTGTTCGATGCGTGCCACTTGAATCAAGGATGTCGGGAAGCTTTGTAGGATAGGAAATCGTCTGGACCGAGATCTTCTCAAACCAGTCTCGTAGGACCGAATCAAAGTTCAAGACATCAACCCGCTTCATCTCCGCCGGCGTGCAAATCGTCTCCAACCATTTTTGGGAAGCAAGCGCCAAAGCGCGGTTGAAAGTAGTAAGGAGGATTCGTTCATTGTCCGTGAATACATTTCTCAACAACCAGCGAACGCGATGAACGGCGACAACCGATTTCCCGGTTCCGGCAGGTCCCGTTACCAACATTGGGCCATCTGCTCTCATCTCAACGGCTTGACGTTGGGAGGGGTGAAGAAAAACGCGCCAATTCTCCAACCTCCCCTCATAGAAGTCATTGATGTCTTCGTCTGTAATCAACCCCCAACCATCGGAATTCTTGATGGCCTTGTCAATGGAAGCTCGATGTTTGGCCAAAATGTCATTCAGCATGTCTGGTCTCAAGAACAACTCCAACACGTCGTCATCGGCGGGCGAGGGAAGCAGTCCGGAAACTTGAAGAATGTTATCGGCATCAGTAGCACTTCGGATTCGAGCATAGCAATCGGGTGGAATGCCGAGCGCGGCAAGAACGTCGTCGGAAAGGTTGGCCAATGGTGGTGGATTGTCATCTATTGGCTCCCCGCTGGATTCTTCGAGTTGGCGTTCCGGATCTTCCGGAATTTCAACAATGCGAGGCAGTGCGGTCGGACTCAACTCATCAAATCGCATTCGCTGAATTCGCGCATAGGAGGAATCGTGATGTCCGCATAGAACGAGCAATTCTTCGCCTGGTCGCCAATAGAACGTGAAAACGCGCACATCATCGTTTGCACGATATGAAAAGACACTCAGCCCTCCCCGAACGGGAATGATTTCGCGGTTGGTTCCTCGGGTTAGTCTGTTATGACGAATCCGATTGATAACGTCTTCGACATCAAACTGGTCGTCTTCGCTCAATTTTTTGAGGGAATCATTGAACTTGTCAGATGCAACAATGGATGGCATTGTGAAACCTCCGAAAACGATGGGAGCAAATCGTCAGACGTGCCATCGATTCTATCAGAGCCAACTCGGAAAACAAAGTGAAAAGATTGAGCTGAATACCTCGCGTCGCGCGGTGCCTTCCAATGGCAAAGAATTGGCGGTCGTCGGAACTGCGTGGGCGATCGAAAGGCGGCGGCTGTGTCCCGTTATCGCCGATGTGAACGCAAGCGGATTCGCGCGCGAAGCGAGGGGTTGAGATTCGGCGCGGCGGTGTGGTAGAATTCGGCGGCATGGAACGGAACGGCGAGAGGAAGCCGCTGGCCAGCGTGCTCGTGCGGGCGCGGAACGACGAGGCGCTGATCGGGCGCACGCTCGCGGGCGTGTTCGGACAGAAGACGGACTTCCCGTTCGAGGTCGTGGTGTGCGACGACGCCTCGACCGACCGCACGCGCGAGGTCGCCGAGCGCTTCCCCGTCCGCTTCTTCGAGCGCCCCGCGGGCGAATACCGCCCGGGCCGCACGCTCAACGCGCTCGTCCGAGACGCCCGCGGCGAGATCGTCGCGTTCAACAACTCCGACGCCGTCCCGGTCGGCGACGACTGGCTCGCGGAGCTCGTCCGCCCGCTCCGCGAGGAGCCGGACCGCCCCGCGTTCTGCTTCGCGAACCAGCTGCCGCGCGCGGACGCGACGGCGCTCGTGCGCAAGGACTCGGAACGCGCGTTCGGCGACGGGCGCGTGCAGGCCTCGTGGCGCTTCTTCTTCTCGCTCGCGAGCTCCGCGACCCGCCGCGCGCTGCTCCTCGAGACGCCCTTCGACGAGTCGATCCGCTACTCCGAGGACGTGGAGTGGGCGTGGCGCAACTCCCGCCGCGAGCGCGACCCGGTGCGCATCCTCTACCGCCCCTCGGCCCGCGTCGAGCATTCGCACAACTACACGCTGCGCGAACTCGCGAAGCGCTTCCGCGGCGAGGGCGCCGCCGACCGCGCGATCTTCGGCGCCGCGCCGCCGCTCGCGCGCGAGCTCGCCTCCGCCGCCCGCGAGACGCTGCGCGACTGGGCCTACCTGCTGCCGCGCCCGCGCGACTGGGCGGAGCTTCCCTCCGCGCCCGTGCGGCGGCTCGTCCAGCGCGTCTCCCACTGGCGCGGCGCGTGCGCCGCCGACTAGGCGACCATTCGACCATCCGACCATGCGACCATCCGACCATCTGACCATCCTGCTCGGCGGCATCCCGCTCGGGTGCGACAACATCGGGGACGAGGCGATCGTCGCGTGCGTCGTCCGGATGCTGCGCGAGGACCTGCCGGACGCGGAGTTCGCGGTCGCGACGGCGGACCCCGCCACGGCGGAGCGGCTCGGCGTCCGCGTCGTTCCGCCGTTCGGCTTCGCGGGCGTGCCGGCCGACGGCTTCTCCGACGCGGTCCGCGCGTTCGACGCCTACGTCTGGTGCGGCGCGACGGGGCTCTCGGACTACCCGCACGTCGCGCTCGACCTGCTCGAGCGGGCGCAGCGCGCCGGCGTCCCGACGTTCGTCTGGGGCGTCGGGATGGACGACGAGCCCAACCCCGTCTTCTTCCGCGCCCACGGCCGGCGGCGCCGTCTGCTTTCCGCGCTCGGGCTCCTCGGCGCCTACGAGGGGCGCTTTCGCGCGCGGCTCGGGCGGCGCCTTCGCGCGACGCTCCCGCGCTGCCGCGGCGTGTGGGTGCGCGATCCCGAAAGCGCCGCCGTCCTCGCCTCGTTCGGCGTTCCCGGCGTCCGCGTCGCCGCCGACACCGCCATCCTCCAGGGTCGAACGGTCACACGGTCGGACGGTCGCACGGTCGCACTGTCCGACCGTCCGACCACTTTGGGCCTGTGCATCTCGACGCAGCGGCGGGTCGCGGACCTGGAGGGCGTGAAGCGGCTCGTCGCGACCGTCCGCGCCGGCGGCGCGCGCGTCGTCGGCATCCCGATGAATCCGAAGACCGACCGCGCGCTGCTGGAGGGCCTCGGCGTGGAATGCATCCCGGGCGACACGCCCGAGGCTGTGTGCGAGGCGGCGGCCGACTGCCGCGCCGTGCTTTCGAGCCGCCTGCACCTGCTCATCCTCGCCGCGAACGTCGGGACCGCCGTCTTCGGCGTCGCGCGCGGCTCCAAGGTCGCCAACTGGCTCGCGAACTTCGGCCGGACGGTCGAGGGGAGCTTCGACGACTGCGACTGGGACGCCGCCGCCGCGCACGTCCTGGCCGCGCTGCGCGCCCCGGGCGACTGGGAGGAGGTGCGCGCGCGCGCCTACGCCGGGCTGCTCGCACGACTGGACGCGGCGCGGACGGAATTCGTCGCCGCCCTGCGGAGCCTGCGCCCGTGAGAACGCTTTTCTACCTCGAACCCTCGGCCGCGCGCGGCGGCATCGAGATCTTCGCGGAGCGCCACGCGGCGGCGCTGCGCGCGGCGGGGCGCGAGGTCGAGATCGCGCACGAGGTGCCGGCGGACCTCGCGCCGTTCGACGAGATCGTCGTGCACAAGTGCACCGACCTCGCGACGCTCGAACGCTTCCCGCCGGAGCGGACGGTCCTCTACGTCCACGACCATGACCCGATCTGCCCGCGCAGCTACGCCTACACGCCGCTGCGGCGCAACTGCACGCGAGCGTCGGGGGTCTGGCCGTGCCTCCTCTGCGCGCCGCTCTGCCGCGCCTGGCGCCCCGCGCTCGGGCGCGTCCTCTCGCAGCGGCGCCGCAAGCGCGACCTCGCGCGGCTGCGCGGGCTCGTCGTCATCTCGGACTTCATGAAGCGGCGCCTCGTCGCCAACGGGATCCCGGAAGAGAAGATCGTCGTTCAGCCCCCTGAGATTCCCGTCGGGGGCGGCGGCACGGCCGCCGTCCCGCCGGACGTCGATCTGCTTTTCGTCGGGCAGCTCATCCGCGGCAAGGGCGTGCAGCTGCTGCTCCGGGCGATGGCGCGGATGCGGACGCGCCGCACGCTCGACGTCGTCGGCGCGGGCAACCTCGAGGGACGCCTCCGCGCGCTGGCGGAGAAGCTCGGCCTCGCGGACCGGGTGCGCTTCCGCGGCTTCCAGGCCGACCCGCAGGCGTGGATGCGCGCGGCCGCATGCGTCGTCGTGCCGAGCTTCTGGCAGGAGCCCTACGGGCTCGTCGCGGCGGAGGCCGTCGCGCTCGGCCGGCCCGTCGTCGCCTTCGCGATCGGCGGCCTGCCCGAGGCCTGCGGCGGCAAGGCGACGCTCGTGCCCCCCGGCGACGTCGCCGCCCTCGCCGCCGCGCTGGAGAAAGAGTGAAGTCCCCTCCGCGGCGGGGACGGCTCCGCCGCCCCCGCGCGGAACGGGCTTGGCGGCGCGCTCCGCGCGCCGCAGGGTATAAAAACGCAATGGGCGCGAAATTTGCAATTTCAAATTCCGCGCCCGAAACGATTTGTTCAGACGGGCTCGAAATTTGCATTTTCAGATTTTGCGCCGAAATTTTGCTTGACACGAATCGGGCGTTCTGGGATGATCGGCGGCGTTCCGCCATTCGAGAAGGAGGAAATCGCGTGTTTTTCGGCCGCAAGGAACAACTCGAAGACCTGGAAGCGCTTTGGCGCAAGAAGACATCGTCGCTCGTGGCCTGCCGCGGCCGCCGCCGCATCGGCAAATCGACGCTGTTCCGCGAGTTCGCGCGGCGGACCGCCGGCGCCTATCTGGAGTTCGAGGGGCTTCCGCCGCGCGACGGGCGACCGGTTCCGAACGCGGAGCAGCTCGCGGCCTTCGCGGCGGCGCTCGCGAGGCAGACGAACTCGCCGATCCTGACGCTTCCCAACTGGTACGACGCCTTCTTCTGGCTCGACAAGGCGATCGACGACTCCCGGCGGACGGTCGTCCTTCTCGACGAGATCTCCTGGATGGGGGGCGGCGATCCCAACTTCCCCGGGACGCTTCGGACGGCGTGGGAAACCTTTTTCCACCGGCACGAGAAGCTGGTGGTCGTCGCGTGCGGGTCGGTGTCGGCGTGGATCAAGAGGAACATCCTCGGCAACACGGGCTTCACGGGACGGTTCTCGCGCGACTACGTCCTGCCCGAACTGCCGCTGCGGGACTGCGCGCCGTTCTGGGGGGCGGCGGCCACGCGGGTGGCCCCGCGGGAGATGCTGGACGTCCTGTCCGTCACGGGCGGAGTCCCCCGCTACCTCGAGGAAATCGATCCAGGGCTTCCGGCGGACGAAAACATCCGCCGGCTGTGCTTCACGAAGGGCGGAACCCTGTTCGAGGACTTCGACGCCATCTTCAACCCGCTCTTCGGACCCAAGTCGGAATTCAAGAAGCGCATCCTGCGGGATCTGGTCGACGGCCCGCGGACCGGCGCCGAAATCGCGACGCGGATGGACGAGCCGCGCAACGGGCACCTTTCGGAGACCTTGAAGGAACTGTGCGAAGGCGGCTTCCTTTCCGACGATCCGGGGATGAATCCCGAGACGGGAGCCGAATCGCGGGTCGCCCGGTACCGCCTGCGCGACAACTACACGCGGTTCTACCTGAAATACGTCGAGCCGAACCGGCGGGCGATCGAGCGCGGCGCGTTCCGGTTCGCGTCGCTGTCGTCGCTTCCCGAATGGAATTCGGCGATGGGCCTGGCCTTCGAGAACCTGATCGTCAACAACGCGATGGAGCTCGTGCCGTTCCTCGGGATCGGCAACGCGACCGTCCTCTCCGCCGCGCCGTTCCGGAACGTGCGTCGCGGGCGCGACGGGTCGGACCGCGGATGCCAGATCGACCTCCTGGTCCAGACCCCGCGCACGGCCTACGTCGTCGAGGTCAAGCGCAAGACGCACATCGGAAGGGAGATCGAGGACGAGATGGAGAAGCGCCTCGAGCGGCTGCCGCTGCGCAAGGGCGTCAGCGCCCGTCCGGTACTGGTCTTCGACGGGGAACTCGACCCGGTCGTGGAAGGAGACGGCTTCTTCGACGCCGTCGTCCCCGCGTCGAAACTTCTGGGCGCGTGAAACGCCTCGCCCATCGCCCATCCAACCATCCGACCATCCGACCATACGACCATGGGACCATCCGACCATCCGACCGTCAAGGTCTTCGTCTTCATCGACGCGCTCGGCTGGAAGCAGGCCGAGCGATACGGGTTCCTGCGGGACCTGCTGCCGAACCGGCGCCCGATCGAGATGCAGTTCGGATACAGCTGCACGGCGATCCCGACGATCCTCACGGGCGAGCGCCCCGCCGTGCACGGGCACCTCGCCTTCTACGACTGGGCGCCGGAGAAGAGCCCGTTCCGCGCGATGCGCTGGGTCGCGCCCTTCTTTCGGCCGCGCTCGTTCTGGCGGCGCGGGCGCGTGCGCAACGTCCTCTCGCGCCTCGTGAAGAAACTCTATGGCTTCACCGGCTACTTCCAGCTCTACGCCGTGCCGCTGGAGCGCCTGCCCAAGCTCGACTACTGCGAGAAGCGCGACATGTTCGTCCCGGGCGGGCTCGCGCCGGTGCCGAACCTCGCCGACGCGTGGGAAGGGCAGGGGATGCGCTGGCACATCTCGGACTGGCGCAAGCCCGAGGAGGAGAACTTCCGCGTCGCGGAGGCGCTGCTCGCGAAGGGCGCGCTCGACCGCGCGTTCGTCTACGCGGCGGCGTTCGACGCGCTGCAGCACGACCGCGTCGGCGACGACGCCGCGCTGCGCCCGGCCGTGGAGCGCTACGCCGGGCTCGTGCGCTCGCTGCACGCCGCGCTCGTCGCGGCGGGGCGGCCGTTCGAGCTCACGGTCTTCTCCGACCACGGGATGACGCCGCTGCGCGGCACCGCCGACGCCCCCGCCGCGCTCGCCGCCGCGGGGCTCGCCTGGGGGAAGGACTACGCGAGCGCGATCGACTCGACGATGGCGCGCCTCTGGTGGCTGCGCCCCGGCGCGAAGGAGGCGGCCGAGGCCGCCTTCGCGCCCTTCCGCGGTCGCTGGCTCTCGCGCGAGGACATGGAGCGGCACGGCCTGTGGCGGGAGGACCGCAAGTTCGGCGACGCGATCTTCCTGGCGGACGCGGGGGTGCAGTTCTGCCCCTCCGACATGGGCGTGAAGCCCCTCGCGGGGATGCACGGCTTCGACCCGGCGGACGAGGACTCGACCGCCTGCTGGCTCTCGACCGCGCCCGTCCCCGGCGGCGTCGCCCGCGTCTGCGACTACTTCCGCGCGATGACCGCGCCGGCTTCGCCGGCCATTGACGCGGCCGGGTCGCCTGGTGTAGAATAATCTGCGTTTTCCCCGTCCTTCCCCTTTCGCCCGGAGACCGTCCCATGATTCTGTCCGCCCCGCTCGTTCTCGTCGCCGCAATCGGCGCGAAGGACGTCCTGCTCGCCGTCTTCGCCCTGCTCGCCGTCGGCCTGCTGTCCACGTTCCTCTTCATGCGCAACAAGCTGCGCGAATCCATCGTCGAGAAGACCCGCTCGGACTTCGCCGAGGAGCTGCTCGCCAAGTTCCGCCGCGGGATGGAGTCGCGCATCGGCGGCGGCGGCGTGACGGCGGGCTCCGCCGCCGCGGCCGGCGGCCAGGCCGGCGAGGACCGGCTCCTGGCCTACGCCAACATCGCCGAGGCCCTATCCGGCGGCTACGAGTGCATCTACTACATCGATCTGCGGACGGGCCGCTTCGACCAGTACCGCTCGCAGGGGCTCTACGAGACGCTCAAGGTCGACAAGGCCGGCGAGGACTTCTTCGGCGTCACGCAGCGGCTCCTGCCCTCCACGATGCACCCGGACGATCTTTCGCGCATGCAGGAGGCCTTCCGCCGGGAGGCGATGGAGGAGGCCACGCGGGACGGCCGCGTCTTCTCGATCACCTACCGCCTCCGCTTCAACGACGAATACCTCTGGTACAACTTCCGCGCGATCCGCTCCTCCTCCGACGCCGGCAAACTCGTCGGCGCCATCTCCAACGTCGACGAGCAGATGCGCCGCGAGAAGGGACACGAGGCCCGGGCGGACGAGTCCGTCGCCAAGCTCGAGGAGATGCTCGAGCAGTCCTCCCGCACCCGCGCCACGCTGATCAAGCTGGCGACCTACCAGGACGCCGACGAGCTGCGCGACCTGGCGCTGCGCGAGACCGGCCAGGCCCTCGGCGCCGTGGCGGTGTATCTCTACCGCCACAAGATGGACGGCTCCACGCCCCTCGTCCACGCCTGGTTCCGCACGCCCGAATACAACGTCCTGCCGAAGAACGCCGCCGAGGAGATCGGCTCGCCCGACTACCTCGACGAGCACCCCGACATCTGCTACGTCCTCGGCCAGCCCGACGGGAACAACCCCGCGTGGGACGATATCCTCCGCAAGTCCCGCGCCCAGCGCTTCCTCGCCGGCCCCCTCCGCGTCGACGGCGAGGTCTGGGGCCACGTCGGCTTCCTCGTCGACCGTCCCGGCACGCCCGGCCGCGAGGAGCTGGAGCTCTTCCACGAGGCCTGCGCGCTCGTGCAGATCGGCGTCCTGCGCGCCAAGATCCTCGAGACGCGCGACACGCACCAGCGCCAGCTCGTCGCCTCCGCCCGCGCCGCCAACCAGGCCGCCCGCGCCAAGACGATGTTCCTCGCGACGATGTCCCACGAGATCCGCACGCCGCTCAACGCCGTCATCGGCTTCAGCGAGTTCCTCAACCGCCCGGACGTGACGCCCGACGAGATCAAGGAATACACCGCCGGCATCTCCCACTCGGCCAACGCGCTGCTGGCGCTCATCAACGACATCCTCGACCTCTCCAAGCTCGAGGCCGGCAAGGTCGACATGAACGGCCGCTGCGACCTGGTGAAGCTCTTCGACGAGATGGACTCGCTCTTCCACTACCGCGCCGTCACCAAGGACCTGCGCATCGAGCACTCCATCCGCAAGGACTTCCCCGTCCTCAAGCTCTCCGAGGAGCACGTCCGCCAGATCCTGCTCAACCTCATCGGCAACGCCGTCAAGTTCACCGACGCGGGGCTCGTCGAATGGACCGCCGAGGCGCACGAGGACGGCGCGGGGACCGTCTCGCTCAACATCAACGTCACCGACACCGGCATCGGCATCGCCCGGGAGAAGCTCAAGACGATCTTCGACCCGTTCATCCAGGACGGCGCCACCCGCGGCGGCAAGGTCTACAGCGGAACGGGCCTGGGGCTGCCGATCGTCAAGCGCCTCCTCGACGCGTGCAACGGCACGATCGAGATGGAGAGCTCCCCCGGCGAGGGCACCCGCGTCCACATCCACATCGCCCGCGTCCCCGTCCTCCCGAAGAACGAGCTGCCCGCGCCCGAGCCGGCCTCCGCCGGCACCGCCGCGCTCAAGCTTCCCGAGAACTTCCGCGCCGTGATCGTGGACGACGTCCCGATCAACCTCAAGATCCTCGACCTCCACGTCAAGGGCCTCGGCGTCAAGGACATCGCCCGCGCCGCCTCCGCCGAGGAGGCGCTCAAGGCGATCGCCGAGAAGAGGCCGGACGTCGTCCTCACCGACATGTGGATGCCCGGCATGAGCGGCGCCGACCTCGCCGCCGAGATTCGCAAGAACCACGAGCTGGACGGCGTCCCGCTCGTCGCCGTCACCGCGGACAACGACGTCGGCGCCACGTTCGACGCCTCGCTCTTCGCCGAGATCCTCACCAAGCCCGTCACCGCCGCGAAGCTCAAGCTCGCGATGATGCACCTCTTCCCGGACGCGCGGTAGCGACCATGATCTCCGACGTCAAGAATCACCTGATGCAATCCCTCGGGCTCCCCGAGGAGATGCTGGGCGAGTTCGTGGACTCGTTCATGGCCTCGTTCGACGAGAGCGCGGCGGCGCTGCAGCCGTTCGCGGACGGCTCGGCCGCGCCGGACTGGATGGAGATCCGCCGGATCACGCACACGATCAAGGGCTATTCCGACGGCGTCGGCGCCGCGGACCTGCGCGCCCTCTCCGACGCGCTCAACGCCGCCGCGCACGCGGAGGACGCCGCCGCGTGCCGCTCCGGCGCCCAGGCGATCGTCGACCTGCACGCGCGCTACCGCGCCGAGGCCTGACCTCCGTCCGGCGCCTTCCCGCTCGTCCCGGGCCGCGACGCTACGCGTTGGCGACGCCGCCGTGCGCGGCCGTCCACGCGTTGACGTGGTCGATGTCCTTGTCGCCGCGGCCGGAGAGGCACACGACGATCTGCTGGTCGGGGCGCATGTCCTTCGCGGCCTTCAGCGCGGCGGCGAGGGCGTGCGAGCTCTCGAGCGCGGGGATGATGCCCTCGAGGCGGCAGAGCAGGTGGAACGCGCGGACGGCCTCCGCGTCCGTGATCGCCACGTAGCGCGCGCGGCCGATGTCGGCGAGGAGCGCGTGCTCGGGGCCGACGCCGGGGTAGTCGAGCCCGGCGGAGATGCTCCACGCCTCGTGGACCTGGCCGTCCGCGTTCTGCAGGAGGTACGTCTTCGCGCCGTGCAGGATGCCCTTCTGCTGGCCGCAGATCGAGGCGGCATGGCGGCCGGTCTCCACGCCCTCGCCGCCGGCCTCCGCGCCGAGGAGCGCGACGGACGGGTCGTCGACGAAGGGGTAGAACGCGCCGATCGCGTTGCTGCCGCCGCCGACGCACGCGACGACGAGGTCCGGCAGGCGCCCGGTCTTCTCGAGGATCTGCGCGCGGGCCTCGTCGCCGATCACGCGCTGGAAGTCGCGGACCATCTCCGGGTAGGGGTCTGGGCCGGCCGCGGTGCCGACGACGTAGTAGGTGTCCGTCGCGTGCGAGGACCAGTAGCGCATCGCCTCGTTCATCGCGTCCTTGAGCGTCGCCGTTCCGGACTCGACCGCGACGACCTCCGCGCCGAGCATCCGCATGCGGAGCACGTTGGGGGCCTGGCGGCGGACGTCCTCCGCGCCCATGAAGACCTTGCACTCCATCCCGAAGCGGGCGGCGATCGTCGCCGTCGCGACGCCGTGCTGCCCGGCGCCCGTCTCGGCGATGACCTTCGTCTTGCCCATGCGCCGCGCGAGGATGCCCTGGCCGACGACGTTGTTGATCTTGTGCGCGCCCGTGTGGTTGCAGTCCTCGCGCTTGAGGAAGATCCTCGGCCCGCCCGCGTGCGCGGTGAGGCGCTCGCAGAAGTCGAGCGGCGAGGGGCGCCCGGCGTAGTCGCGGAGCATCGCGCGGAACTCGGCGTCGAACGTCGGGTCCCTCTTCGCCGCCTCCCACGCGGCCTTGAGCTCGTCGATGGGCGCGGCGAGCGTCTCGCCGATGTAGCGGCCGCCCCAGGGGCCGAAGTGCCCGCCCGCGTCGGGCTGCGTTCCGATGTAGGGGCGCGCGGGGCTGGTGGAGGATTTCTCTTGTGCGTTCATGGCGGGACCGGATTCTAGGTGTTTCTATTGATAGAGTCAAGCGCAAAATGCGCAGGGTCGGAATCTTGCGGGCCCGGGACGCCGCCGCATCGCCTTGCGCGGCGTCCCGGCGCTTGGTATACTCGGCGCCATGATCACGCGCATCGCGAAACCGAAGAAGCCCGTCCTCTACGCCGCCATCCTCGCCGGAGGGCGCGGTGAGCGGTTCTGGCCCGTCGGCCGGGCCTCCCGCCCCAAGCAGTTCGTCGACCTTTTCGGCGGCAAGCCCCTCATCGCGCTCGCCGTCGAGCGACTTCGCGGGCTCGTCCCGCCGGGACGCGTGCTCGTCGTCACGTCGCGCGATCTCGTTCCCGCGACGCGAGCCGCCCTGCCCGCGCTCTCGCCGGAGCAGATCCTCGGCGAGCCGCAGGGTCGCGACACGGCGGCCGCCTGCGCGCTCGCGACGGCATGGGTCGGGAAGAGGGCGGGGGAGGACGCCGTCGTCTGCATCCTCACGGCGGACCACCTCATGGCGGACTCCGCCGCGTTCCGCCGCACGCTCGCGGCCGCCTCGGAGATCGCCGCCCGGCGTCCCGTGATGGGGCTGATCGGCATCCGGCCGACGCACCCCGCCACGGGCTACGGCTACGTGGAGCTCGGACCGCCCGTCGCCGGCCCCGGGCTTCCGAAGGGCTTCCGCCGGGTCCGCCGATTCGTCGAGAAGCCGAACCTCGGCACCGCCGCGACCTATGTGCGCAGCGGCCGCTTCGTCTGGAACTCCGGCATGTTCGTCTGGCGCGTCTCGACCTTCCGCGCGGCGCTCGCGGCGTATCGCCCGGCCCTCCTGGCGGCGATGGACCGCGTCGCGCCGAGGTTCGGCACGCCCGCGCAGGGCGCGGCGCTCGCGCGCGAATACGAGAAGCTCGATAAGATCAGCGTCGACTACGCCGTCATGGAGAAGGCGCCGAACCTCGTGGCCGTCCGCGGCGACTTCGGCTGGGACGACGTCGGCACCTGGGCGAGCGCCGGCGCGCACCTCCCCGCCGACGCGGAGGGCAACGGCGTCCACGGCCTCGTGCGCACGCTCGCGTCCCACGGAAACGCCGTCGTGAACGCCGAGAAGGGCCATCTCGTCGCCGTCTTCGGGGCGGACGAGCTCGTCGTCGTCCACACGCGCGACGCGACGCTCGTCTGCCCGAAGTCCTCCGCCGACGGCCTCAAGGACCTCGTCCGCGCGATCGGCGGGGACCCCGCCACGGCGGCCTTCGTCCGGTAGGGACCTCCCTAGGGCGGTTCCACAAAAAGTGCGGCCGCCGTCCCGGCGGCCACACATCTTGCGGGAACGCCCTAGATGCAGTAGTCCGGCTCGGAGGGCGGGGGAGGGGAGAGCCGCCGCTGGTCGGCGGCGACGGACGCGAGCGTCGTGCGGCGGAGCGCGGCGGCGAGGGCCTCGTTCACGCCCGCCCACGCCTTCTCCGCCGCGCAGCGGCCCTGCCGCCCGCAGGCGCCCGGGCGCGCAAGGCAGCGGACGAGGGCGAGCGGGCCGTCCGTCGACTCCACGATGTCGAGGAGCGTGATCTTCGACGGGAACCGCGCCAGCCGCAGGCCGCCCTTCACGCCGCGTTCGGTCGTCACGAGGCCCGCCCGCCGCAGCGGCACGGCGATGCGGCTGATGAACTTTTCCGAGATGCCCTGCGACGAGGCGATCTCCCGGATGGTGCGCGGCCCCTTCGCGCCGGACACGGCGAGGTCCAGCAGAACGCGCAGCGCGTAGCGCGACTTGGCGGTGATCTTCATGGCGGATGCTCGTTTCCGGGCGGCGACCGCCGCGCCGGGACAGGACGGAGTATCCTCCCGGCGTCCGCGAAAGTCAACCGGAAAAGGTTTCGTCGGTCGGTTGCGCGTTGCGGGGGCGGGGGCGGCGTGGTAGACTGCGCGCCCCATGGCAATCGGACTGCTCTTCGCCGTTCTCACGGGCCTCACGTGGGTGATCACCGGCGCGATCGTCGGGTCGGCGGAGCGCCGCGGCTGCGGCGCGTTCCGGCAGCAGCTCGTGAGCACGGGGCTCTCGATCGCGGCCGTGTCGGTCGCGCTCGTCGCGGGGCGGGCGCTGTGGCCGGAGTCGCGGGCGTTCGCGTTCGGGGCGTCGCCGCTGCCGGCGCTGTGCATGGTCGCCTGGGGCTTCCTCAACTTCTGGATGATCTTCTTCATGGGCCGCGCAATGGCGCGCGGGCCGAACGGCCTGGCGTGGACGGTCACGCAGTCGGGCCTCGTGTTCCCGTTCCTCATGGGCGTGCTGTCGGGGCGGACGGACCTCACGTGGGCGCGAGCGGCGGGGTTCGCGATGATCGTCGGGAACGTCGTCGTGTCGGGCTTCGCCAGGGGCGGCGCTTCGAAGGGCGGGTCGACGCTGCGCTGGTTCCTGCCGGCGCTCGCGGCGTTCGTCCTCTGCGGCGCGAACCAGTGCGCGGTGAACCTCGTCTCCTACCTGCCGGCGGACGTCCGCCCGGAGAACCTCGAGCGGATGCTCTGGGGCGGCGTCGGGACGCTCGCCGCGTGGGCGGTCTTCACTGCCGGGAAGCGCCTGCTGGAGGGCCCCGCGCCGCGCGACCCGGACCTGCGGGGCAAGTATCTCTTCCTGCTCCGGGTGTGCGGGCTGGCGCTCATCCCGGGGTTCGTCGCGAGCTGCTGGTTCCACTTCAACGCGCTCGACCGCCTCGAGGCGGCCGGCGCGATCGCGATCGCCTCGCCGATGGAGGTGAACGCGTGCCTGATCGGCTTCTTCCTCTACGGGCGCCTCGCGCTGCGCGAGCGCACGACGGCGCTGCAGAACGCCGCCTTCGCGATGGGGCTCCTCGGCGTCGTCCTGATCGCGCTCGGGTAGCGCCCGCGGGCGCGGCGCGCTATACGAGGTCGAAGTCGACCGCGCCCGTGCGACGCAGGGAGCGGAAGCGCGGGACGAGGTCGAAGCAGCGCGTCGTGTCGATGGAGCCGTCCGGCCCGCGCAGGTCCGGCAGGCCTCCCACGACGACGTGGTCCACGAGCGGGATGCCGACGACGCGGCCCGCGTCGACGAGCGCCCGCGTGATGCGCAGGTCCTGCGGCGAGGGCGTCGGATCGCCGGAGGGGTGGTTGTGCGCGACGACGACGAAGCACGCGTCGACGCGGACGGCCTCGCGGAAGACGTCGCGCGGATGGACCGGCGAGGCGTCCGCCGTTCCGCGCGACACGCAGAGGCGCTGGCGCTGGACGCGGTCGCACAGCCGCATCTTGCGGTCGAGCGGCAGGACGTAGAAGCTCTCGGTCGGGTCCTGCAGGACCAGCCCGTGCACGAACCGCGCGACCTGCTCGGGCGTCTCCAGCAGCGGCTGCGCCTCCTGCGAGTGCATCGCGATGCGGCGCGCGAACTCGAACACCGCGGTGAGCTCCAGCGCGCGGACGCGCCCGATCGAGCCGAGCCCCTCGAGCCGCGCGGCGCTCTCCTGCGAGAGGAGCCGCAGGTTGCCGCCGTAGGCGCGCAGGAGGTCGTCCGCGACCTGGAGCACGTTGCGCCCGGGGCGGCCCGTGCGCAGGAAGATCGCGACGAGCTCCGCGTCGGAGAGCGCGCCCGGCCCGAGCCGCGCGAGCTTCTCGCGCGGGAGGAAGTCCTCGCTGCCCCGGAACGCGGCCTTGAGGCCGGTCGGCGGCGGCGACGGTGCGGCGGAACTTCCCGGGGCCGAAGCCCCGGGCACGGAACCGGCTTCGCGGAAATCAGAGGGAGAGGGGGACTTTTCCATAGTGGCTCCAAAGGTCCCGGACGTCGCGCGCGGCGCGGGCGACGTCCGCTTCGTCCGCGGGGCCGCGGACCCATTCGACGCGCGCCTGGTGGCGCCACCAGGTGCGCTGCTTCTTCGCGAGGCGGCGCGTCCGCTGCGCGGTGCGCGCGACGGCCTCGTCCGCGGAGATCTCCCCGCGCAGCGCGGCGAGCGCCTCGGCGTAGCCGATGCCCGCGCCGGCGGTCGAGCGCTCGAAGCCGGGGAACCGCTCGCACAGCGCGCGGACCTCGTCGAGCAGTCCGCTCTCGAACATCGCCCTCGCGCGCCGCTCGATGCGGGCGTTGAGGACGTCGGGAGGGAAGTCGAGGCCGACGAGGGGCGCGTGACCGACCCCCTCCGCCTCGCTGCGCTCGGCAGCTCCCCCGGCGGGGGAGCCGGCTTCGCCGGAACGGGGCTCTGCGCTCTCTGCGTTCTCTGCGTGTGAAAAAGACTCCGCGTGACCGACCCCCTCCGCCTCGCTCCGCTCGGCAGCTCCCCCGGCGGGGGAGCCGGCTTCGCCGGAACGGGGCTCTGCGCTCTCTGCGTTCTCTGCGTGTGAAAAAGACTCCGCGAACTCCGCGTGAGATTCGAGGATCTCGACGAGCCGGACGAGCCGCCGCGGGTTCTTCGCGTCGATGGCCGCGGTGGATCCGGGGGAAAGGGACTCCGCGCGCGCGACGAGCGCCCCCGTGCCTTCGCGCGCGAGGAGCGCCTCGAGCTCCGCGCGGCGGCCGGGATCGGCCTCCCGCGTGTCGATGCCGCGCAGGAGGGCGGAGACGTAGAGCCCGGTGCCGCCGGCGACGACCAGGTCGCGGCCGGCCTCCGCGGCCTCGCGCGCGGCTTCGCGCGCCGATTCGAGCCAGCGGCCGGCGCTGAAGGGCTCGTCGGGGTCCGCGAGGTCGACGCCGCGCAGGACGACGCCCGCGCGCTCGGCGGCGGTCGGCTTGGCGGTGCCGACATCCATGCCGCGGTAGACGAGCATCGAGTCGGCGGAGAGGACGAGCGCGCCGGATTCCCGCGCGATCGCGTGGGCGACCGCGGTCTTCCCCGACGCCGTGCAGCCGACGAGGAGGAACGCCGCGCGGCGGGGTGCGGGGGGCGGGGGCGCGTCCATGTCCGGTCCTCCTCGCGGACGGGGCGCGCCCGGCCTACGCCTCCTCGTCGCCCGAGTCGAGCGAGTAGAGGTAGCGCTTCACCTTGAGCGTGTTGGTCTTCTGGAGCGGCTCGAACCGGACCTGGATGCGGCGCGGGTGCTTGTAGGTCGAGATCTGCTTCATCGCCTCGCGGATCTCCTTGAGGCAGAGGTCGCGGATCTGGTCGTCGGAGAGCGGCGAGGCGGAGGAGGAGTCGGACTTGTTGCGCTCCTCGGCGATCTTGTCGAGGTCGGCGACGACGATCGCGCCGACGTGCTCGCCCTTCTTCTCGCCCGGGACGTGGTAGCCCAGGACGATCGACTCGAGGACGTGCGGGCAGGCGTTGATGACGAGCTCGACCTCCTCGGGGTAGATGTTCTTGCCCTCGCGGTTCACGATGAGCGACTTCTTGCGCCCGGTGATCGTGATGTAGCCGTTCGCGTCCATCGTCCCGAGGTCGCCCGTGCGGAACCAGTCGCCGTCGAAGCACTCCCTCGTGGCGTCCTCGTTGCGGAAGTAGCCCTTCATCACGGAGGGGCCCTTCACCTCGATCTCGCCGACGCCCTCGTCGTTGGGCTCCGCGATGCGCAGCTCGTGGCCGGGCAGCGCCTTGCCGACGGAGGAGAAGACGATGGCGTTCTCGGGCGCGAGGGCGGAGATGGGCGCCGTCTCGGTGAGGCCGTAGCCCTGGAGGGTCGTGATGCCGAACTTCGACCACTGCCGGAGCACGTCCGGGTCGCTCGCCGCGCCGCCGACGATGATGATGCGCATGCGGCCGCCGAGCTGGGCGATGATCTTGCGGCCGACGACGCGGGAGAGGCCGATCGCCATCAGGGCGCGGGCGGGGGCGCTCTTCTCGAGCTTCTTCATGATCGCGGCGAGCATCTTCTCGGCGAGGAGCGGGACGGCGAGCAGGACCGTGGGCTGCGTCTCGCGCATGTTCTCGGGGATCGTACGGAGGTTCTCGACCATCGAGACCGAGCACTGGGCGGCGAGCGGGACGATGAAGTTCGCGGTGAAGGCGAAGGCGTGGTGGAGAGGCAGGACGAGGAGGAAGTTGTCGTCCTTGCGCACGGTGAAATACTGCAGCGCGGAGAGCTGCGCGCAGAAGTTGGCGTGCGTGAGCATCGCGCCCTTGCTGCGGCCGGTCGTGCCGGAGGTGTAGATGATCGAGGCGACGTCCGTCTCCTGCGCGACGTTGCGGTCGAAGAACGAGTCGGGGGCGCCGGAGGCCTCCGAGACGGACTCGAGGAGGCGGTCGTAGTCGTAGAGCCGGACGCCGCTCTCGCGGCGGTCCTCGGAGACGGCGCCGTCCGCCAGGACGACCGAGCGCATGTACTTCAGGGTCCCCATCACCTCGCGGACGAGCGGGCCGGTCCTGCCGCTGCCGAAGAACGCGACGGCCTCGGAGTCGCGGAGGATGTGCGAGACCTCGTGGGGGTGGAGGCGGGCGTCGACGGGCACCGCGGTGACGCCGCAGGAGACGATGCCGAGGTAGGTGGACATCCACTCGGGGCGGTTCTCCATCATGAGCGCGACGCGGTCGCCGGGCTTCACGCCGAGCTTCCCGAGCGACTCGGCGACGGCGCGGGCGCGGGCGTGCAGGTCGACGAAGGACCATTCGTGCCAGACGTGGTCGGCCTTCCAGCGGACGGCGACCGTGTCGGGGGACTGGGAGTAGGCGTCGAGCAGAAGCGTGCGGATCGTGGGCATGGGAAAGGGTCCTCGCGTTAGGCGAACGAGCGCAGGTAGCGCAGGTCGTTGGTGTAGAGGTGGCGCAGGTCGGTGACGCCGTACTTGATCATCGCGATGCGCTCGACGCCCATGCCGAAGGCGTAGCCGTAGCACTCCGGGTCGTAGCCGACGTGCCGGAAGACGCGCGTGTCGACGATGCCGGCGCCGAGGATCTCGATCCAGCCGCTCTGCTTGCAGACCGCGCAGCCCTTGCCCTTGCAGACGTGGCAGGAGAAGTCCACCTCCACCGAGGGCTCGGTGAACGGGAAGAAGTGCGGGCGGAAGCGCACCTGGATCTGCGGGCCCATCATCTCGCGCGCGAAGTGCGCCAGCGTCGACTTGAGGTCGGCGAGCGAGACGGGCTTCACGTCCACGAAGAGCCCCTCGATCTGGTGGAAGTTCGCCGAGTGCGTCGCGTCCGTCGTGTCGCGGCGGTAGCAGCGGCCGGGGTTGATGATGCGGACGGGCGGCTTGCGCGCGAGCATCGTCCGGATCTGGACGGGCGAGGTCTGCGTGCGCAGCAGCAGCTCCGGGCCGAGCCAGAACGTGTCGCGCTCGTCGCGCGACGGGTGGTGCTTGGCGGTGTTGAGCGCGTCGAAGTTGTTGAACTCCGTCTCGATGTCCGGGCCGTCCGCGACCGTGAAGCCCATCTGCGCGAAGATGCGCGTCACCTCCTCGGTGACGAGCGTGAGCGGGTGCAGCGAGCCGGCGCCGCGCCAGTTGCCGGGCATCGAGAAGTCGAACGCCTCGTGCGCGGCGCCTTCGCCGGCGACGGCCTCCTTGCGCGCCTCGAGCGCCTCCGTGAAGGCGGCGCGCAGCGCGTTGAGCGCCTGCCCGAACGCGGGCTTGTCGGCGGGCGGGACGTCGCGCAGGCCCTTCATGAGGGCGGTGAGCGAGCCGTTGCGGCCGAGGAACTTGATGCGGACGCCCTCGACGTCGTCGGGCGTCTTCGCGGCGGCGACGGCGGCGAGCGCGTCGGCCTGGAACTGGGGAATGTCCTGGAGGGTCATGGCTAGGAGGCGGGCGTGACGCCCTTGCGGAGGATGATGTTGCCGTATTTGCGGGTTTCGCCGGTCTGGACGATGAGGAAGGCCTTCTTCGCGCGCTCGTAGAAGGCGTAGCGCTCGAGGCGCTGCATCTTCGCCCAGGCGTAGCCGGCGCGGTCGGCGGCGGCGCGGTAGGACGCCTCGACGTCGGGGTCGAGCTCGTCGCCGGGCACCGCCTCCATCGTGATCATCGGCGCGTCGGACCCGTAGGAGTCGAGCTCGAAGAGCGGGAGGATCGCGTCCATCAGCGCGGCGGCGGGGATGCCGTCGGCGCGGAGGACGACGGCTCCGGCGGCCTTGCCGAAGGTCTCGGCGGGGAAGTGGGCGTCGCCGAGGACGAGCTCGTCGCCGTGCCCCATGCGGGAGAGGGCGGAGAGCAGCTCGGGGGAGACGAGGGGGGAGATGCCTTTGAGCATGGTGGTTCCTTGCGGTTGCGTGCCGGGTGATTATCTCCGAACCGCGCGGCAAAGTCAATCGCGGTTTGACTTTCCGCGCGTCCCTGTGGTATGTTCCGCGGCCTTGCGACGCGCAACGGGACGTTAGCTCAGTTGGTAGAGCAACGGACTTTTAATCCGTGGGTCGCGGGTCCGACTCCCGCACGTCCCACCA
>CAMVRE010000007.1 GCA_947169825.1 uncultured Verrucomicrobiota bacterium | reverse complement strand
GCGTTTTCCGGTTGTTCCGGGCTGACGTCGATTACGATTCCGGACGGCGTGACGAGCATCGGGGACAGTGCGTTTCGAGGTTGTTCCGGGTTGACGTCGGTCACGATTCCCGACTCCGTGACGAGCATCGGGGACTCTGCGTTTGAGAATTGCACCAGGCTGATGTCGGTCACGATTCCGGGCAGCGTGAGAAGCATCGGGAGCGGTGCGTTTCACGATTGTTCCGGCCTGACGTCGGTCGCGATCGGGGACGGCGTGACGAGCATCGGGGATTCTGCGTTCGACTATTGTCGCGCGCTGACGTCGGTGACGATTCCCGACTCGGTGACGAACATCGGGTTCAGAGCGTTCTACGTTTGTTCCGGGCTGACGTCAATCATGATTCCGGTCGGCGTGACGAGCGTCGGGGATCATGCGTTTGACTATTGTCGCGGGCTGACGTCGGTTACGATTCCCGACTCCGTGACGAGCATCGGGGGATCTGCATTTGAAGATTGCTCCGGGTTGACGTCGGTCACGATCGGAGACGGCGTGACGAGAATCGGGGACCGGGCGTTTGAAAATTGCGCTGGACTGACGACGGTCACGATTCCGGACAGTGTGACAAGCATCGGCGAATGGGCGTTTTATGGTTGTTCCGGGCTGACATCGGTCGCGATTCCGGATGGCATGAAGAGAATCGGGAGCCGTGCGTTTTCCGGTTGCTCCAGGCTGGTGGAAAAGAGAATCAACGTCACCGATATTGCAAAGTGGGCCACCAATTCCATCAATTCCAAACTGAGAGGAAACAGGCGACTGTTTGCCGATGGCGAAGAGCTCACGGAACTTCTCATTCCGCGCACCGTGACGAGCATCGGGAACGATGCGTTTTCCGGTTGTTCCGGGCTGACGTCGGTCACGATCCCGGGCAGCGTGACGATCATCGGGAACGATGCGTTTTCCGATTGTTCCGGCCTCGCGTCGGTCGCGATTCCGGACAGCGTGACGAACATCGGGAACCGGGCGTTTTCCGGTTGTTCCGATCTCATGTCGATTTCGATTCCGGGCGGAGTATCGAGCATCGGAAGCGATGCGTTTCGAGATTGTTCCGGGCTCTCGTCGGTCACGATTCCGGATAGCGTGACGAGCATCGGGCACGGGGCGTTTTACGGTTGTTCCGGGTTGACGTCGGTTGTCGTCGACGAGAGCAATTCGACCTACTCTTCCAGAAACGGGCTATTGCTCTCGAAAGATGCCAAAAAACTGATTGTCGGCATCCATGGCGTTGCAACGATCCCGGACGGCGTGACGAGCATCGGGGAATGGGCGTTTTCCGGTTGCTCGGACCTCTCGTCGATCACGATTCCGGACGGCGTAACGAGCATCGGGGCCCGGGCGTTTTCCGGTTGTTCCGGGCTCTCGTCGGTCACGATTCCGGACAGCGTGACGAGCATCGGGCGTTTTGCGTTCTCCGGTTGTTCCGGCCTTACGTCGGTCCACATCTCCGATTTGGCGGCATGGTGTGACATTGACTTTGCCGGTCCCTATGCCAACCCCTGCCGCTATGCACATCGTCTATTCCTGGACGGGGCCGAAATCAAAGACCTGATGATTCCGGACGGTCTGACGTACATCGGGAACTCGGCGTTTTCCGGTTGTTCCGGCTTCTCGTCGGTTACGATTCCGGACAGTGTGACGAGCATTGGGGCCTCTGCCTTTGCCTGGTGTTCCGGGTTGACGTCGCTTACGATTCCAAACAGCGTGACGAGCATCGGGGATTCCGCGTTTTCCGGTTGTTCCGGACTGACGTCGATTACGATTCCGGATAGCGTGACGAACATCGGGGATTCCGCGTTTTCCGGTTGTTCCGGACTGACGTCGATTACGATTCCGGACAGCGAGACGAACATCGGAAACCGTGCGTTCTCCGGTTGTTCCGGGTTGACATCGTTTACGATTCCAAACAGCGTGACGAGCATCGGGGATTCCGCGTTTTCCGGTTGTTCCGGACTGACGTCGATTACGATTCCGAACAGCGTGACGAACATCGGGGATTCCGCGTTTTTCGGTTGTTCCGAGCTGGCGTCGCTCACGATCCCAGACAGCGTGACGAGCATCGGGAGCTTTGCGTTTTCCGGTTGTTCCGAGCTGACATCGCTCACGATCCCAGACAGCGTGACGAGCATCGGGGACTCTGCGTTTTCCGGTTGTTCCGGACTGAAAACGCTGTATCTGTCGAGGTCGTATTCCGGAACGCCGGCGGTCCCGTCGGGCTGCACGATCATTCGGTACGATCCTGTGTATCTGTCCGTCGTGTCGGAACACGGCGGCGCGGATCCGTTCCTCGGCACGCACAAGGTTCCGTCGAATTTCGTCGTCCGCTGTTCGGCCGAGGCGTCGGTGGTCGATTCCGGGAACCCGGGCGTTCGCTATGTGTGCACTGGCTGGACGGGGACCGGGAGCGTCCCGGCGAGCGGAACGAGCAACCGGGTCGACGTGCTGATGCTCGAAGATTCGTCGATCACATGGTTGTGGGGCGAGACGAATGTCTGGATCGAGTGCGAGTTGTCGGGCGACGCCGCGCTATCGGGACCGGGAAGCGGTTGGTTCCGGAAGGACGGCGAAGCGGCCGTGTTCGCCTTCGCGCCCGCCACGCGGCCGTTCTCGTATGTCCTGTCCGGTGACGCGAACGGCGTTACGGTCGACCCGTCGATCGGGACGATCGCGATTCCGGCGGACCGGCCGCGCGCGGTGGGACTGCATGTGCTGACGCGCGGCGAGGCGGGAGAGAGCGGAACAGGCAAGCCGCTCCCGTGGTCGGATGGTGCAGACGCGCCCTGGTTCGCGGTGGCGGACAACTCGCGGGCCGACGGATTCTGTCTGCAAAGCGGCGAAGTGGCGCAGGGCGGGACGAACGCGCTCGAAACGGCGGTCGTCGGCCCGGGGCGGATTTCGTTCTCGTGGAAGATTACCGCGAACCGCAGCGACTACGCCCGCTTCTACGTGGACGGGACGAACAAGGCCGAGATCACGCGCTCGACGGACTGGGCTGCGGTCGGCCCACTGGAGCTCGGGGCGGGCGAGCACGCGTTGCGCTGGACATTCGAGCGAGGCTCGGGGGCGGGCGGCGCGGCGTTCCTCGACGACGTGTGCTGGCAGTCCCGCCACGCGCTGACGGTGTCGAGCAAGGACGGCACGCCGACTCCGGCGGCTGGAACGAACGTCGTCTATTGGGGGGAGAAGGTCGCGGCAAGCGTCGAGCCGCCGGCTCCGACGGCGGGCGGAAAGACGCGCCGCGTCTGCACGGGCTGGACGGGGACGGGGAGCGTCCCGGCGAGTGGCACGGGAACGAACATGACGTTCACGGTCGAGGGGGATTCGTCTCTTACGTGGAACTGGCGGACGGAGCATTGGATCGACGTCGCGGTGGAAAGCGGCGGGACGACGGCGATCCGGCCGCAATGGGCGGCGGAGGGAACGATCCTTTCGGTGGCGCTTTCTCCGGACTGGACGCTCTACGACCTGGCGCTCTCGGGCGATACGGAGGGCGTGACACGCTCCGGATCGATGCTCTCCGTCCCGGCCGACGGTCCGCGGACGATCCGTGCGACGATTACGGAGCGCAAGGTCTCGCTCGCGGTGTCAAGCGCGTTCGGGACGGCATCGCCGGCTCCGGGGACCTACATGCACTCGTGGGGCGACATGGTGACCGCGAGCGTGGCGGCACCGCCGGAGGAGGACGGCACGCGACGCCTCTGCACGGGATGGACCGGGACGGGGAGCGTCCCGGCGAGCGGCTCGGGCTCGTCGGTCTCGTTCACGATGCAGGAGGATTCGACGCTCGCGTGGAACTGGCGGACGGACCACTGGATTTCGCTTGAAGCGAAGGGACCGGTCGTAGCGGACTTCGAGGCGGGCTGGCGCGCGGCGGGAACGGCGCTCGAAGTGGCGTTCGACGTCTTCTGGGAGGGGGACTGCGCCGTGACGCTCGGCGGCGACACGAACGGCGTGGCGCTGGATGCGGCGGCGCGGACGATCGCGGTCCCGTGCGACGGCCCGCGCAACATCGTGCTGACGGCGCAGCCGACGGGACTGGCAACGGCGCTCGACGCTCCGGGACTCGTCTGGACGAGCGAGGGGAGCAACGCCTGGACGCCGCAGACGAAGACGACGGCGGACGGGGAGGACGCCGCCGCGAGCGGTCCGGCCGGAACCGCCGACGACAGCATCCTCTCGACGACGCTCGTCGGTCCCGGCACGCTCTCCTGGTCGTGGCGGCTCGACTCAGCGGGCGGCTCCGGCATCGACCTCGTGGTCGACGAAGTAACGAAAACCTGGATCGAAAGCGATGAGGCTGGCTCCTGGATCAAGGTGTCCGTCGCGATTGCCGGCGCGGGATCGCACGAGGTCCGATTCGTCTTCTGGAACGAGATGGGATCGGCGGAGGACCGCGGGTATCTGGACCGCGTGTCGTGGACCGGGGCCGCGGCGGTTCCCGGCGCGACGGCGACGACGCCCGCGCCGGTGCCGCTCGACTGGCTCGTCTCGCACGGTCTCGCGGCGGAGGGTGCGCCGGACGCCGCGTTCGAGGCGGCGGCCCTCGCCACGGCGGAGAACGGGCGCCCGGTCTGGGAATGCTACGTGGCGGGGCTGGATCCGACGAAGGAGGACGACTTCCGGGTGTTCATCGACATGGACGGCGGCGAACCGGTCGTGACGTGGTGGCCGTCGAACGTCGCAGGGCGCGTCTATACCGTCTGGGGCAAGGCGGACCTGGCGGACGAATGGTCGTGCCCGGTCGAGCCGTCGCACCGGTTCTACCAGGTGCGCGTGGCGCTCGGGAGCGCAAGCGGCGTGGACGAGCGCGCCTGGCCGGGTTCGGTCGTCGTGACCTTCGACCCGGCCGGCGGCACCGTGGACCCCGCCACGCGGACCTACGATGCGCCGGGCGCTCTCGGCCTGCTGCCGGTGCCGGTGCGGGACGGCTACGACTTCTTCGGGTGGCGGACGCGCGCAACGGGCGGTCTGCCGGCGGACGAAACGACCGCGGTCCCGTGGTGCGACTTGACCCTCGTGGCGGCATGGCAGGTGTCGCTTGCGCGGGCTCTCAACCCGGACCTCGTCTTCACGAAGGGCGGCTCAGCCGAGTGGTTCGTCCAAAGCGACGACACGCACGACGGCGTCTTCGCCGCTCGTAGCGGCGCGATCGCCGACGGCCAGAGCACGTGGATCGAAACCACGGTGACCGGTCCCGGCGCGGTGAGCTTCTGGTGGAAGGCCTCGAGCGAAGACGACTGTGACTGCCTGCGCTTTTTCGTCGACGGATCGCAGCAGGCGGGCGTCAGCGGGACGGGCGGCACCTGGGCGCAGGAATCCTTTCCGGTCTCCGGCGCCGGCGTCCACGTTCTGCGCTGGCGCTACGACAAGGATGGCAGCGGCTCCTCCGGCTCCGACTGCGGCTGGGTGGACGAAGTGGTCTGGACGCCGGACGTCTTCACCCTGCGTTTCGACGCAAACGGCGGCAGCGCGGTCGAGCCTATCACGGCTCCCTACGGTTCGGCCCTCGCCGCGCCAAACGCCCCGACGAGGGACGGCTACTCGTTCACCGGTTGGTCGCCGGCATTCCCGGCGACGATGCCGATCGGCGGCGCGACGCTCACGGCGCAGTGGACACCGCGCAGCTACACGATTTCGTTCGACAGCGCCGGCGGCAGCGCCGTCGCGTCCATCACGGCTCCCTACGGTGCGGCGCTGACCGCACCGTCGCCCCCGACGCGCGATGGTTTTATGTTTGCCGGCTGGTCGCCGGCGTTCCCGGCGACGATGCCGCTCGGCGGCGCGACGCTCACGGCGCAGTGGATGCCCGAAGAAGTTCTCTCCTGGACTGTTTCAGGCGGCACCGTCACGATTACGGGAACTCTGCAGGAACCAACCGGAGACTTTGTCATTCCAGCCGAAATCGACGGTCTGCCCGTGACGAGCATCGGGAGTGAGGCGTTTTCCAATTGTTCCGAGCTGAAGTCGGTCACGATTCCTGACAGTGTGACGAGCATCGGGGACTCTGCGTTTTACGTTTGTTCCGGGCTGACGTCGCTCACGATTCCGGACGGCGTGACGAGCATCGGGGACTCTGCGTTTTCCTGGTGTTCCGGGCTGACGTCGATCACGATTCCGGACGGCGTGACGAGCATCGGGAACTATACGTTTTACGGTTGCTCCGGGCTGACGTCGCTCACGATTCCGGACGGCGTGACGAGCATCGGGGACTCTGCGTTTTCCGGTTGTTCCGAGCTGGCGTCGCTCACGATCCCAGACAGCGTGACGAGCATCGGGAACTATGCGTTTTCCGGTTGTTCCGAACTCACTTCAATCACGATTCCGGACAGCGTGACGAACATCGCGGACGGAGCGTTTTCCGGTTGTTCCGGGCTGGCCTCTATCACGATTCCGGACAGCGTGACGAGCATCGGGAACCACGCGTTTAACGGTTGTTCTGGGCTGACGTCGATCACGGTCGATCCAAACAACCCGGCTTACGACTCCCGTGACAATTGCATGGCAATCGTCCATTCGGCGAATAATGTCCTCGTGGTCGGGTGCATGAACACGACGATTCCGGACAGCGTGACGAGCATCGGTGGCGATGCGTTTTCAGGTTGTTCCGGACTTACATCGATCACGATTCCGGACAGCGTGACGAGCATTGGTGGCTATGCGTTTGCCTGGTGTTCCGGGCTGACGTCGATCACGATTCCGGATGGCGTGACGAGCATCGGGGGCGCTGCGTTCTGGGGTTGTTCCGGGCTGACGTCGCTCACGATTCCGGACAGCGTGACGAGCATCGGGGAATACGTGTTTGAAAATTGTTCCGGGCTGACATTGCTTTCGCTTCCTGGGCGTTTCCGCGGAAAAACGTCCCGAATGAACATTCCGAATGGATGCACGGTAACGTTCAGGAGCTGAAATAGAAAGGAAGAGAGAATGAGTAAGAAACGAAAAGGTAGAGCATTGAGAAGGTTGGGGAAAACGCCCGATTCCGTGTTTTCCAAGCTTCACGACCAAGCCATGAAGCACAATCGTGGCTTCTTCCACCAGACGGTTCTGCGCTATCTCGCCAAGATTCTCTGGCCGGCGATGATTGGAACGGACAGGAAGTATCTGTTCAAACTGTCTTCACTTGAGACGTTGAACGACACGGCAGAGCAGGCAAAAGGCGTTTATGCTTATGTGTTAAGCCTTTCATACGGGCCTGAAGAAAACGTGTCGATGTGGACGACATACGGCGTTCCCCGGCGCGAAGCTGTTCGCCTTCGCTTTCCGTCGAGTGCAATCCGCCGATGGTGCGAAGAGGCGGAGAAACAACCGGCCTCCGTTTGTTTCATCAAAAACTCTGCCAAAGACAAAACGTTCCATAGCATCGTTCCATCACGGATTCGGTTCGCGGACGTTTTGTACGTCGTTCGGAAAGGAATGCCCGGCGACTATCTGGCGGAGCACGACGGAAGAATGCATAAGAGCCCCGACAAAAAGTGCTGGACCGATTTTGCGAAAACTGCGCCGGGTGTCGGACTGGGGTTGTTTATGAAGAACCGGGGTTGGGCCTACGAGCGGGAATCGAGGATCGTCGTTGAGTTCGACAAACGGCCGACCGGAAAAATGAATGGTTCGATTTACATCGACTTCACGTCCGTCATTCAAGCGATGCTGGAAAACAAAGGAAATTCCGGCAGAAGCAACATCCTTCTCGGTCCTTGGTTTGACGAGGCGCTATTTCGGAGAAACATCAGTGGCAAACATTCTTCCGATGACGACGACTGGTCGTCATTGTCTGCCGTCATCGATCGCTCCAACAAGAGCTCGTACACGGGAGAACTTCGAATGCTGTCGAATTGCGACCATTGCAAGGCGAATAAGAAAACCTGCAAGTGCGAATTCAAGGAACGGTCGAAGCGAAAAGGTTCGCGAGGCATTTCTTGAACTCGGCGCGAAACGCGGCGGGACGGATTCCGGGCGCACCTTGTCTTCGGTCTTCCGTGCGTGGTTCGTCGATGTCGTCGGCGTCGTCGGTTTCGTCGAGAAGCTGGGGCAGGGGAGGCCTTTCCCGGAGTGCGGCCGGGCGACGCAATCGACCGAATCGACGCAATCGACCGAATCGACGCAATCGACGAAGTCGGGCGCGGCTATGTTCAATGCACAATGCAGAATGCACAATGCACAATGGGGGAGGGCGCGGCCTTGGAGGACGACGAGATGACAAGAAGACGGGACGACGAGCAATCGGGCCTCGCTTCCGCGAAGCGCCTGGAGGCGCAATCTTGTCGTCTCGTCAGCCCGTCGTCCCGTCGTCCTGTCGTCGACGGGCCGGAATCGGGGGCGGGCCTCCCCGGCGAGCGGCCGGTCGACCCAATCGACCGAATCGACGCAATCGACGAAGTCGGGCGCCGTGTGCAATGCACAATGCAGAATGCACAATGCACAATGGAAGATGGCGCGGCCAAGCGCCGGGCGGGCGCGGGCGGCTCATTGGAGTTTAAAGTTCAAAGTTGGAAGTTGAAAATTCGAGAGGAGCGGGTCATTCGGCGAGGACGACGCATTCGGAGGGGTTTTCGCCGAGGACGATCGTCCAGCGCGGGGCGCCGTTCCGTGCGACGACGAACACCGCTTCCCCGGAATCGGGACGGAAGGCGCGGAACGCCTTGCGGGCTTTCCGGATCGCGAGCCGGGCGACGTCGGCGCCGACGCGTTCCGCTCCCGAATCCGTTTCTTCGCAGAAGAAGCGCGGGCTGGCGGCGCGGAATTCCGTCCGCGCCTCGTAGGACGACTCGGACCAGGGCGTCGGCGGGTGGTAGCGGAATCCGACGATTTCGATCAAGCCCGGATAGGCGTCGTCTCCGAACGCATCGCTGATGTCGTAAGGCGCCCGCCACGCCGCGAACGAAGAGACCGCGGAAAAGAACGAATAGAATGAAGCGACGGCGAGAACGGCCGTGCAAGCGAACGCCAAGGTCCGTTTTCCGCCGTTCTTTCCGGCTCTGACGGCGCGGACCGCAACGCTCGCCAGAAGGAATCCGCCGGCCGCCCACAGAAAGGCGATTCCGAGAAACGGGAGGCTGAGCAACAACCCCGCCACGCCCAGGGCGAGGGACAGGGCGGCCAACTCGAAGCAGAGAACGGGAAGAAGAATCGATACGACGTTCGCGCGGGGCGCGGACGGTGCTGGAGCGGGGCGGTAGAGGCCGCGGTCGCGGATGTAGGCGGCGACGGGGGAGGGGAGGAGGGAGGAGACGTCCTCGCCGGCGGCGAGGCGGGCGCGGACCTCGGTGGAGGAGGCGGGCTCGGCGAAGTCGGGGACGAAGTCCGCCGCGAGACGGGCGTTCGTGGCGGGGTCGAAGCCGAGGGCGTCCGGGTCGAGGCGGAATCCGGGGCGGCCGAAGCCGACGAAGCGGCACATCGCGACGAGCTCCGCGGCGCGGCGCCAGCGGTGCAGGCCGGCGAGGGAGTCCGCGCCGAGGAGGAAGAAGAGCTCCGAGTCCGGGTGCGCCGCGCGGACGTCGGCGACGAGGTCCACGGTGTAGGAGACGCCGCCGCGGTCGAGGTCGGCGCGGCAGATCCCGAAGCGCGGCTCGCCGGCGATCGCGAGCTCCAGCATCGCGAGGCGGTCCTCCGCGGGGGCGTTCATCCGCCCGACCTTGAAGGGCGAGTCGGCGGCCGGGGCGAAGAGCACGCGGTCCAGCGGCACGGCCTCGAGCGCCCGGCGCGCGAGCGCCAGATGCCCGGCGTGCACGGGGTCGAAGCTCCCGCCGAAGATGCCGATGCGTTCCACGGGCACGGAGCATACCACAACGCCGGGGGCGGCGCTAGCGGCACTCGTCGACGAGGTAGGCGTGCGTGTGGGCGGTGTTGCCGCGGTCGTCGCGGACGGCGACGCGGAACCAGCCGTCGTCCCTTCCGAGCGGAAACTCGGCGTGCGTCACGCCCTCGCCGCGCTTGTTCGCGTAGCGGCGGCCGTCGCCCACGAAGAAGACGAACGAGGCGGGCGTGCAGTCGACGTGGACGACGCCGCTCTCGACGTAGAGCGCGAGGATGCGCGGCGGGTCGGTCCTGCCGGAGGAGCAGTAGAACTCGCCCTTCTCCAGCGCGCGGATCACGGACGCGTAGTCGAGCGACTCGGCGCCGATGATCGTCGAGCCGCCGAAGGACTGAAGCGTGGTGCCGTCGCGGTTGTGGTTGTCGTCGCCCATCGTGCAGAAGATGCGGGGCGAGACGTGGTTGAGCAGGTCGTCGTAGACGTAGGGGCAGTATTCGCCGCCGGTGAGGCACTCGGTGGCGTAGTTGAGGATCTCGAGCGACCAGATCCCCTTCAGCCCGAGCCAGTCGGAGCGGACGTTGCGCGACCAGTTCGGGTGGTTGTACTGGACGAGGAAGCCGGCCTCGTTCGCCTTCGCGACCACCTCGTTCACGGCGTCCAGGGAAAAGGGCTTCTTCCGCGCCTTCTCCTCCTCGGAGCCCTCGAAGCAGTTGTGCTGGACGCCCCAGATCGTGTCGCGCGCGGGAGGGCCGGCGGGATTCGGAACCTTGGAGAAGAGGTTGAGGTGGAACGTGTCGTGGAAGCGGTAGTTCCAGACGTTGGCGTCCGGCCGGGCGACGGGCAGGCGCGAGTCCCAGTCCGTGATGTCGTATTCGACGGAGGTGAGCGTGAGGAAGTCCGGGTCGTTGAGGTCCGAGTGGTCGACGAGGACGTTGTGATCGGTGATGGCGAGGATCTGGTAGCCGGCCTTCTTGTATTCGTCGCGGAGGCGCGCAGGCGGCCAGTAGCCGTCGGAGAGGTGGGAGTGGCAGTGGAAGTTCGCGCGGTACCAGTTGCGGTCCGGCGGGAGGAGGTGCTTGCGCATGACAGTGACGAGAGACGAGTGACGAGTGACGAGTGACGAGTGGCGAGTGGCGAGCGGAAGCGGGCTAGCCGAGGAAGGGGGCGGCGGCGCGGAGCCAGGCATCGGCGATCGCCTGGTGGAAGGCCGGGGTGGGGTGGACGCCGTCCGCGGTCCAGTGCTGCCAGGGCGCGCGGGCGCGGAGGTCGTCGAGGATGGACTGGAGGGGAACGAAGACGGCGCGGTCGGGGCCGAGGCGCTCGGCGGCGGCCTTCACGGCGGCGCCGCGCTCGCGCACCTCGGCGCCGAAGAGCTTGCCGTTGTCGGACTCGCCCGCGGTGAAGGGCTCGAGCAGGACGAGCTTCACGGCGGGGAGCTTCTCGATCGTCCAGTCGAGCAGCTCGTTGTAGATGCGGATCGCGCGAGGGACCTCGACGCCGTTGCGGTGCTGCTCGTGCCACGAGTCGTTCACGCCGACGAGGATCGAGACGATGTCGGGCTCGTGGTTGAGGCAGTCGGCGCGCCAGCGGGCGTAGAGGTCGACGATGCGGTTGCCGCTGATGCCGAGGTTGACGAACTCGAACCCGGCGTCGGGACGGTCGCAGGAGAGGCGGGACTTGATCAGGCCGGGATAGCCCGGGCCCATCTGGCCCTGCTCGTAGCCGCAGCCGCCGCTGTTTCCGCGGCCGCAGTCGGTGACGGAATCGCCCTGGAAGAGAATCTTCATTTCGTTTCGGTTTTGGATTGGAGGACTTGGACAAGCTGCTCGGGGGTGATGGTGTAGCGGCGTCCGCAGAGGTGGCAGCGTTCCTCGCGGGGGCGGAGGGGGCGGAGCATCCCCTCAAGGGTTTCGCGCGGGAGCGCGGCGTAGGCGTCGAGGAAGCGCTTCTCGGAGCAGGTGCAGCCGAAGGCGATCGCGCGCGTGGGGCCGGTCACGAGATCCTCGACGCCGAGGATCTCGCGGAGCGTCGGGAGCGTCGCGTCGAAGGCGAGCGTGTCGGCGACGGTGCCGTCGTCGAACAGCTTCTCCACGCGCTTGAAGGCGCGGCGCGAGCCCTCGTGGACGAGCTGCAGCGCGAGGGCGCGGGCGCGATCGATCTCGCCGTCGAACATCGTGCAGACGAGGCGCAGGCGCGTCGGGACGGCGGAGCAGAAGAGCGCGGCGTAGACGGACTCGGGCGCGCCCCCCTTGCACTCGAAGGAGACCTGCGAGCGAATCGTGCCGTCCTCGCGCAGGCGCGTCGCCTTGGCGGCGGCGCCGGGGCCGCACCACTCGTCGGCGCCGTCGCCCGCATTGCGCAGCGACTCGGGGTCGTGCTCCTGGAGCGAGCCCGTGAGGAACCCCTCGCCGGAGATCTCCGCGCGCCAGCCGCCGAGCGGGCCCTTGACGTTGGCCGCGACGACGAGCCGCTCGCCGGGCTCGTTGAAGTCGATCGTCGCGGCGGCCGTGCCGGCGAGCACCTTGCCGAGGATCGCGGCGGCGGCGGGCGAGTCGCCGTGCGCCTTCGCGAGGCGGCGCGCCGTCGCGGACACGTCCGCGTAGAGGAAGCGCAGGCGGGTCTTGGGGCAGAACGCCTCGACGGCGGCGTCGTTGGTGCGGGGCTTGACCACGGGGGAGTGACGAGTGACGAGTGACGAGAGAGGGGAGATGGGCGATCGGTCAGCCGGCGATTTCACCGTAGAGGGTCTGGGGGCGGGCGGAGGAGACGGAGACGCAGACGAAGTCGCCGGCGCGGAGGCCGGGGGCGGGGTCGAAGACGACGATCTTGTTCTGTCCGGTGCGGCCGGACCAGCGCGCGGGGTTGCGCAGGGAGGGGCCTTCGGCGAGGACCTCGACGGTGCGGCCGACCCAGCGGTCGTTGCAGCGCTGGCCGCGCGCGTCCTGGTCGGCGAGCAGGACCTGGTCGCGGCGGCGCTTCTCCTCGTCGGGGACGTCGTCCTCGAGGAGCGCGGAGGGCGTGCCGGGGCGCGGCGAATACTTGAAGACGAACGCGTTGTCGAAGCCCGCCTCCTCCATGACGCGGCGCGTGTCCTCGAAGTCCTCTTCCGTCTCGCCCGGGTAGCCGACGATGATGTCCGTCGTGATCGCGATGTCGGGGACGCCCTCGCGCAGGCGGCGGACGGCGGCGAGGTAGCGCGCGGAGTCGTAGCCCCGGCGCATCTCGCGCAGGATGCGGTCCGAGCCGCTCTGCATCGGCAGGTGCAGGTGCGGGCAGACGGCGGGAATCTCGCGCATCGCGCGGACGAGCTCGTCCGTGACGCCCGAGGGATGGCCCGACGTGAACCGCAGCCGGCGCACCTCCGGCACCTCGCGCGCAATATATTCCAGGAGGCGCGGGAGCGGCTCCGAGAAGCCCATGGGGGAGGGGAGGCCCTCCGGCCAGGCGAAGCCCATGCGGCCGTAGCGCATCACGCTCTGGCCGAGGAGGCACACGTCCTTCGCGCCGCGCGCCGCCTCCTCGCGGACCTCGGCGACGATCGCACGCGGGTCCCGGCTCTCCTCGCCGCCGCGCACCGACGGCACGATGCAGTAGGAGCAGCGCTGGTTACAGCCGAATAAGATCGTCACGAAGGAGGCCGGCGCGGACGAGCCGTGCGGCTCGTCCGCGCCGGCCTCCTTCGTGGTCGCACGGTCGCACGGTCCGACGGTCTGACGGTCCGACCGTGAGACCGCGAGATTGTCCGACTGCTCGACCGTGTGACCGTGTGACCGTGCGACCGTGCGACCATCCGCGTCGGGGACGAACATCCCCTTCGCGCCGTCGAGGGCGCGGCGGACGAGGCCGACGATCGCGGGGCCGGCGGCGCGGGGGCCGACGGAGAAGGAGAGCCCGGGGACGAGGCCGAAGACGTCGGGGCCGAGGCGGTTGGCCATGCAGCCGGTGAGGCCGACGACGAGCCCGGGGCGGTCGCGGCGGGCGGCGCAGAGCATGCCGAGCTTGCCGATCGCCTTCTCCTCGGCCTTCTCGCGGACGGAGCAGGAGTTGACGAGGACGACGTCCGCCTCGTCCTCCGACGCGGCCTCGGCGAAGCCCGCGGCGCGGAGCCGGCGCGCCAGGAGGTCCGAGTCGCGGACGTTCATCTGGCAGCCGTAGGTATGGATCGAGAAGGCGGGGTGCGCGGGCATGGGCGCGGATTCTAGCAGAACGCCCCGGAAAACAGAAGGGCGCTCGGGCGCGACGGGATGCGGAGCGCTATCGGGCGGCGGACGGCTCGAGGCGGATCGAGCGGACGCGGAGCGCCGCGCGGTCGGAGGACAGCATGCGATACTGCAGGTTGAGGCCCGAGAGGGAGGAGACCGGGGAGGGGGCGTTCTTCGGGAGGAGGAGCCGGACCGGGAGGCGGACGGTCTGCCACGTGGCGGGGTCCTCGTCGATGCGATCGCCCTCGATCGTCGGGTGGACGTAGGGGCCGCTCTTTTCGGTTCCGTCCTCGAGGCGGAAGCGCGCGGCGACCTGGAAGCGCTGTCCGCCCGGGCCGACGACGCCGAGCGGCGTGCGGCCGCCGTTCGCCTCGAAGACGAGGTCGCACGCGGCGGGGTCCTCCGCCGGGAAGGGCGCGGGCTCGGGCAGGTCCAGGTTCGCGCCGCACCAGTCCCGGGAGGCGTCGGGGAGCACGATCTCGAGCGCTCCGTCGTGCCGCTCGGGCTTCGCGCCGCCCCAGCCCCTGAGCTTGAGGCGGCGCAGGGCGAAGGGCGATTCGTCGGGCAGCTCCGCGGTGATGGCCTCGATGATCGGGATCGTTTCGCCGCAGGCGCTCTCGATGTCGATCGTCGCGATGGTCTTCTCCGGGTGCGGGTTCTCCCAGCGCAGGACGTGGAAGCCCTTGCTCTCGGAGTTGGCCCAGCCCGTGTGGTAGCGGGTGGTGCGCGCCAGGCCGGCGCGGCGCGTGTCGATCCACCAGTCGCCGAAGTCGACGCCCCCGACCATCGGGGCGGTCTCCGAGGCGCCGTCCGCGTAATGGACCACGTAGCGGAAGCCTTCGGCGTCCTTCTCGACCCACGCGCCGGCGTGCAGGAAGTAGAGCGCCTCGGCCTTGCAGCCCGCCGCGATGCCGCGCACGGCGTCGGGCAGGTCGGGCAGGTGCTTCGAGCGCAGCATCACGCACGCGCGGTCGTCGTTCTGGTCGGGGCGGATGAAGTCGAACGGCACGCCGTTGCAGTCCGTGGGGCCCCACGGCGCGTGGCGCAGGTGGTTCTCGCCCTGGTCGGTCCAGCCGCCCTTGCCGTCGCCCGCGACGGTGTCGCCGTAGGATCGGTTGGCGAAGGGCGCGAGGTCCAGGAACCGCACGCGCGCGGGGTCGACCGAGAAGGCCTTCGCGGCGGCCCTGGGGGCGCGCTCGGCGAGCCAGGCGGGCATGCGCGCGAGCGTCTCCTCGTAGGTCTCGACCGGCAGGTCCTCCGCGCGCGCGGCGCAGAGGAGGGCGGGAAGGAGCGCGGCGATCCGGAACGCGGGTCTCATGCGGCAGGGGGCGTGCGGCCCGGCGGCGCGGGGGCGCCGCCGGGCCGGGCGGATCGGGGAGGGCCTACTTCTGGTCGAGCGCGGCGACGCCGGGCAGGACCTTGCCCTCGAGGTATTCGAGGGACGCGCCGCCGCCGGTGGAGATGTGGGACATCTTCTCGGCGAGGCCGGACTTCTTCACCGCGGAGACGGAGTCGCCGCCGCCGATGATCGAGGTGCCGCCGTTGGCCTTGACCTCGGCCACGGCCGCCGCGACGCCGAACGTGCCGGCCGCGAACTTCTCCATCTCGAAGCAGCCCATCGGGCCGTTCCAGACCACGGTCTTGGCGGTCTTCACGGCGTTGGAGAAGAGCTCGATCGACTTGGGGCCGATGTCGAGGCCCATCCAGCCGTCGGGGACGTCCTCGCCGACGATCTGCGTGTTGGCCTCGGGGTCGAACTTGTCGGCCGCGACGCTGTCGACGGGCAGGAGGAACTGCACGCCGCGCTCCTTCGCGAGCGCCATCATCTCGCGCGCGTAGTCGAGCTGGTCGTCCTCGCAGAGCGAGCCGCCGATCGCGTGGCCCTGGGCCTTGAGGAACGTGTAGGCCATGCCGCCGCCGATGACGAGCGTGTCGACCTTGCCGAGGAGGTTCTTCACGACCGCGAGCTTGTCGGAGACCTTGGCGCCGCCGAGGATCGCCGCGAACGGGCGGACGGGGTTCTCGACCGCGTTGCCGAGGTACTCGATCTCCTTCTCCATGAGGAAGCCGGCGACGCACGGGGCGCCCTTGGCCTTCATGAACTCGGTGACGACCGCGGTGGAGGCGTGGGCGCGGTGCGCGGTTCCGAACGCGTCGTTCACGTAGACGTCGCCGTAGGAGGCGAGCTTCTCGGCGAGCTTGCGCTGCTCCTCCTTGAGCGCCTTCTTGGCGGCCTTGAAGGTCGCCTCGTCCTCGCCGTCCTTCTGCTTGCGCTTGGCCTGCTCCTCCTTGTGGTAGCGGGTGTTCTCGAGGACGAGCACGTCGCCGTCCTTGAGCGCGGCGACCTCGGCGTCCGCCGCGGCGCAGTCGGCCGCGAAGGCGACGGGCCTGCCGAGCTTGGCGGCGAGGGCGTCCGCGACGATCTTCATCGTGGTGTCGGGGGTGATGCCCTTCTCGTCGGGGCGGCCCATGTGGGACATGAGGATGAGCCTGCCGCCGTGCTCGATCACGTACTGGATGGAGGGGAGGGCGCCGACGATGCGGGTGTCGTCCTTGATCTTGCCTTCCTTCACGGGAACGTTGAAATCGACGCGCATGAGGACGCGCTTGCCCTGGACGTCGACGTCGCGGAGAGTCTTGGTGTTCATGGTCTGTGTATGGTGTGGGTTTGGGTTGAAAGACGGGAAAGGATTCTAGCAGAAGCCCGGAGGGGTTGCAAATCGCCTTGCGGCGCGCCGCGCGGGCGTGGTAGGATACGCGCCATGTTCAAGCTCGAAGACCTCGTCCGCTGGTCCGGCGCCGCGCCGGAGGGCCCGCTCCCGGACTCGTTCCCGTCCCTTTCCACCGACACCCGCGACCTTCCGCCGGGCTGCCTCTTCCTCGCCCTGCGCGGCGAGAACTTCGACGGCCACGACTTCGCCGCGAAGGCGGTCGAGGCCGGCGCGGGGGGCGTCGTGGCCGACCGCTCCGCGTCGCTGCCGCCCGGGCTTCCGGCCCTGCGCGTGGACGACACCGCGCGCGCCCTCCGCGACCTCGCGGCGGGCTGGCGCGCGAAGGTCGACCCGTTCGTCCTCGGCGTCACGGGCTCGGTCGGCAAGACCACGACGAAGGAGCTCGCGGCGCAGCTCCTGGGCGCTCTCGGGCCGGTCGCGAGGACCCGCGGCAACTGGAACAACGGGCTCGGCCTCCCCAAGTCCATCCTCGCGATGCCGGAGGAGACGCGCTACGCGGTGCTGGAGTCCGGCACGAACCATCCC
The DNA here is from genome assembly GCA_947169825.1 of uncultured Verrucomicrobiota bacterium. Taxonomy (GTDB): domain Bacteria; phylum Verrucomicrobiota; class Kiritimatiellia; order RFP12; family UBA3636; genus UBA3636. The sequence continues at coordinate 22,655 of CAMVRE010000007.1, read as the reverse complement.
GGCGAGATCGCGCCGCTCGCGGCGCTCATGCGGCCGGACGCGGCGATCCTCACGAACGTCGGCCCCGTGCACATCGGCAACTTCGGGACCGAGGAGCGCATCGCGGACGAGAAGGCGGAGCTCCTGCGCGCCGTGCCGGCGGAGGGCTTCTGCGTGCTCGACGCGACGAACCGCCACTTCGCCTTCCTGCGCGCGCAGCCGCGCTGCCGCGTCGTCTCCGTCTCGGCGGACCCCGCCACGGCGGCGGACTACGTCGCGGTCTCGGCGGACCCCGCCACGGGCGCGTTCGAGGCGCGCGAGGCGGCGACGGGCGAAACGCGCGCCCTGCGCGCGCCGCAGCCGGGCGCGCACCAGATCGGCAACTCGCTCCTCGCCGTCGCCGCGTCGCGCGCGCTCGGCGTGGCGTGGGAGGAGATCGCGGAGCGGCTCGCCGCGACGCCCGGCGCGAAGATGCGCTGGGAGCGGATCGAGCGCGGCGGCGTCTCGTGGATCAACGACGCCTACAACGCGAACCCGATCAGCATGGAGAAGTCGCTCGAGACCTTCGCCGCGACGCCGTGCGCGGGACGGCGCATCGCGGCGCTGGGCGACATGGGCGAGCTCGGCGACGCGGAGGAGGCGCTGCACCGGCGCGTCGGGCGCGCCGCGGCCGCCGCGGCGCCGGACGAGCTGCTGTGCGTCGGGACTCGCGCCGCGTGGATCGCGGACGAGGCCGTGCGCGCGGGGCTCCCCGCCGCGCACGTCCATCGCGCGCCGGACGCCCTCGCGGCGCGCGCCGCGCTCGCGGACCTCGCGAAGCCGGGCGACCTCGTGCTCGTCAAGGCCTCGCGTTCGATGGCGCTCGAGCGCGCGCTGCCGGAGCCCGGCTAGGCCTTCTTCCCGCCGGCCTTGCGGGCGCGGCGGGGGCGGGCCTCGATGCCGTAGCGGGCGGCGAGCTCGTCCGCGCCCGGAATCTGCGCGCGGTAGCGCAGCAGCATCCGCTCCAGCGCGCCGAGCTGCTTGGCCGACATCGTCCGGCGCGCGCCGAAGCGCGCGGCCACGTCCGCGTAGAACTTCTTGTCGTCGTAGACGCGCCCGCCCTTGCGCGGCGCGGCCGGCGCGGCCCATTCCGTCACGCCCGCGAGCGCGGCCACGACGGCGGCGGCGCGCTCCGGGTCGACGGACTCCTCGGCCTTCGGCTCGATGCCGAACTTCGCGCAGAGGGCCTCGAACTCGTCGGCCGGGACGCGGTCGCGCGCGTTGAGGAAGAGCTTCGGGAGCCAGTCGGCCTGGCGGGGGCTGAGGCGCTTGCCGCGCCGGACCTGCTCGGCGAGGGACGTGGCGAAGCGCTCGTCGTCGGGCGCGGCGCCGTACTTGGCGAGCGCGTCGAGGAGCGCGGCGGAGCGCTCGTCGGCGACGGGGACGGCGGCGTCGGCGAGCAGATCGCCGAGGCCGGCGGCGCGGAGCGCCTCCTCGGCGCCGGGCGCCTGGTCGCGGTATCGCAGGAGCGTGCGGGCGAGGGCCTGGAGCTGGGGGACGGTGCAGCACTTCGCGGGGAATGAGGCGGGGCGCTCGAAGCGGTAGGGGGCGTCGGGACGGCGGTCCTTGGCGCGCGGGCGCGATTCGCCCATCACGTCGTAGGCGAGGTCCTGGACGAACTTCCTGTCGTCGTAGGTCCGGGCGCCGGCCTTGTGGGGCGGCTCCCAGTCGTGGACGTCGCGGAAGGCCTCGAGCAGCGTCGCGACGGCGGCGGGGTCGGCCCACTTCTTGGCGCGGTCGTTCCAGTCCTCGAGCTCGCGGTAGAAGGCGGCGAGGAGCCCCTGCCAGTCGGTCGCCGTGGCGGGGTCCTGCGCGTCGTCGAGCTTGCGCTCCATGTCGGCGGTGTAGCCGACGTCCATCATGTCGGGGTAGGCCTCGACGAGCCAGTCGCAGACCTTCTCTCCGAGCTCGGTCGGGGAGAGGACGCGGCGCTCGCTCAGGACGTACTTGCGGTCCTTGAGCGTCTTGACGGTGCTGGCGTAGGTGGAGGGGCGGCCGATGCCGCGCGCCTCCATCTCGCGGACGAGCGAGGCCTCGTTGAAGCGCGGCGGCGGCTTGGTCTCCTTGCGCTCGGGCAGGACCGCGGCCGGATCGAGCGCCTCGCCGGGCGCGAGCGGGGGGAGGGCGGCGAGCGCGTCGCTCGTCTCCTCGCCGTCCTTCGCCGCGTCGGCGGACTCGGCCTTGGCGACGCCCTCGGCGCCGCGCAGCGCGAGGAAGCCGGGGAAGACGAGGCGCGAGACGGAGGCGGTGAGCTCGGCGGCGGCGGGCGAGCCGGCCGGGAGGAGCCCGGGCGCGGCGGTCGCGTCGACCGTCGCGGTCGTCACCTCGGAGACGGCGGGCGCCATCTGCGACGAGACGAAGCGCTCCCACACGAGGCGGTAGAGGCGCGCGAGGCCCTCGGCGTCGCGGCCGTCGGGCATCGCGGCGCGCTCGGGCGTCGCGGCGGGGTCGGTCGGGCGGATGCACTCGTGGGCCTCCTGCGCGCCCTTGCTGCGCGTGGCGTAGTTGTGCGGGTCGGCGAATTCCCTGCCGAAGGCGCCCGCGACGTATGCCGCCGCGGCCTCGCGCGCCTCGGGCGCGATGTTCGTCGAGTCCGTTCGCATGTAGGTGATGAGGCCGGCCTCGTAGAGGTCCTGCGCGAGGCGCATCGTGCGGTCGGGCGAGAAGCCGAGCGCGTTCGAGGCGGCCTGCTGGAGCGTCGAGGTCGTGAAGGGCGGGCCGGGGCGCTTCTGCGCCTGGCGCGGCTCGACCGCGCGCACCGCGTAGGCGGCGGCGCCGAGGAACGCCTCGGCGCGCTTCGCGGCGGCCTCGTCGCGGATCTCGGCCTTCCTCCCGTCGAGCTTGCGCAGGCGCACGGCGAAGGGCTCGCCGGCGCCGGGGCCGCGCTTGGCGAGCTTCACGGCGAACTCCCAGTAGGGCTGCGGGACGAACGCGCGCACCTCGCGCTCGCGGTCGCGGACGAGGCGAAGCGCCACGGACTGCACGCGCCCGGCGCTGGAGCCGCCGCGGACGGCGCGCGCGACCTTGGGGGAGATGCGGAAGCCGAGGTAGCGGTCGATGCAGCGGCGCGCCTGCTGGGCGTCGACGCGGGCCTGGTCGATGTCGTGGGGATTCGCGAGGGCGGCCTTCACCGCGCGCGGCGTGATCTCGTGGTATTCGATGCGGCGGAAGGGCGGGCACTTGGCGCCGAGGCGGCGGCCCAGCTCCTCGCGCAGGTGCCAGGCGATCGCCTCGCCCTCGCGGTCGGGGTCGCTCGCGAGGAAGATCTCGTCCGCCTGCCGCGCGGCGGCGGCGAGGGCGGCGACGACCTTCTCCTTCTCGGGCGGGACGACGTAGCCGGGCGTGAAGCGCATCGCGCCGCCGGGCAGCTCCTCGCGCTTGATCCCCTCCTGGTGCTCCGGCAGGTCGCGGATGTGGCCGACGGAGGCCATGACCCGGTAGTCCGGGCCGAGGATGCGCCCGACGGTGTGGGCCTTGGCGGGGGATTCGACGATGACGAGCTTGCTCATGGGGTGCCTTTCGTTTGCGGCTTACACGCGTATGCGCGGGCGTTTCCCGCGCGCTCCCGCGTGCGCCGCATCACGTCTTGGTTAGCATCCCCCGCCCCGGGTGTCAAGAATCTTTTTTTGGCGCCGTGGCCGCGCTTCCTTGCGGTCGCCGCCGCGGTCTGGTAGACTCGGCGCAAATCCCGTACGCCATGGAAAACGACACACCCTCCCCGTTCCCCGAGACCGCCGACATCGAGACCTCCAACGACGACTACGCCACGCGCTTCCGCGGCGCGACGGGCGCCTGGATGCTGAAGGTCCAGGAGCGCGGCGTCCTGAAGCTGCTCGCCGGCGCGGCCGTCCCGGGCGCGACGGTCCTCGACGTCGGCGGCGGCCACGGCCAGCTCGCGCATCCGCTCGCGGACGCCGGCTACCGGGTCTCCGTGATCGGCAGCGCCGAGAGCTGCCGCCACCGGATCGCGGACCTCGTCGACGCCGGACGCTGCTCGTTCGAGGTCGGCAACGTCGTCGCGCTGCCGTATCCGGACCGGAGCTTCGACGCCGTCGTCGCCGTCCGCATGCTCACGCACTGCGAGCGGTGGCCGACGCTCGTGAAGGAGATGTGCCGCGTCTCGCGCGGCCCCGTGATCACGGACTACCCGACCTCGCAGAGTCTCAACGCGATCGCGCCCGCGCTCTTCAAGGCCAAGAAGAAGTTCGAGAAGAACACGCGCCACTGGACGCTCTTCCGGCACCGCCAGGTCCGCGAGGGCTTCGCCGCCGCGGGCTTCCGCGAGACGGGCCGCTACGCGCAGTTCTTCCTCCCGATGGTCGTCCACCGCGCGCTGAAGTGCAAGCCGCTCTCCGCCTTCCTCGAGGGCTGCTGCCGGGCCGTCGGCCTCACGCGCCTCTTGGGCACGCCCGTCATCGGCCGCTGGGAACGGCGCTAGACCACGATGTTGACGAGGCGCTTGGGGACGCAGATCACCTTGCGCGGGGTCGCGCCGGCGAGCGCCGCCTGCACCTTCTCGTCGGCGAGGGCGAGCTTCTCCATGTCGGCGGGCGTCGCGCCCGTCGGCATCATGAGGCGCGCGCGCACCTTGCCGCGGATCTGCACGGCGATCTCGACCTCGTCGAGCTCGAGCGCCTTCTCGTCCCACGCGGGCCACGGCACGTAGCTCACGCCGCCCTCGTGCCCGAGCTTCTCCCACAGCTCTTCGCCGATGTGCGGCGCGAAGGGCGCGAGCAGCTGCACGAAGGGCTCCGCGGCGGCGCGCGGGAGGGGCCTGCCCTCGCCCGCGAAGCCGTTCACGAAGATCATCAGCTGCGAGATCGCGGTGTTGAAGGAGAGCCCCTCGAGGTCCTGCGAGACCTTCTTGATCGTCGCGTGGAGGAGGCGGTTCTGTTCGGGCGAGAGCGCGTCGTCCGTGATCGGCTGGTTCGCGACCATGTTCCAGGCGCGGCGCAGGAAGCGGGCGACGCCCTCGACGCCGCGCGTGCTCCAGGGCTTGACGTCCTGCAGCGCGCCCATGAACATCTCGTAGAGGCGGAGCGCGTCGGCGCCGTAGTCGCGGATGACGTCGTCGGGGTTGACGACGTTCTTGAGCGACTTGGACATCTTCGCGGGGAACTCGACGAGCGGGGCGCCGTCGGAGACGCGCTTCGGATGCTGCGGGTCGGTGAGGTCCACCTCGTTGGTGGGCACGAGGACGCCGCGCGGGTCCTTGTAGCTCATGCCGAGGATCATGCCCTGGTTGACGAGCTTCTGGAACGGCTCGCTCGTGGAGACGAGCCCGAGGTCGAAGAGGACCTTGTGCCAGAAGCGCGCGTAGAGCAGGTGCAGGACCGCGTGCTCGGCGCCGCCGATGTAGAGGTCGACGGGCATCCAGTAGGCCTCCTTCTTCCTGTCGCAGAAGGCCTGGTCGTTGTGCGGGTCGATGTAGCGCAGGTAGTACCAGCAGGAGCCGGCCCACTGCGGCATCGTGTTCGTCTCGCGCCAGCCGGTCTTGCCGGTCTTCGGGTCGGTGTAGCGCGTCCAGCTGGTCGCCTTCGCGAGCGGCGGATCGCCGGTGCCGGTGGGCTTGTAGTCGGAGAGCTCGGGCAGCTCGAGCGGCAGGTCCTCGGACGGGACGAGCTGCGTGGTGCCGTCGTCCATGTGGATCACGGGGAACGGCTCGCCCCAGTAGCGCTGGCGCGAGAAGAGCCAGTCGCGGAGCTTGTATTGCGTCTTCGCGTGGCCCTTGCCGTTCGCCTCGAGCCACTCGATCATCTTCTTCTTCGCGTCGTCGACGGAGAGGCCGGTGAGGAAGCCGGAGTTGACCATCGTGCCGGTGGCGCAGTCGGTGAAGGCCTCCTTCGCGATGTCGCCGCCGGCGACGACCTCGACCATCGGGATGCCGAACTTCCTGGCGAACTCCCAGTCGCGCGTGTCGTGCGCGGGGACCGCCATGATGGCGCCGGTGCCGTAGGAGGCGAGGACGTAGTCGGAGATGTAGATCGGGATCTCGGCGTCGTTCACGGGGTTCACGCCCGCGAGGCCCTCGAGCTTCACGCCGGTCTTGTCCTTGGCCATCTCCGTGCGCTCGAAGTCGGACTTGCGCGAGGCGGCGTCCTGGTAGGCGCGGACCTCGTCCGCGTTCGCGATCAGCCCGGCCTCGAGCCACTTCCTCACGAGCGCGTGCTCGGGGCTCATCACCATGTAGGTCGCGCCGAAGAGCGTGTCGCAGCGGGTGGTGTAGACCACCACGGCGTCCTGCGCCGCGCCGGAGGCGGCCCGGGTGCCGAAGGAGACCTCCGCGCCGGTGGACTTGCCGATCCAGTTGCGCTGCATCTCCTTGATGCCCTCGGGCCAGTCGACCGTGTCGATGTCCTTGAGGAGGCGCTCGGCGTAGGCGGTGATCCTGAGCATCCACTGGCGCATCGGGCGGCGGACCACCGGGTGGTTGCCGCGCTCGGAGCGACCGTCGATCACCTCCTCGTTGGCGAGGACGGTGCCGAGGGCGGGGCACCAGTTCACGGGCACCTCGGCGACGTAGGCGAGGCCCTGCTCGTAGAGCTTCTCGAAGATCCACTGCGTCCACTTGTAGTACTTCGGGTCGCAGGTGCGGACCTCGCGGTCCCAGTCGTAGGAGAAGCCGAGCGACTTGATCTGGCGCGTGAACGTCGCGATGTTCCTGTTGGTCGTGATCTCGGGGTGGGTGCCCGTCTCGACCGCGTACTGCTCGGCGGGGAGGCCGAACGCGTCGAAGCCCATCGGGTGCAGGACGTTGAAGCCCTTGGCGCGCTTGTAGCGGCAGACGATGTCCGTGGCGGTGTAGCCCTCGGGGTGGCCGACGTGGAGGCCGGCGCCGGAGGGGTAGGGGAACATGTCCAGCGCGTAGTACTTGGGCTTCGGGGAGAAGTCGATCGCGGCGAAGGTCTTCTCCTCCTCCCAGCGCTTCTGCCACTTCTTCTCGATCTCGGTGAAGTTGTATTCGGTGCTCATCGGTGTCGCTTTCCACGCGCGCGCTCCGCCAGGAACGCGCGCGTGCTGAGGAGAATACCACAATCCCCTCCGCGATTCCACCCCGATTTCGGAAGTCCGGCGGGTGGCGCGCGGCGGCGCCGCCGCGCGCGCGGACTGAATCCACATGCCGTATCCCTATTCGCCGATGTCGGAATCGCGAATCGAAAGGCCGGTGGAATCCGGCGACACCGGTTGCCATTCGTAACAACCGGCGTCGACCGCGGCGCCCGAAACTCGCGGGTTGCCCGCCAGATCCGTCGCGTCCGGCTCGAACGTCCCCGCTCCCGCGTCGATGCATGGCGATCCCGCCGCGAGCCGGTAGTCTCCGTTCGCGGCGTCGGAGAACGGCGAGGACGAAAGCGGAATGTCGCCTTCGCCCGCCGCGTCCGTCGCCACGTGGTCCACGGTCGTGTCGGACGAGAACGCCGCCGTTCCGAAGCGGTCGTTGTCCCAGACGATGCAGTTCCGGAGAACGCCGCCCCGGAACAGGGGAGCCCCGTTTCCTTCGACCGTCCGGTTGCCGACGACCGTGCAGTTCCGCAGAACCGCATTGTTGCAGATGTATCCCCGGGTCGTGGCGTTGAGATTGCTGGCGACATTGCCGACGACGAGACAGTTCAGCAGCTCGCAGTTGGCGGCGGCCGCCGCCTCGTTCGCCGCGACGCAGTTTGAGACGACGCAGCTTTCCAGCCGCCCCAGATACGCGCCGCCCACGCCGGCGTCGTTTCGGCAACCGTTGCGCAGCGTGAAGCCGACGAGCGTCGCGCAGGGATCGCGGGCCGCTTCCTGGTTCGACAGTTTCGCGCAGCGCCTCCTGCCCTGTCCATCGATGACGGTCCGCTCCGGTCCGGCCTCGCTTTCGATCCGGAGGGCTTTCGATCCGGAATTGACGATGGTTCCGTAGACCCCCGGCGCGACGCGGATCGTCCCGCCGTCCGGCGCGGCGTCGATCGCCGCCTGGATCGTCTTCTTGGCCGTCGCCCGCTGCCTCCCGTCGTTGGCATCGTCGCCGGACTCCGCGTCGACGAAGAGGCCGATGGGCGTCCACTGCGCGACCGCCGTCAGGTTGCGCGCGGGCATCGTCGCCGGAAGCGGCGGCGACCACCCGGCGAAGTCGTATCCGTCCTTCGTCGGCGGCTCCGGCGCCGTCACGGGCGAGCCGTAGGCCGCCGTGATTGCCGCGAGGGTGCTTCCGCCGTCCGTATCGAACGAAATCGTGTAGAATCCGAAGCCGCCGGGCATCGCGATGCGGACGCGGAAGAATCGGCTGTCTGCGTCTGGGATGCTCCAGTCGTTCGTGAGCGAAAGCTTGCCGTCCACCGCGTAGTCTCGCGCGCCGCCGAGATCCGGCGTCCATCCGATGTCCGGCACGCCGTTCTCGTCGAAAGCGATCGTCGCGAGGAATCGCGAAGCCGCGTTGGTCGGGTCGAGTCCCGCCACGTAGCACTCCCAGACCTTGTTGCGGCCGTTGGCGGCCGTCGCGCGCGCGGCGGCGGCGTAGTCGCCGCCGTTCGCCGCGACGAAGGTTGCCGCCGCTTCGTCGAGCCACGAGATCGGGATCGAGACGCCTTCCACGACGATGGTCGTGGCGTCGGTCGGCGTCCATTCGACGCCGTCGAGCCAGGCACAGTCGCCATCGCAGTCGCGGGCCGACGTCCGAAGGTAGGTCCATCGGATCGTGTGCGGCCCGGCGCCGACGATGTCGAGCGCCTGCGCCTCCCATCCGTCCGTGAGGTGCGTCGAGGAGGCCGGCGTCCCGTCCACCTCTGCCTTGGCGTAGGCGAAGGGGGTGTTGCGGTAGATGCCGCCCAGCACCTTCCAGCGGAACGAGAGCGTTCCGGCGCCGCTCACCGTCGTTTCGATCCAGGACGCCTGGCTGTTCGTAACGCTCCCGCTCTTCGCGGAGACGCCGTTCGTCCAGCCCGCCGTCGCGTCGACCGCCCAGTCGGCGTCGCCGCCCGTCGCGAAGACGAGCGCCGGCGCGTCGACCGCCTCGGCGAGCGTCCAGGTCTGGAGCGTCCAGACCGCAGTAAGGACGGCGTCCGCCGAACCGAAGACATAGGTCGCGCCGGCGGCGTAGACGCTCTCGCCGTCGCTCCATCCCGCGAAGACGCGCGGAGGATCGGCGAGCGTGCCCGGTCCGGGCAGCGCAAGCGCGTAGCCCTCGTATTTCACGACCGCCGCCGGCGGCGCGCCCTCCGTGGCGCCGCCGGCGTCGAACGAGAGCGTCACCGGCGCCGGGGTCCACTCGACGCCGTCCACCCAGAGCGCGTTCTCCCAGTCGGCGCCATCCTCGTCGTAGTCGTCTCGGACAAAGGCCCAGACGAGCCCGTGCTCGCCCGCGCCCTCGACAGCGCACTCGACCTTCCGCCAGCCGCTCTCGCCGGCGATCTTCGCGGTTTCGACGCCGTCGACCGAGAAGGCCGCGTAGTCGAACCAGTCGCCGTATTCGTCGTCCATCTCTTCGCAGCTCGCCTTCCACCAGAAGGAGAGCGTGCCCGCGCCGACGACCGTCGAGCGAAGCGTGGCCTCGACGGTTCCTCCGGCGGCAGAGGGTGGGAGCCCGTCGCATCGCAACGACACGCCGCCCGCCTTGGCGTCGTTCCAGTCCGGGCCCCACGCGCCGCCGCCCGCCGTTTCGAAGGCGAGCCCCGGCGCGTCGAGGTAGTCGGCGAGCGTCCAGTCGCGCGCCTGCCAGACCGCGTAGAGCGTCACGGCCGCATTCTGCGTGTAGGCCAGGTCCGCGACCTGCGCGCCGTCCGCGTAGACGACCTCGCCGCCCGGCTCCGTCGCCCAGCCCGCGAAGTCGTGGGCCACCTTCGCGAACGGGCACGGCGGCAGCGGCGCCGGCGTCCCGACCGTCATCTCGACCGGCTCCGCCGTCCCGCTCCCGCCGTTCGCGTCGAAGTGCACGTAGTAGCGGTTCATCGTCCAGTGCGCGTAGAACGTGTGCGGACGCGTCGCCGTCACCTGCGTCGAGGCCGTGATCCGCGCGCCGTTCTCCGGCGCCGTCCACCAGCCGTCGAATCGCGCGCCGAGACGCACGGGATTCGGGGGCAGCACGTAGCTCGTGCCCGTCACCTGCTCCACCTCGGCGGGCTCGCCCGCCCCTTCGTAGTTCGCGTCGAACGACACGGCGCAGCGGTTCGGCGTCCAGAAGGCGATCTCGTAGGTCGTGTCCGCCGGCCAGTATTCCGGCAGCGCCATCGACGTCGCGATGCCGTCCCAGCCCTTCGAGCCGTTCGCCACGTAGCTCTTCGCGCCCGCCGGAACGCCGGCGTAGGGGCCGCCGTCCGCCGTGCCGTAGTCCGGCGCGTTCCCGACGAACCGCACCGACCGCAGCAGCGTGCAGCCGGAGAATATCCCGTTCCCGAACCGCCGGACGCTCTCCGGCACGACGATCTCCGCCATCGCCGCGCACCCGGCGAAGGTCCCGTCCCGCAGCTCTTCCAGGCTCTTCGGGAGCGCGATCGACGAAAGCGTCCCGCACCCCGCGAATGCCCGCTCTCCGAGGTTCGTCACCGCCGCCGGGAGGCCGATCTCCGCGAGCGACGTGCAGTCCGCGAACGCCTCCGCGCCGATCTCCGCCAGCTCCGCCGGCAGCTCCACGCTCGTAAGCGCCGCACACCCCTCGAACAGCCCCGCCGTCAGTTTCGGCGGGGCGAGCTCTCCGGGCGAGCCGTCCTCCGCGACGACCGTCGCGGACACGATGTCCGCGTAGCAGTCCGGGAACGCCGCCGCGACCGTCCCCGCATCGCCCGGGATCGACACCGCGCGGATCGACGCGCATCCCGCGAACGCTCCGTCGCCGATCGCCCGGACGCTTCCCGGAATCTCCGCCCGCGCCAGCGGCACGAGCCCCCGGAACGCCCGCTCGCCGATCGTCCGCAGCCCCTCCGGCAGGTTCAGCGCCGCGAGCCCCGCGTCGCCGTCAAACGCCTCGTCCCCGATCGAGACGAGCGACGCCGGTAGCGCGACCGATTCGAGCGCCGCCATCCCCGCGCACGCCCGGGCGCCGACGTTCGTCACGGCATCCGGAAGCTCGAGCGACGCGATCGCCGAGCATCCCTCCAGCGCCCCGTCCGACACGTTGCGCACCCACGCCGGCAGCTCGATCCCCTCCAGCGCCGCGCACCCCTTGAACACGTCCGGCACCATCTGCCGCGAGGCGATGTATGCCTGAATGGCGTTTTCGCTCTCTAGACCTTCTAGATGCTCTAGCGCCTCTAGATCCAGCCTCGAAATCGAAATGGTTTCGAGGCTGGCATACGCCGCCGGGAAGAGCTCCGACATCGGCCGCACGTGCAGCGGCACCGTGACGCCGGCGACGCGCCGGCAGTCCGCGAACGCGCCGTCGCCGACGCGCTCCACGCTCTGCGGGATCGCGACCGACAGCATCCGCCAGCAGTTCGAGAAGGCGCATTCGCCGACCGACACGACCCCGTCGGGAATCGTCGCGCCCATCAGCATCGACGCGTTCGCGAACGCGCCGTCCCCGATCTCGCGCAACGTCCCGGGCAGCGCGAGCCCCTGCGCGTAGGTACAGTTGCGGAACGCCTCCCGGTCGATCTTCGCGACGCCCTCCGGCACCGAGATGCTTTCCAACGACGTGCAGTCCTTGAACGCCCGCGCGCCGACGAACCGCAGCGATTCCGGCAGCGACATCGTCCCGATGCCCCATTCGCCCTCGAACGCCCCCGCGGCGATCCCGCGGACGCCTTCGGGGATTACCAGATCCGCCGGTGCCGATGCGCCGTTCGCCATCCCGAGCACCCATCCGTCGCAGATTTCCAGTCCGTTCGAGACGACCGTCTCCAGCGCGCTGCACGCCTCGAACACGTTCGTCCCGATGTCGACCACGCTCTCCGCGAGGTCCATCGTCCGCAGCGCTGTGCAGCCCTTGAAGAAGTTGTCGGGAATCGCCGTCACGCCGTCGCGGAAGACCACGCGCTCCACCGTTTCCGCGAGGTCCGGCAGGAACGCCGCAAAACGGTTGCCGCGCAGCGAATCGACCGCAACCGTCTTCAGCCCCGTACATCCCGCGAACGCGCCGTCCGCGATGTTCGTCACGCTCGACGGAATCGTGATCGAGGTAATCGACGCGTTCCCCGCGAAGGCGTCCGCGCCGATTTCCACCACCGGCCGCCCGTCGATCTTGTCGGGGATCACGATCTCGCCCGACGGCGCGACGAGCGGTTCGCCGAGCGCGATGGGGCCATCTCCTTCCGGAAACTCCCAGACGCCGTCGCCAATACCGATGTTCCATTCAGCGACGAGGACGTGGTTAAAAGGCGTGGCAACGATGGTCTGCCCGGTGACGGCTGAACCGTCAAGACTCCAGCACTTGAGGGAGTGTGACTCGAATGTCGGCGTGGGCAGCACACCATACGCCGCGCCGAACGCCACCACTTTCGATTCTTCGCCCTCGCCAAGCATTCCTCCGTTTGCATCAAATGTAACGCGGTATTCAATGGGGGCCCATCTTGCTATAACGACATGGTTTGTTGTCTCATTCACGATATTGTTTGTCTGAATGATGGCTCCATGTAATTCCCATCCTGAAAACAGGTATCCCAATCTAGAAGGGCTTGGAAAACTGCCAAATTTCCCATATTCTGACAGAACCTCGACAGGCAACCATGTTTTTTGTCCCGCTAACGTTCCGGAATTCGCGGAGAAATCGACAGCAATCTGATACCGGGTAATTTGGGATCCCGCCAATCTCCAGTTGTCCGACCCAAGATCAAAGGATGAAGGAAGAAGAATCTTCCCTAGACTTGAACAACCGTAGAATGCTCCCTGTCCGATACTGGTAACGCTTCTCGGTATCGCAACCGATACCAGTCCGGAACAACCCCGAAACGCATATGTCCTGATGTTCGTAACGCCTTTTCCGATTACAAGCGATGACAGCCCGGAACAACCTTCAAACGCGCCGTCTCCGATGCTTGTCACGCTGTCCGGAATCGTGATCGACGTCAGCCCGGAACAATTGTAAAACGCGTAATACCCGATGCTTGTCACGCTGTCCGGAATCGTAATTGACGTCAGCCCGGAACATCTGGAAAACGTGCTGTCCCCGATGCTCGTCACGCTGTCCGGAATCGAGATTGACGTTAGTCCGGAACAACTCTGAAACGCCCCGCCTCCGATGCTCGTCACGCTGTCCGGAATCGTGATCGATGTCAGCCCGGAACAACCTTCAAACGCGCCGCTTCCGATGCTTGTCACGCTGTCCGGAATCGTGATCGATGTCAGCCCGGAACAACCTTCAAACGCGCCGCTTCCGATGCTTGTCACGCTGTCCGGAATCGTGATCGATGTCAGCCCGGAACAATCGGAGAATGCATCGCCTCCGATGCTCATCACGCCGTCCGGAATCGAGATTGACGTCAGCCCGGAACAACTCTGAAACGCCCCGTCTCCGATGCTTGTCACACAGTCCGGAATCGAGATCGACGTTAATCCGGAACAACCGGAAAACGCCGACTTTTCGATGTTCGTCACGCTGTCCGGAATGGAATACTCGCCAGTTTGTTTCTCCGGAAACCGAATCAGATTTCTTTCGTCGTTACTGAACAGCACGCCGCCGATTTCAGTTAAAAATTCAGAATCACCGTCAATGTGGAATTCGTAGACGGATGTGGGGACGCCTTCAAGTGAAGTACGCCCCGCTCCAATCGTGACGGACATCAGCCCGGAACACTCCGAAAACGCCGAATTCCCGATGCGCGTCACGCTGTCCGGAATCGTAATCGACATCAGCCCGGAACATCCTTCAAACGCGGAGTCACCGATGCTCGTCATGCCGTCCGGAATCAAGATCGATGTCAACCCGGAACAACCGGAAAATGCACCACCTGCAATTCCTCGGATCCCCGTCAAATTTAATTCGCCGGATAGTAATTCCGAACATCCAATTACCCATTCGCCGACAAGCTTGACGTTGGAAATGGTATTTGTATCGAACAGAAGGTCGGAACAACCGGAAAATGCCAAGTTTCCGATTCTCGTCACGCTGTCCGGGATTGTGACCGAAGTCAGTCCGGAGCAACCGAAAAACGCCGAATTCTCGATGTTCGTTACGCCGTCAGGGACTGTGATCGAAGTCAGACCGGAACAACCAGAAAACGCATTGGCTGCGATGCTCGTCACGCCATCTGGAATGACGAAGTTCGCGACTTCTTCGCCATTGACAAAAAGTCGCCTTTCACCCATCAGTTTGGAATTGATAGAGTTTTCGGCCCATTTCGCATTGTCGGTGATATTGATTCGAGTTTCCGTCAGCGCGGAACATCCTCGGAATGCATCGTATCCAATGCTCGTTACGCCATCCGAAATCGTGATCGATGTCAGCCCGGAACAATTGTAGAACGCATCGTATCCAATGCTCGTTACGCCATCCGGAATCGTGATTGACGTCAGCCCGGAACAACCCCGGAACGCTGAGGACCCGATGCTCGTCACGCTGTCCGGAATCGTGACCGACGTCAGTCTGGAACAATCGTAAAACGCACGATTCCCGATGCTCGTCACAGCTTTGCCTCCTAGGGAATTCGGAATTGCCAGGATGCCCGATTCGGGGGTAACTCCAGTAACTATCGCCGAATCGTCAGAAAGCGAATAGAACCACATGTAATTCCCTATGCGTTGCATCTCGGCAAAACTGGGGCAGGGAAGAAGAAGAGCCGCGAGGGCGGGAAGGAGGGGGTGGAGGGTGGTTTTCATGGGGTCAATTGATTCTTTCGAAAGTTATCTGGATGCGCATCCTGCGAGGACGACGAGACGACGAGCTGACGGGACGACGAGAAATCGTCCCCCTCGTCCCGAAGGCGGGCGGGGGTGATCCTGTCGTCGTGTCGTCCTGTCATCCTGTCGTCCTTGGCCGTTCGCCGGGGGAAGGCCTTCCCCCTTCCACGGCCGGTCGACGACAGGACGAAACGACGACAGGACAAAAGGTCGCGCCCCGGTCGCCGAACGAACGAGGGGGCCGAGCGAAGCGAGCGCCGACGGGCGCCGGCGCGGCGGACGCATCGCCAGGCGCCCTCGAGGGAAGAGTGGCCGGAAATCCGCCATTCCAATTGGCGGAATCGAAGCAAATCCGCCATTAGCGATGGCGGATTTTCGTTGACAACGAACGGATTCCGTGGGAGAATGCCGACCTCATGAAAGCCATCCGCCGTTTTCTTTCCGCACCCAGGGACCACTTCTTCCTGTTCGGCCCGCGCGGCACGGGCAAGTCGACCTGGCTCAAGCAGACGCTGCCCGACGCCGTGTTCCTCGACTTTCTCAAGCCCGCCACGCTCCGGATGTTCCAGCCCCATCCGGAACGGTTCCGCGAGTTCGTCGACGCGCACCCCAAGGCCAGGACGTTCGTGGTGGACGAAGTCCAGCGCGTCCCCGCCATCCTCGACGTGGTCCACTCGCTGATCGAGGAACACCGGAAGGTCCGCTTCGTCCTGACGGGCTCCAGCGCGCGGAAGCTCAAGAAGGCGGGCGTCGACCTTCTCGCCGGCCGCGCGCTCAGGCTTTCCATGCATCCCTTCCTGGCGGCGGAGCTGGGGGACGCATTCTCCCTCGACCGGGCCCTGCGGAACGGACTCCTTCCCGTCGTGGCCGGGGCGAAGTCCGCCACGGCGACGCTGGCCGCCTATCTCGACCTCTACATCCGGGAGGAGGTCGTGCAGGAGGGGCTCGTCCGCTCCCTCGACCCGTTCGCGCGCTTCCTCGAGGCCGCGACCTTCTCGCACGGCTCGCAGCTCGTCTCCACGGACATCGCCCGCGACTGCCAGGTCGGCCGCACCACGGTCGACGGCTACCTGAAGATCCTCGAGGACCTGATGATCGGCGTCCGGCTTCCCGTCTTCTCCAAGCGCGCGAAGCGGGAGCTCGTCGCGCACGAGAAGTTCTACTTCTTCGACTGCGGCGTCTTCCGCGCCCTCCGTCCGAAGGGGCCGCTCGACCGGCCGTCGGAGATCGACGGCGCCGCCCTCGAGGGGCTCGTCTTCCAGCACTTGCGCGCCTGGAACGACTGCTCCGGCGCACCGGACACGCTCGGATACTGGCGCACCCGGGCGGGCGTCGAGGTCGACTTCGTCCTCTACGGGGAGCGCGACTTCGCCGCCATCGAGGTGAAGAACGCCGCCGTGCTCCGGCCCGACGACTTCGCCGGGCTCAAGTCCTTCCGGGAGGACTACCCCGAGGCGCGTCCGGTCCTGCTCTACCGCGGGGAGGAGCGCTTCCTGAGCGACGGCATCCTCGTCCTGCCCGTGGAGGACTTCCTCCGGGCCCTCGTCCCGGGCCGTCCGCCGCTGGCCGCGTTCTAGTCCCGCCGAAGGATCGAAGGGGCCGAGCGGAGCGAGCTCCGACGGGCGCCGGCGCGGCGGACGCCGCGCGAGGCGCCCTCGCCTGGCGAGACGCCCTATCAAAAGCTGTGGAGTCGACGGATTCAAAAGGCCCTTCCTTCGCGTTTCGTCCGAGGCCCTGGAAAGCCCGATCAAGAAGCGCGAAGGAAGGACGTGCTTGCGCACGCGCCTGCCTGCCTGCCGTCTTGATCTCGAAGTTTTCCAGGTTTCGGACGATCGACGGTTTGCAGCGGAGCAAATCGATTGGCGCATAGTCTAGCAGACTCGCGCCTCGGATTCAACTCCGTTTCGCGCTTCTCTCTCGGGGTGATCTCCAAAGGGTTTCCGGACCAGGCGCCGGCGGGATGCCGATGCTCTACCCCTTACCCGTCCAAAGGACGGAAATCTTACGTGGGCGCGCAAGTCTTCCGTGGCGGGGTGCGAGCTCGCCCGCACCCCGCCACGGAGGGCGTTGGAAGGTGCCGCACCAGCAATTTCGCTTGCATCTTCGTTTTGGATATGGTAGTCTCGTGGCCGTTCGTGAATGAAAACACTAATTCGACATTTCAATTCGTGAACAGAAACATGAAAAGGGGATAACTCCAATGGATCAAGAACTGGCACGGATGCGGCTGATTTCCAACCGCCTGATCGATGAAACGCCGACGGCGTTCCACCGCCGCCTCTACCGATCGGTCGACTGGGAGAACCGGCTCGTGTGCATCAAGGGGCCCCGCGGGACGGGCAAGACGACGATGCTCCGGCAGAGCGCGAAGGAGCGGTTCGGCCTCGACCCGCGGGCGATCTACGTCTCGTTCGACCACTACTGGTTCAAGACCCATTCCCCGCTCGAATTCGCGGAGGAGATGCACAAGCAGGGCGTGACGCACCTCTTCGTGGACGAAGTCCACCACGTCGAGCACTGGCAGACCGCCATCAAGAACTTCACGGACTTCTACCCGGAGATGTCCGTCGTCTACAGCGGCTCGTCCCTCCTCAAGATGGACAACCGCGAGGGAGACCTCTCGCGCCGTCAGATGGCCTACACGCTCGATGGGCTCTCGTTCCGCGAGTTCCTCGCCTACGAGGGCGCGCTCGACGCGGAACCGGTCCCGCTGGAGGCCGTGCTCGCGGACCACGTCCGGATCGCCGCGGACGTCGCGAGGAAGATCCGCGTCCTCCCCCTCTTCGAGCGCTACCTCGCCACGGGCTTCTACCCGTTCTACAAGACCGAGCATTCCGGCTACTACGAGCGCGTCGCCGCGACGGTCGACAAGGTCCTCGACAGCGACTGGCCCGCCGTCGAGGACGTCACGCCGGCCACGATCCGAAAGACGAAGAAGATGCTCGCGGTGCTCGCCGCGAGCTGTCCGCAGCAGCCGAACATGTCGGCGCTCTACCGCGAGCTCGAGACCGACCGCAACCAAGGCCTCAAGATGCTGTCGGTGCTCGAACGCGCCGGACTCCTCGCGCTCGTGCCGTCCGGCAAGAACTCGCTCAAGAACCTCTCGCGCCCGGAGAAGATCTTCTGCGCCAACCCGAACCTGATGCACGCGCTCGTTTCGCGCGCCGACGAAGGGACGATCCGCGAGACGTTCTTCGTGAACCAGCTCCGCGCCGCCGGCCACGCGGTCGTCTGCGCCGACCGGGGCGACTTCACCGTCGACGGGCGCTACCGGGTGGAGGTGGGCGGCCGAAAGAAGGGCTTCGCGCAGATCAAGGACATCCCCGAGAGCTTCGTCGCCGCGGACGACCTCGAAGCCGGCTTCGGGAACCGCATCCCCCTCTGGCTCTTCGGGTTTCTCCACTGACGTTTCTCCCGTGAACGACCCCGCCACCGGATTCGACGAATGGCTCGCGGCACGCGGAGGCGCGCCGCGGACGGAGCGGCTCGTGCCCGAAGGGGCGAGGATGGGACCGTGGATCGTCGGCGGGCTGCTCGGGCGCGGCGGGAGCGGGGAGGTCTATCACGCGGAGGGCGCGGAGGGAGTATCTCACGCAGAGAGCGCAGAGAGCGCAGAGGGGGTGTCTCACGCAGAGAGCGCAGAGGCATCGGCTCCCCGCGTCGCGATCAAGATCCTCCATAAGTCGGATTTCGCCGCCGTCGCGCGGTTCCGGCGCGAAGCGGAGATTTTGCGCGAGCATCCGCATCCGGCGCTGCCTCGGTTCTTCGGCGCGGGCGAGACGGCGGATGGGAAGCCGTGGATGGCGGTGGAGGAGCTGGAGAAGCGCGAGCTGCCGCGCCGCGACCGCGACGTGGCGCGCTTTCTTCTCGCGCTTTGCGGCGGCGTGGCGCACCTGCATGCACTCGGGTTCGTCCATCGCGACGTGAAGCCCTCCAACGTCCTCTTCCGCGCGGACGGATCGCCCGTGCTGATCGACCTGGGGCTCGCGAAGCGCCTTGGGGCGCCCGTCGGCGCTGCGGCCGCGGGGCCGCCGGGCGTCTCGACCCTGTCGGTCGTCGACGGGCGTGCGAAGGGCGTCGGCACGCCGGGCTACGCCGCGCCGGAGCAGTTCGCCGGCGGCGAGGTGACGCCCGCGAGCGACACCTACGCGCTCGGCGTCCTCGCGGACGCCTGCTTCGACCACCGGCCGCCGCGGTGCTGGCGCGCGCTCCTGCGGCGCGCGACGAGCGCGCTCCCCGCGGAGCGCTTCGCGACCGCGGAGGCGCTGGCGCGCGCCGTGCGGCGCCGCCACGCGCCAGCGGAGGCGGCGCTGGCTGCCGCCGCCGTGGTAATCGCCGCAGTCATGGTCGCGGGCCGGGCGGCTTTGCGGCCGGAGGCGGCTCCGCCGATAGAATCGCTAGAGCCGCTAGAGCCGCTAGAATCGCTAGAGCCGCTAGAATCGCTAGAGTCGCTAGAGCGACCGGACCTCTCCGCCGCGCGGACGCTCGCGGAGCGGCTCGAGGCGGAGGCGGAGCCGGCGTGGCGGGAGATCGCGACGTATTCGGTCTATGACGGGCGTCCGCTCGTTCGGGTGCGGCTCGAAGGGCGGCACGTCGCGCTCGCGCGCCCGCTGGACCTCGCGGAGCCGCAGACCGTGGAGATCGTCGGGCCGGGGCGGCTCGACGCGGCGATCGCGGGCACGCCGGAGACGCTCGTCACGGTGCGGGACGCCGCCGTGATCGACGCGACGGAGGATCCAGACCCGGCGCACAGCCCGCGCTTCCGGCTCGGGCCGGGCGCGTTCGTCACGCTGCCGAACGTGCTTTCGGTCTTCCCCGGCGACTTCGCCGAGCCCTACGACGAGCCGGACCCGGAGAACCCGAAGGCCGGCGACCGCGCGCTGCGCTTCTCGACCGCCGAGACGTCGCTCGGCGCACAGATGGCGCTCGAACGCGAGCTTCTCGCGGAGGCGACGGCACGCGCCGCGGAGGACCGCGACATCCCCGCGCCGGAAATCGGCGAGGCGCTGGGATGGACGAACGGCGTCTTCTTCTTCACCGGATCGGACCGGCCGGCCCGCCTCGCCTCGGCCGGGGACGGAACGGTCTGGCTTGCGCTTCCGGGAGGCCTCGGGGAATCGCGTGTCACGGTTTCCAACACCAGGCCCCAGTCGTTCCGCTGGGAATATGCGAAATACTACGCGGGAAAGGAAAACCACGGGGGACGCGGCGGAAGCTTCGTGGTGGACGCCGACTACCAGACCGTCGACGTCGACGCCCACGACGGCCGGCCGTCCGATGGAATCGAGTGGAACGATTTCTCCGTCGGCGCCCCGGGCCCGCACATTTTTACGTTCCGGTTCCTGTCCGATCTCTGGGCGCCGCCCGGCCACGAGGTCGGCGTCCGCCTCCGCCTCGTCCCGGAATAGCCATCTCTCGCGCGTTTTCGACTTGATTTCCGGAACGGAGCGCGGTAGACTGTGAACCGTTTTGAACCACGGAGAACGATATGCCCGACATCACCCTCCACGATCTGGACGAAGCGACCTGGGCCGCGATCCGCCGCGCGGCCGAGGACGAAGACTTGAGCCTCAACCAGGTCATCAAGCGCGCGCTGCGCAACGCCGCGCGCGAAGACGGACTGGGGGGCGCGGCTTCCGTCCGGGAGCCCGCAGCCGTCTATGACGCGTTCGCGGGCGAAGCGCCCAATCTCTCCCTCGTCGTCGACTCCGTCGTCCTCGAACGGGCGCGGGCCGCCGCCCGCGCCCGCGGGACGTCCGTCGTCCGCCTGGTCCGCGACTTCCTCGCGGGCCTGTCCGCGGACGGCGCGAAGCCGATGCCGCGCGAACTGGGCGACTGGAAGGGGCTCGTCCGCATCGCGCCGGACTTCGACGACTGGCCCGACGATCTCGCGGAGGCGTTCGGAATGCGCGGAGGGACCGCCTCGTGAAACTGCTCCTCGACACGCACGTCTACCTCTGGAGCCGGACGGAACCGTCGCGCCTGGCCGCGAAGGAGCGCGCCGCGCTCCGCGACCCCGGCAACGAGCTGTTCCTCAGCGTCGCCTCCGCCTGGGAAATCGAGATCAAGCGCGGCATCGGGAAGCTCGATGCCCCCGACGACTGGATGGAACGCACGGAGGAGTTCGGCGTGAAGTGGCTGCCCGTCCGCGCGGAGCACGTCCGGGCGCTGCGGCTTCTGCCGCCGATCCACCGCGATCCGTTCGACCGGATCCTGGTGGCCCAGTCCCGGATCGAAAACCTCCTTCTGGTCACGCACGATCCGTTCGTCCGGCGGTATCTGCCCCGTTCCGCGATCTGAGGCGCCCGATGCCCGTTCCTCCCACCACATCCACGACGCTCCTGAAGGACCTCGGCGCGGACGCGCAGTCGCCGCGGTGGGCGGAGCTCGTCGCGCGCTATCGTCCCGCGCTGCTCTCGTTCCTCGCGGCGAAGTTCCCGACGCTCGCCGACGCGGCGGACGACCTCGTGCAGGAGACGTTCCTCGCGCTCGCGAAGCGTCTGCCGGACTACCGCCACGCGCCGGACGAGAAGGGGCACTTCCGCAGCTACCTCGCGGGAATCCTGCGGTTCAAGGCGGCGGACGAGATCCGCCGGCGCCTCCGCGAGGAGGACGCGCTCGCGGGCGCCGCGGAGCGTGCGTCCGCGGCGGCGGACCCGACGGAGGAGGAGCTTCGCGAATGGCGACACGCGGCCTACGAGGTCGCGCTGGAGCAGTATCTCTCGGACCCGTCGGTGCAGGAGCGCACGAAGCAGGTCTTCCTGCGCGTCGCGCTGGGCGGCGAGAGGCCCGAGGCCGTCGCGGCGGCCTACGGGATCGACCGCAACGCCGTCGACCAGATCCGCGCCCGCGCCACGAGGAAGCTCCGCGCCCTGGCGGAGGAGCTTGCGCGCTAGAGCGGTTCCACAAAGGAGATGGCCGCCGTCCCGGCGGCCACGGAATCGTTGAAACCGCGCTAGAGCGTGCCGAAGAGGCGGTCGCCGGCGTCGCCGAGGCCGGGGACGATGTAGTGGCGGTCGTTGAGGTGGTCGTCGATCGCGGCGGTGAAGATCGGGACGTCCGGGTGCTCCCTCTCGACGCGGGCGATGCCCTCGGGGCAGGCGATGATGTTGAGGAAGACGATGCGCTGGAAGCCGTTCTTCTTGAGCGTCGCGATCGCGTCGCACGCGCTGCCGCCGGTGGCGAGCATCGGGTCGACGAGCGCGACGAAGCTGTCCGGGAAGGGCTTGGGGAGGTTGAGGTAGTAGGGGATCGGCTCGGCCGTCTCCTCGTTGCGCTTCGTGCCGATGACGCCCGCCGTCGCGTAGGGCAGCAGCTCCAGCATCGGGTCGAGCATGCCCATGCCGGCGCGCAGGATCGGCGCGACGACCATGTGCCCCTCGATCTTCACGCCCGCCGCGTCGCCCATCGGCGTGCGGACGGAGACCGGGACGGTCGGCAGGTCGCGCAGCGCCTCGAACGCGATGAGGCGCGTCATCTCGTGGACAAGCTCGCGGAAGAGCTTCGGGTCGGTCTTGGTGGCGCGGAGGATGGCGAGGCGGTGCTGCAGGAGCGGGTGCTGGACGACGGTGTGCATGTCGGGTCTTTCGGTCTGGCGGTCTTTCGGTCTTTCGGTCGAACGGTCCTGGCCGTTCGGTCGTTCGTGCCGGAATGCTAGCAGAAAGCCCGCGGGAAGTCCACCGCGCTTGCGGGCGGGTGACTCGCCAAAGTAAACGCCGCTTGCCAGAGTAAGCGCGCCCCCTCTTACTCTGTCATGTTAACGCGCTTGCGGGCGCGAGGCGCATCTGCTATCCTCGCCCGCATCCATGCTCGACTGCGCGTTCCGCTGCACCGAGGAGGGGGCCGGCGCCGGCCGCCTCGACCGCGCCGTGCTCGCTCGCGCGCCCGGCGCGCCG
>CAMVRE010000006.1 GCA_947169825.1 uncultured Verrucomicrobiota bacterium | reverse complement strand
CTCGCCGGCGGATACGCGCCGCTCCCGCCCGTCGCGCTCGGGGCTCGGCTCGCGCTCGCAGTTCCGGCCGGCGCGCTCGCCGCGCTCGCGGTCGGCGCCGCGGCGGCGGGGCTCGACTGGCTTTCCGTCAACACCGGCCTCGGGGAGGACGACCGTGAAGCGCTCGACTGGGACTAGCCCGCTCGGGCCGCGCCTGCGCCTCGCCGCGCTCGGCGCCGCGACGCTCGGCGCGCTCGCGTTCCTTCTCCTGCGCCTGCACGACGTCCAGGTGCGCGACCGCGAGCGCTACCTCGGCGAGCAGTCCGAGATGACGCTGCGCCGCGTCCGGCTCCCCTCCACGCGCGGATGCATCCGAGACCGCCACGGCGAGGTCCTCGCCGGCAACCGCCCGCGCTACGGCGCCGCGCTCTACCTCGACGAGCTGCGCGCCCCCGGCCGCTGGTCGAACACGGTGGAGAAGGTCTACGCGCGGGCGTGGGACCTCTCGCGCATCGTCGGCCGCCCCCCCGAGCTCGACCGCGACGCGATCTGGCGCCACCTCCGCCAGCGCCGGCCGATCCCGCTCGTCGCCTACCGCAACCTCTCGCCGGACGAGCTCGCGCGCCTCGCCGAATGGCCCGAGCCGCTCGCCGGCGTCGACATCGTCGTCGAGCAGGACCGCGTGTATCCGTTCGGGGACCTGGCGTGCCACGTGATCGGCTACGCCGGGCGCGACATCAACCCCGACCGCGCCGCGCCGCCCGACACGGCGGACGCCGACGCCGGCCCCGGCGAGGACGGCGCCGCGGCGTTCGACTACGCCACGCACGAGCTGCTCGGGCGCGAGGGCGTCGAGAAGGCGTTCGACGGCGTCCTCGCCGGGCGCGGCGGCGCCGAGGTGCTGCGCATCGACGTGCTCGGCTACAAGCGCGAGACCTACCCCGCCGCGGAGCCCGTCCAGGGCGGCGACGTGGTTCTCTCGCTCGACGCCGGCCTGCAGCGCGCCGCCGAGCGCGCGCTCGACGGCCATCGCGGCGCGGCGATCGTCCTCGACGCCCGGAACGGGCAGGTGCTCGCCCTCGCGAGCGCCCCGCGCTACGACCTTTCGCGCTTCGTCCCGTCGCTCTCCGGCGCGACGTGGCGTGGCCTGCTCGCGGATCCGGACCGGCCGCTCCTGCACCGGGCGCTCTCCGGCGCATATCCGGCCGGTTCCGTCGTGAAGCCCGCCGTCGCCCTCGCCGCGCTCGGCGCGGGCGCGATCCGGCCCGACACGGAGTTCACCTGCGAGCACGGCTTCCACCGGAACGGGATCAACCTGCGCTGCTCGCACGGCGCGAGCCACGGCCGCATCGCCGTCGAGCGCGCGCTCGCCGTCTCGTGCAACGCGTTCTTCGTCGAGTGCGGCCTCGCCCTCGGCTGGGAGCGCGGCCTGCGCGACGCCTACGCCGCGCTCGGCTTCGGCACCGCGCCCGCGCTCGGCATCCCCGCCTCCGCCGGCATCCTGCCCGACTCCGCGTGGAAGAAGGCCCACACGCGCGGCCGCGTCCCGTGGACGCCGGGCGACACCGCCAACGCCTCGATCGGACAGGGCATGCTCTCCGTGACGCCGATGCAGATCGCGCTGCTCGCGCTCGCGCTCGCGAACGACGGCGACGTCCTCGCGCCGCACCTCGTCCTGCGCGCGGGGGACGTCACCGCGAAGGCCGACCGGCAGGTCGTGGACCACGTCGCGTGGCGCCCGGCGGACCTGGACATCGTCCGGCGCGGCATGGTCGACGCCGCCGGCGCGCACGGCACCGCCCGCCGCATCGGCCTGCCGTCGCTGCGGCTCGCGGCGAAGACCGGAACGGCCGAGTTCGACGGGCACGACGCCTTCGACCACCAGCACGCCTGGATCATCGCCTACGAGCCGTGGGACGCCCCCGAACGCGCCTACGCGGTCCTCGCCGAGGACGCCGACGCCGGCGGCACCACCGCCGCCTACATCCTGCGCGACATCCTCCTCGCCGTCCACCCCGACGCCGCGGCCGAGGCCGGCTCCGATTCCGCGCCGGCCCCCTCCCCCGGGGCCGCGCCGGAGGCGGAGGCCGGCCAGGCGCCCGCCGAATAAAGCGAAGGATCGGCGGCGGGGCGCGGCGCGCGCACGAGCGCCACCCGTGCGCGAAAAACCGCTTGCGGGCGGGCGGGGCGGCGTGGTATTCTCCCGCCGTTCGCGCGCTGCGGTTCCGCCGGGCGCGCGGTAAACCACCCCGAAATCATCCCTCCCCGCACGTTGCGGTTCCGCCGGGCGCGCAAACACAACCAACGGAGTCATCCCATGACCTACGCACAGAAAGTCCTCGCCGACGTCAAGGCGAAGAATCCCAACGAGCCGGAGTTCATCCAGGCCGTCACCGAGGTGCTCGGCACCCTCGAGCCCGTGCTCAAGGCGCGGAAGAAGTACGAGGACGCCGGCGTCCTCGAGCGCCTCGTCGAGCCCGAGCGCGTCATCATGTTCCGCGTCCCGTGGACCGACGACGCCGGAAAGCTCCACGTCAACCGCGGCTACCGCGTCCAGTACAACAGCGCGATCGGCCCCTACAAGGGCGGCCTGCGCTTCGACTCCACCGTCAACCTCTCGGTCCTCAAGTTCCTCGGCTTCGAGCAGGTCTTCAAGAACTCCCTCACCACGCTCCCGATGGGCGGCGGCAAGGGCGGCTCGGACTTCAACCCGAAGGGCCGCTCCGACGCGGAGGTCATGCGCTTCTGCCAGAGCTTCATGACCGAGCTCTACCGCCACATCGGCCCGGACACGGACGTCCCGGCCGGCGACATGAACGTGGGCGGCCGCGAGATCGGCTACCTCTTCGGCCAGTACAAGCGCATCGTGAACGAGTTCACGGGCGTGCTCACCGGCAAGGGCCTCTCCTTCGGCGGCTCGCTCATCCGCCCCGAGGCGACCGGCTACGGCGACGTCTACTTCGCCGCGAACATGCTCGCCACGAAGGGCGACACGCTCGAGGGCAAGGTCTGCTCGATCTCCGGTTCCGGCAACGTCGCGCAGTACGCCGCGCAGAAGCTCGTCCAGCTCGGCGCCAGGCCCGTCACGTTCTCCGACCGCTCCGGCTGGATCTACGTGAAGGGCGGCATGTCTCAGGACTTCATCGACGAGGTGAAGGAGCTCAAGCAGGTGAAGCGCGGCGAGCTGGCCGAGTTCGCGAAGGGCAGGAAGGGCGTCGAGTTCCACAAGGACGGCCGCCCGTGGGCCGTGCCGGTGGACTGCGCGTTCCCGTGCGCCCGCCAGAACGAGCTCGACGGCAAGGACGCGGACACGCTGCTCAAGAACGGCGTCAAGGTCGTCGGCGAGGGCGCGAACATGCCGTCCACGCTCGAGGCCGTCGACAAGTTCGTGAAGGCGAAGATCCTCTACAGCCCGGGCAAGGCGTCCAACGCCGGCGGCGTGGCGACGTCGGGCCTCGAGATGTCGCAGAACTCCGAGCGCCTCAGCTGGAGCGCGGCGGAGGTCGACGAGAAGCTCAAGGGCATCATGAAGGCGATCCACGACAACGCCTACGAGGCCGCGAAGGCCTTCGGCAAGAAGGGCAACTACGTCGCGGGCGCCAACATCGCCGGCTTCGTCAAGGTCGCCGACGCGATGGTCGCGCAGGGCTACGTCTAGTCTTCGCGAGGGTGTTGCGCGCGGCGACTGCCGCGCGCAACGCCCGTCGTAACTCCGCTTCGCTCCGGCCCCTCGTTCCTTCGGGTTCGAGGGGCCGGTTTCCGTTTCGGGTGGGGCGAGGCGCCCCCGCCGAGCCGCGGCGCAGTTCCCGCGGCTCGGCGGGGACGCCTCGCCCCACCATCATCAATCCACCGTCTCCGAGCGGCGGAGCCGCGAGCGACCGGCCGACGACGACGTGGCGGGGTCTCCACCCCGCCACGCCGTGCCAGGCCGCGCTCCGCGGAACTATCCGACGGGCTTGAAGCGGACGCGGACGGGCCTGTCCGCGTCCTCGCCGTAGAGCTTGCGGCGCATCTCGTGGTATTCCGACCACGAGCCCTCGAACCACGTCACCTTCGAGTCGCCCTCGAAGGCGAGGATGTGCGTCGCCACGCGGTCGAGGAAGTAGCGGTCGTGGGAGACGACCATCACGCATCCGCCGAAGTCCTGCAGGCCCTCCTCCAGCGAGCGCAGCGTCGCGACGTCGAGGTCGTTGGTGGGCTCGTCCAGGAGGAGCAGGTTGCCGCCCGCGCGCAGCAGCTTCGCCAGGTGCACGCGGTTGCGCTCGCCGCCGGAGAGCGTCCCGACCTTCTTCTGCTGGTCGGTCCCCTTGAAGTTGAAGCGCGAGCAGTAGGCGCGGCCGTTCATGAGGGACTTGGCGAGCGCGACGAACTCGTTGCCTCCCGTGATCTCCTCGTAGACGGTCTTGTCGGGGTCGAGCGCGTCGCGCAGCTGGTCGACGTAGGAGATCTCGACCGTGGGGCCGACCTCGAGAGAGCCGCCGAGCGGCTTCTCCTTGCCGGTCATCAGCTTGAAGAGCGTGGTCTTGCCGGCGCCGTTGCCGCCGATGACGCCGACGATGCCGCCGCGCGGCAGGTCGAAGGAGAGGTTCTCGAAGAGGAGCTTGTCGCCGAAGCCCATTTTGAGGTCGCGGGCGCGGACGACGAGGTCGCCGAGGCGCGGGCCGGCGGGGATGCGGATGCGCAGCTCCTCCTCGCGCGTGTCGACCTGCTGCGCGGCGAGCTCCTCGTAGCGCTTGAGGCGCGCCTGGCTCTTGGCGTGGCGGCCGGAGGGGTTGGTGTGCACCCAGCGCAGCTCGTCCTCCAGGAGCTTGCGGCGCGAGTCGTTCTGCTTCTGGAGGCGCGCCATGAGCGCCTGCTTCTGCTCGAGCCACGCCTCGTAGTTGCCCTTCCACGGGTAGGTGTGCCCGCCGTCGAGCTCGAGGATCCATTCCGTGACGTTCGAGAGGAAGTAGCGGTCGTGCGTGACGACGATGAGCGTGCCCTTGAACTTCTTGAGGTAGGCCTCGAGCCACGCGACGCACTCCGCGTCGAGGTGGTTCGTGGGCTCGTCGAGGAGGAGGATGTCGGGGTTGGAGAGCAGCAGCCGCGCGAGGGCGACGCGGCGGCGCTCGCCGCCGGAGAGCGGGGCGACGTTCGCGTCGGCGGGCGGGAGCCGCAGCGACTCCATCGCGAGCTCGACGTTGTGGTCGAGGTCCCAGAGGTTCGCGGCGTCGATCTCGTCCTGGAGGCGCCCCATCTCGGCGTTGAGCCGGTCGAGTTCGGCGTCGTCCGTCACCTCGCCCAGGAGGCCGCAGATCTCGTCGTAGCGGTCGAGCTTCCTCTGTGCCTCGACGACGCCCTCGCGCACGCACTCCTCCACGGTCTTCGACGGGTCGAGCCGCGGCTCCTGCGGGAGGTAGCCGACCTTGGTCGAGTCGGGGATGATGCACTGGCCCATGAACTCCGTGTCCTCGCGGGCGAGGATCTTCAGCAGCGACGACTTGCCGGAGCCGTTCACGCCGATGACGCCGATGTGGGCGCCGTGGAAGAAGGAGAGGTTGACGTCCTCGAGCACGGTCTTGGCGCCGTGCTGCTTGGTGACGTTGACGAGGGAGATCGCGTATTCGCCGGCCATGTCGCGGGGTCCTGGGTGGAGTTTCGGTAACGGCCGCGAGTCTACCAGAAGCACGCCCTCCGCGGCAACCGCCCGCGCCGCGCTTGTCGCGAGTGGCCGGGTCGGATAGAATCAGAGGGCGTCCGCAACAACCACGCCCGTTTCCCATGAAAGAGATCATCCCCCGGCCCGCCTCGGCCGAATGGCGCGACGGCGCCTTCGTCCTTTCCCCCGACGCCGCCATCGGCTTCGAGGGCCCCTCCACCGCCCGCGAGATCGCGGAGCTGCTCGCGGAGTATCTGCGCCCCGCCACCGGATTCGCGCTGCCCGTCCGCGAGGGCGCCGGCGCGATCACGCTCGCGCAGGCCGCGCCCGACCCGGAGCCGGACGAGGCGGGCTTCCTGCCGGAGTCCTACGCGCTCGACGTCGCGCCCGGCGGCGTCCGCCTCGAGGCCGCGACCTCGTGGGGGCTCGCGCGCGGCGTGCAGACGCTGCGGCAGCTGCTTCCCGCGGAGATCTACGCGTCCGGGGCGCGCTCCGGGGTCGCGTGGGAGGCGCCCGCCGTCCGGATCGAGGACGCGCCCGAGTGCCGCTGGCGCGGACTGATGCTCGACGTGTCGCGGCACTTCTTCCCCGCGGACGACGTCTGCCGCTTCGTGGAGCTCCTGGCGCAGCACCGGATGAACGTCTTCCACTGGCACCTCACGGACGACCAGGGCTGGCGCGTCGAGATCCGCAGGTATCCGCGCCTTACGGAGGTCGGGTCGAAGCGCGCCGAGACGATGGTCGGCAACCACATGAACGACTGGCCGCACCGCTTCGACGGCATCCCCTACGGCGGGTTCTACACGCAGGACGACATCCGCCGCGTCGTGGCGTTCGCCGCCCGTCGCCGCGTGACCGTGGTGCCCGAGATCGACATGCCCGGCCACATGTGCGCCGCGATCGCCTCCTACCCGGAGCTGGGCAACGGCGAATGGGCGCACCCCGAGGTCCGCACGACCTGGGGCATCTCGCAGCACGTGCTCAACATGGAGGAGTCCACGCTCGCGTTCTGCAAGGACGTCTGGTCCGAGATGATGGAGCTCTTTCCCTCGAAGTTCCTCCACATCGGCGGCGACGAGGCCCCGCGCCACGAATGGGAGGAGAGCCGGCGCGCGCAGGAGCTCATGGCCGAGCGCGGGCTCAAGAGGCCCGAGCAGCTGCAGGCGTGGTTCACGAAGAAGCTCGACGCGTTCTTCCGTTCGCGCGGGCGGCGTCTCCTCGGCTGGGACGAGATCCTCGAGGGCGGCGTGGACCCCTCGGCCGCGATCGCCTGCTGGCGCGTCGGCTGGAAGGGCTGGGACTACGTGAACGACACCGTCCGCGCCGGACACGACGTCGTCCTCGCGCCGACCTCGCACGTCTACTTCGACTACTACCAGGACGAACCCGTCGCGGAGGAGCCGCTCGCCATCGGCGGGATGATCCCGCTCTCGAAGGTCTACTCGTTCAGCCCGCGCCTCACGGCGGTTCCGCCCGAGGCCGCGAGGCGCGTCCTCGGCGCGCAGGGCCAGCTCTGGACCGAATACATCGCCACGCGAGACCACCTCGACTACATGGCCTATCCGCGCGCGAGCGCGCTGGCGGAGACGCTCTGGACGCCGCCGGAACGCCGCAACTACGGGGACTTTCTGGAGCGCCTCGCCGCGCATCGCGCGCGCTTCGCCGTCCAGGGCGTCCGCGCCCGTCCGCGCCCGTAGCGCGGAACGGGGTCAGAACAGCGATGCCTGCTCGACGACGGGCGGCAGCCCCAGCGCTTCGCGGAGGGACTTCTCGTCCATCGTCGGGGTGCCGAACTTGCGGGCGGCGGCGGTCTTGTCGGCGCCGGGGCTGTCGCCGATGGCGAGCAGGTCGGTGGCGCCGGTGACGGACGAGGCGACCTTGGCGCCGCGGTCCTGGAGCCTCTGCGCGAGGTCGCGCCGCTTGAGGTCGTGGAAGGTGCCCGTGAGGACGATCGTCCGGCCGGCGAAGGGGTCGCCGTCCTTCGGCTCGGGGCGCTCGCGCTTCTCCGCGCCGAAGTCCCCCGCCGGGTCGATGCCGAGCTTCTCCATCCCCGCGAGGAAGGCGCGGCCGGCGTCGGAGCCGAAGAAGCCGTCGAGCGCGCGCACGGCCTCGGGCTTCACGACGCAGGTGTAGGCGAGCGGGCCGTTCTTGAGCCTGGCGCCGACGCCCTCTCGCACGAGGCGCTCGCCGAGCTCCTCCAGCTCGCGCGAGACGCGCTCGTATTCCTCCGCCTTCGCGACGCGCGCGGCGATGCCGAGGTCGCGGTTCTCCCGGGAGCGGGGCGAGAGCGCGGGCAGCCGCTCCTCCAGCTCGTAGAGCCGGCGCGCGTCGGCGACGAGGGCGGAGGAGGCCAGGTCGCGCAGCGACCGGTGGTGCGCGGCGACGTCGCGTGCGACGGCCTCGCCGATGCCCGGGATGCCGAGCGCGTAGAGCCAGCGCGAGAGCGGAAGCGAGCGGGCGCGCTGGAGCGCGGCGGAGATGGTGCGGGCGTTGGCGGCGCCGAGGAGGCGGCGGGAGCCCGCGCCCGCGGCCGGGCCGGCGTCCTCGCCGCCGAAGAGCGATTCCTGCGCGGCGGCGCCCTCCGGCGCGGCGATCGGGAGCGAGGGGTCGGCGGCGGCGGGGCCGAGGTCGAGCGTCGCGAGGAGGATCTCCGGGACGCCGAAGAGGTCGAGCGGGGTCGAGACGAGGCGCTGGTCGACGAGCGCCGCGGCGACGCGGTCGCCGACGCCCTCGATGTCGAGCGCGTCGCGCGAGGCGAAGTGGACGAGGCGCTCGACGAGCTGCGCGGGGCAGAGGTAGTTGGTGCAGCGAAGGGCGACCTCGCCCTCGCGGCGCGCGACGGGCGCGCCGCAGGCGGGGCAGCGGTCGGGCATCGCGAACTCGCGCTCCGCGCCGGTGCGCTTCTCCTTGAGGACGGCGGCGATGGCGGGGATGACCTCGCCGGCCTTCTCGACGAGGACGTGGTCGCCGATGCGGATGTCCTTGCGGCGGATGTCGTCCTCGTTGTGGAGCGTCGCGCGGGCGATCGTCGAGCCGCAGAGCCGCACGGCGCGCAGCTCGGCGACGGGCGTGAGGACCCCGGTGCGGCCGACCTGCACCGTGATCGCCTCGACGACGGTCTCGGCGCGCTCCGGCGCGTACTTGTAGGCGCGCGCCCAGCGCGGCGCCTTGGCCGTCGCGCCGAGCGTCTCGTAGAGCGAGCGGTCGTCGACCTTCACGACGGCGCCGTCCATCTCGAACGGGAACGCGTGGCGGAGCGTCTCCAGCTCGTCGATCGCGCGCAGGACCTCGTCGAGCCCGCGGCAGCGCCACGTGCGCGGCTGCGTGGGGAACCCGAGCGCGGCGAGGCGCTCCAGGAGCGCGTGCTGCGTGGCGGGGTCCGGCTCGCCGCGCAGCGCGCCGAGGCCGTAGAGCACGACCGAGAGCGGGCGCCTCGCGACCTCGCGCGGGTCGAGGAGCTTGATCGAGCCGGCGGCGGCGTTGCGCGGGTTCTTGAAGGGCTCCTCGCCGCGCGCGGCCTGCTCCTCGGCGAGCGCGAGGAAGCCGGCCTTGGGCATGTAGATCTCGCCGCGCGCCTCGAGGCGCTCGGCCTCGCAGGGGATGCGGAGCGGGAGGGCGCGGATCGTGCGGACGTTGGCGGTGACGTCGTCGCCCGTCTCGCCGTCCCCGCGCGTGGCGGCGACGGCGAGCTCGCCCCGCTCGTAGATCGCGCAGAACGCGAGGCCGTCGATCTTCGGCTCGACGACGTAGTCCACCGCGTCGAGGCCGACGATCGTGCGCACCATCGAGTCGAAGTCGGCGAGGTCCGCGCGGTCGTAGGTGTTCTCGAGCGACTGCATCGGGACGGCGTGGGCGAACTTCTCGAAGCCCTCGGAGGGCGCGCCGCCGACGCGCCGCGTGGGGGAGTTGGGGTCGCCCAGGTCGGGGCGGGACGCCTCGATCGCGGCGAGCTCGCGCATCATCGCGTCGAACTCGGAGTCGGGGATCTCGGGCGCGGCGTCGCGGTAGTAGAGGACCGTGTGGCGCTCGAGCTCGCGGCGGAGCCACGCGGCGCGCTCGGCGACCGGGTCGGCGGCGCTCGCGGCGGGCTCTCCGGGGGCCGCCCCGGCGGCGGAGAAGAGGTCGTCTTGCATGGCGGCGATGATAGCACAACCGCCGCCCGCCCGCCAATCCGCCGCCGCCGCGGCCCCGCCGTTGCGGGCGGGTGTGCGCCCTGCTATACTCGGCGGCATGAACGCACGAGCCGCCGCCTTCCTCTTCTTCGCGCTTGCCGTCCCCGTCCTCGCCGCGCCAACGCCGCCGCTCCCGCAATTCTCCGGGGAGACGACGCTCGCCTCGCTGAACCTCGCGATGCCCGCGATGCGGGGAGCGAAGCAGGTGCCCGCCAAGCCCGTCCCCGTCGGGACCTACACCTGGACGCGCAGCGACGGCACCACCTGGCAGGACGAGCGCTCGCCCGCGGTCGAGCTCTGGCGCGCCGCGCAGACCGCCGGCACCTGGGCCGACCGCGCCGGCAACGAGCTCACGCTCGCCCGCGCGCAGTTCGCGTTTCCGACCCTCCCCTACGACCACGCCTCGCGCGAGGAGTTCGACCGGGCGATCGCCGATCCCGCGCTCCGGCTCGGTCCGCGCGCGGAGCCCGCCGCCCTCGCCGGCTGGGCCGCGCGCTACGCCGGGCTCGGGCTCCGCGGCGAGCCCGCCGCGCTTCCGATCAACCGCCAGCGCCTCTCCGCGCTCTGGGAGATCCCGCTCGCCGACCCCGCCGCGCGCGCCTACGCGTTCCGCTTCGACCCGAACCACGCCGGCCAGGCCGCCGCGCAGGCCGCGTGGTTCGTCGCGATCTTCCGCGTTCCCGCCGCCGCGACCGACGCCGGCGGCGCGGACCGCGCCCTGCGCAACGGCTTCCTCGCCGCGATCCGCGCGCTCGGGCGCTTCTCGGGCGTCGCGCCGGACCCGAAGGCGAAGCCCCGCGCGCGACCCGACGCCGAGATCCCCGACGACGCCCGCCGCGCCGGCGCGCGCGCCTCGATCGAGCTGCTGGACGACTGGTGGCACATGGACTCGCCGCACTACATCGTCCTCTCCGACGTCCCCGGCGGGACGGCCCAGGCCGACCGCCTCCTCGGCGTCCTCGAGGCGCTGCGCCCGCGCTACGCGGCGCTCGTCCCGCGCTTCCCGAAGGCCGAGGAGCCGACGAGCGTCGTGCGCTTCTTCCGCAACGACGACGAGTTCGTCCGCTACTTCGAGGGGACGCCGCTCGCGCTCGCCGTGACGGAGACCGCGGGCTTCTACGACGGCGGCCGGCGCGAGCTCGTGATCCGTCCCGCCAGGAAGGAGTGGGGAGGACCGGAGCACATGGAGAGCACGGTCCGCCACGAGGGCTTCCACCAGTGGCTCCACGCCGCGTGGCCCGGCGTCGACATCCCGGCGTGGTTCAACGAGGGGACGGCCGAGTTCTTCGAGAGCTGCGTTCCCCGCGGCGCGGGCGGGTCGTTCGAGTGGAAGGAGCAGGAGGCCGCCGCGCGCTGGCTCGAGGAATGGGCGAAGGACCGGGACGCCGACTGGACCGCGCTGCTGCGTGCGACGCTCCTCGCCGACCAGGCGACGTTCTACAATCCCCCCCACTTCGGCGGCGAGTCCTGGCGCAGCTACGCCTTCGCCTACGGGCTGATGTATTTCCTCCACCGCGGCGCGCCGCTCGTGCGCAACCAGCCGTGGAAGGACGTCCTCCCGACGCTCTACCGCTCCCTCTACGAGTCGCCGCGCGACCCGATCGGCGCCACGTGCGCCGCGTTCCGGCTCGGCCCGAACGGCGCCGACACCGCCTTCCTCGAGAAGTTCGCCGCCGACCTGCGCGCCTTCTGGCGCGCCTCCTCCGCCCGCCAGAACGCCCGCAACGCGAAGCTCCCGTAGCGGCCCTCCGCTCGGCCGAGGGGGCGTTGACTTTGCCAAGTTGCCGTCACCTTTCGCAAGAAGGGGTTGAATCGCGGCGAACGGGTCGGTAGAATGAAGGCATGAAAATGAAAACCTTCGTCTGCCTCCACGGCTTCGGCAACCATCCCGGCGGGCGCCAGCCCGGCTTCTCCGCGGCGCTGCGCCGCAACGTCGAGGCGCGCCTCGGCGCCCCCGTCCTCTGGAGGGAGGTCCTCTGGGACGGCCTCCTCGGCTCCCCCGACTCGTTCGGAACGATGGACCTCGCGCTCCAGTCGCCCGCCCTCGTCCGCGACTTCTACGAGGGGCGCGCGGGCGACGCCGTCCGCGCCCGCGTCGCGGAGGCGGTCCGCGCCGCCTCCGCCGAGGCCGGCGGCGCGCCGGTCGTCCTCGTCGGCCACTCCTTCGGCGCCGCCATCGCCTACGAGACGCTCGCGCGCGCCCTCGCCCCCGAGGCGAAGTCCCTCGTGATGCTCGCCCCGCCGATGGGGCTCTTCAACCGCCCGGAGAGGCTCGCCGCCCACGCGATTTTCGGGATGCCCGAGCGCCGCGAGGCCGCCGCCGCCCGCGGACGTCTCGGCCCGGGCGCCGTCGAACGGATTTTCAACGCCTTCGCGGCGCCCATCCAGGCCGTCGCCGGCCTGCCGGAAGTGAAGGGCGACCGCCTCCCCGACGACGTCTCCGCGCTCTCCCTCCGCAGCCCCGAGGACTGGTTCGCCGAGCCGCTCGGCGAGGCGTTCCCCGACGTCTCGGAGCGCGAGGTCCTCCCGCCCCCCGGCACGCGCGGCGGCGCCAACCACAGGTTCTACTGGGCAGACCCCGTCGTGGCGGAGTCCGTCGCCGCCGCTGCGGTCGCGGCCTGCTCGCACGCCGGCGAGCCGCCCGCCACGGCCGCGGAGCTCGAGCTCCTCTCCCGCGCCGCGGAGGACTCCCTCTGGTCCGCCGGCCAGTACGAACTGGACGAGAACGGCGACGTCGTCGGAGGGTCCATCTCCTAGCTTCCCGACCATGACGCGCGAATTCTTCGCCGACCTTCTCTTCTTCACCCGCGCCGCCGTCCTGCGCGACCGCCGCCTCGCCCGCGCCCGCCTCGCCGGCGAGTTCGCGGATTGGGGGAAGCTTCGCAGCAACGGCCGGCCGTTAGAGGGGGACAAGGACGCCCCGCCCCTGACGTTCGCCCGGCTTCTTCGCTTCTGGAACGAGCCGGCCGTCGCGCACGACTGCCCGCACTGCCGCACCCCGGCGCTGTTCCTGCACGGCGGCGGATGCGGCATGCTCCACTGGCATTTCCGGGCGGCCTGGCACTGCCCGTTCTGCGGCCGCAACGACGAAATCCGGTTCGACGGCCTTACGAAGGGCCGGGAGCTCTTCGGTCCCGTCTCGCGCGCCGTCCGCGCCATCCGCGGGGAGGTTTCGTCCGATCCGCCCGGAGGACTTCCGTTCGCGGAAGCCGTGGCGCGGCTCCGCGCGCTGCGCGACGCGGACCTGCTCGACCCCGCCCATCCGCTCGAGGCCGAATCGCTCGCATCGGCCGCCGCGGACCGCCCATTCCGGAACGACGGCCCGCTCGCGCTCCTCGCGGAGGCGGCGCGCCGGCGCGCGGACGCCGTCCGCGACGCCCGCATCCGCGCGGAGCTCGTGACGCCCGAACGCCTCGCCGTCGCGCGGAAGCTCCTCCATGAAGTCCTCGCGCGGCACGAGGAGGGCTGCAAGGCGGTGGCCGCGGAGCTCGCCTCCCTCCGCGCGCCCCCCGGCGCGGACGGCCCGAAGGTGCGCCTGTGGCGCGGCGAAATCACGCAAGAGGAATACCGCGCCATTCAAGAGCGCAAGCGCGAGCTCGCGGACGATCTCAGACCCGAATGGAACGCCGCGATCCGCGCCGACGAGGTCTCCGCCGCGCTGGAGGAGGAGCTCGGCCGCCCCCTCCTCTCCAACGAAAAGCGCGTCTTCCTCGAAGCCGTGGAGGACTCCGCCCAACCACTAACCACTAATCACTAACCACCAACCTTCTCCATGGTTTCCGACTTCGCCGAAACCCTCTTCTTCACGCGCGCCGCCGTCGAGGCGGACCCCGCCCTCCCCAACGTCCGCATCGAAGGCCCGGCGGCGGGCCCCTTCGGCCGTGCGCGCATGCCGCAGAAACGCGATGCGCCCGACTCCGGGACGCTGACCCTCGCCGGACTTTTCCGCGTCTGGGACGACCCCGCGTCGTACCGACCCTGCCGGCGTTGCGGCTCCAGACGGCTGTTCCTCCACGCCTCGGCGGGCGGCACAAGCCATCTCATCGTGCGCATTCACCGGTTCTGCCCCTTCTGCCGCGACACGGACGTCGAGTGCGAGGGATACGAGGGCATCAAGCGGTTCTGGGCCGTTCAGGACGCCTGCCGCCGCGCCGCGGAAGCGGACGCCGCCACGCCGCCGGGAATTCCGTTCGCCGCCGCGATCGCGCACCTTCGCGCCCTTCGCGACGCCGACCTGCTCGACCCGGCGCATCCGCTCGAGGCGGCGTCGCTCGCGGCCGCGCGCGTCCGGCCTCCCGTGCTAACCGGACATCCGCCCGCCGCCGTCGAGGCGGCGCGGCTTCGCGCGTGCTGCACAACGCCGGAGGCGATCGCCCGCGCCCTCGCGGCCCGAGCGGAGGCCCTGGCCGACGAGCAGCGCCTCGTCGCCGAGGCCGAAGCCCGGCGCACGGCGCTGCTCGGACGTCCGGGAGAACCGAGCCCGAAGACGCGGTTCAAGCGCGGGGAGATGCCACTCGCCGACTACCGGGCCTTTCTTGCCGAGAAACGCGCCATCCGCGACGGAATCGATCCGCTCCGCCTTCTCCGCGTCCGCCAGGATCGGATCGTCCGCGCCGCGGAGGCCGTCCTCGGACGGCGTCTGCTCTCCTCCGCCCGCGGCATCTTCCTCGCCGCCGTCGAGGAGGCCGCCGCCGCAGGCGAAACGCCGGCTCCGAAACTCCCGGACTCCCCGTAGCGAAAGCAACCCCGCCGCGGCTTTCGATTTCGATTTCACCGTGCGTGAAATTTGCGACTTTTGCTTCTTCCAAAGCGGATTTTCGCGTGAATTTTCGCTGTATGGCGCGCGGCCGATCAATACCCTTCGTGGCGGGGTGGAGACTCCGCCACGCCCGCCATAAGAAACACTCCTCTACGAGGGTGTTTTCGAGAAAATCAAGAATCACGCGAAAATTCCGCTGACATTTTCAAACCGGATTGATATACTATGGTTGGAAAGGAACTAATCAACAATGACTACAGAACGCTACAAAGAATTGATGGACCTCGCGGAAACCGACCCGATGAAGGCTATGGAAGAGTTTGTCAGGTATCCAGAATCCGAATTCGAAACCGAGAGGCAAATGACGGACCTTGCGGACAAAATCGTCATGTTCCACTCCAAGTTCAAGTTCCGGGAGGCGTTAGACGAGTCCATCGGCTCCACCCTCTGCCGTAGCCGAAAGGGCCTTGCGGTCATGCACTACCTAGACCTAGCCGCAAGGACTTCTAGCGTCTCTTTGCATCGTTGCGATGATGCCGACAACCCTCTTCCTCGACAAACCAAGGAAAAGCCATCCATGTCCCACGAAATCCCCCCTCTCGAGTCCCTCGACAACGGGAAAGCCCTCGCCGAAACCGTGAAGCGGTTCCGGGTGGAGGCGAAGGAAAACGCGGATGCCGGCATCCGGAAGTTCACGCCCAACCACAAGGTCTGGGATGTTTCCCTCTACATGGATGGCGAACTCGTCTACCGCACCAACTACCAGTCCTGCAACGAGCCGAAAGGCGGGGATGTCTGGCTCTGTATCGCCCACGACGCGATGGCCTGCGAAGAGACAACCGACCTTGCCGACTTCCTCGAATGCTTCGCCTTTCGCGACAACGCCGACACGATCCGCGAAGGAATCGCCGCCTACGAGGGTTGCAAGCGAACCTTGGAGGCTTTCCGGGACAAGGGAGTCGACACCCGCGCCCTTGCCGGACTTTTGAATCGCGCCGAGGCGGCGGAGGTCCTGGACGTCGAAACGACGTTGAACTGAGTCACTCTCTTTCAAGACAAACGACCATGAACGACACCGAATCCACGACCGTCCCGGCGGACA
Organism: uncultured Verrucomicrobiota bacterium; assembly: GCA_947169825.1. Classification (GTDB taxonomy): domain Bacteria; phylum Verrucomicrobiota; class Kiritimatiellia; order RFP12; family UBA3636; genus UBA3636. The sequence goes on along the minus strand of CAMVRE010000006.1, from coordinate 31,408 downwards.
CCGTTTTCCGCAGCCCCTGCACGGACCCTCGCGACGTGCAGCGCTTCCAATCCTTTCCGGATGACCACAAGTTCCTTCCGGAAGTGAGGTTTTTGCATGCGGTGCTCTACGATTTCGACGCCGACAGCGAGCTCACGGTCCGCGCCGGGAAGGCCATGACGACGCCCGGCGCCGCCGAAAACGGGACATTCCCGCGGGAGAAACTGGACGGGAACGACTGGAGCGTGATGCTCCAGGCCGACGACCGGTTCGCCCGGTGGTGCGAATGGGACAGGCTCCGGTCCGAGGACTGGGTGTCGCTGCTGCGGAAGAAGCCGCACTTCGTCGACAGGCTGCCGGAATCCGTCGAAGCCCGGTTCACCGGTTTCGACTGGGCCCTGATTCTGGAGGAGCGCCCGGAGCTGGAATCCCGATGCGACTGGAGCCGGCTGGAACCCGCCGATTACGTCGTGCTGGCCTCCAGTCGGCCGGAATACGCCGACCGGTGTCCGTGGGACCGTTTCACGGGGTCCGATTGGGCCCTCCTCCTGCGCTATCAGCCTCGGTTCGCGGATCGTTGCGACTGGTCGAAACTGCGGAACGCCGACTGGAAGTTCCTCCTGGACGGACAGCCGCAGTTCGCGGACCGACGGCCCGCGGCCGGGGATTGCGAGGCGCCACCGCCGAAGCCGCGAGCGCTCGGCCGATGCGGGCGGGGCGGTTTCCGCCACGCCCTGCGAGGCCGTCAGGCGGGAGTTGAAAATGCCGCGCTCGGCGGGTAGACTTCCATCAACGGCGCGCGTCCTGTCCGGCATTGGAGCCGACGCGCGCCGGGGGCGGCGGAGGTTATGCGCTCTAGGCCGGTCCGAATGCCCGGATAACGGTCTGCCACTGTCCTCCCGCCCCCCCATTTTCCTTCGAATCAGAATTCCGCCACAACCCGCGAAGACGAGAAAAAGAAAGAGAACACGAAATGTGGAGCAAGACCAAGCAAGCGTTGGAAAGCCGGCTCGCGGAAGGGCTCAAAGGCCGCGTCAGCTACCATTACGACGTGTACCGGACCAAGAAGTGCAAGGAGAAGCCGTGGTGGGGAGGATCCACGATGCACGTGCTCTCCATTCTCGTCGACGGAACGCCGTGGTTCTGCTCGAATCCGATGTTCTTCCGTGAAAAATACGGAAAACATCCCATGCCTCCCGACGAGGAGATCATACGGGAAACGGGGTGGGTCGCATGCGAATGGGGAAGACCCGCCACCGGGTACATCCACCAGTACCTGAACGTGCTGTCCATCGAGGAGGCGATCGCGCACGAGAACTACTTCATCCGGCTGCTCGCCGTCCTGGACGCGCGGCTCGGCAAGCGCAAGATCAAGGAACTCGCCGACAACGTCGCCAACGAACCGGAATGGTTCCGCAAGTGGATTCTGCTTCGCGCGCGTGGAACGGGAGCCGTCGTGGAATCGCCGGACGAAGGCGAACGGCATATCGGGGAGGACATGGCCGTCAAATGGAAGAAGGAAACGCTCCTTCCCATGCAAATCTGGATCGACGAGTCCCGGGCCTACGAGCGCCGGGGCCCGGCGAACCGGATCGCCTTCCAGCTGGACGCGTCCGACGAGCTGAAGCCGGATTCCGTGGGATGGATGGACCTGGACGGGAACCTCTCCCCGGAAAGCCCGGCCGGCGAGCTGGGCGAAGGCGACCTCGGCCGGCTGCGCAACTTCGTCCGCAACAACCGTTCCGCCCTGGAGCGGCTGGCCGACACCGCCATCCATCTTTACCAGATCTGGCCCGACATCATCAAGGGAGGGACCCCCGCCACCGCCGAGGAAATCAAGTCGCTGGCCGACAAGGTCGCGGCCCTTGTGGAAAGCAACAAGAACCGGCCTTAGCCACGCAGAGAGCGCAGAGCCCTGCTCCGGAATCTCGCGCAGAGCCGCGGAGTCCGCGGAGTTTGTTTTTGGTGGCGGCTGCGCCGCCTGGTTTCAGGACGACGAGACGACAAGACGATGGGAGACGCATCCTCGATCCTTCGGAATAGGAGGCGCGATTTCTCGTCGTCACGTCAGTCCGTCGTCCCGTCGTCCTCTCCAAGCGGCAAAGCCGCGAGCGCTCGGCCGATGCGGGCGTGGCGGGGAACAGACCCCGCCACGCCTTGCGAAGCCGCCGGTTGAAAACGCCGCGCCCGGCGGGTAGACTATGGGCGTTGGACTTTTCGGTCCGTTCCATTACCTCAGGGATACGACTAGCGGTACTGTCGCGTGGAACGGATACGCCCCCCGAGGAACCGTCTCGTGAAGGTGCCGCGCGGTTTCGTCGACGGGGGCTATTTCTTCTCTGGAACATGACCGCAAAAACAACCACCGAGCGGCGAAGCCGCGAGCAATCGGCCGATGCGCGGCGGGCACAGCCCGCCGCTGCGAGGCCGCAGAACTGCATCGACTACAATCCGTCATTGGAACAACACCTGCAATCCGCAAGGCGGGAAGAATGGATGCTGCGCATACTCCGCAAGGGAAAACTGCACCGCCTTGTCGAGGATCTCGCCGTTTGGTGGAACGAGCAGAACATCCACTCGATCGAGGCGATCACTCATTCCCTCAATTACAACGCCAAGATGCGTTCGGATTTCATTCCGCGCGGAATCGACATCTCCGAGGTTCTTCCGTTCAGCCCGAGCGAAGTTCGGCGAATCGTCGAGGCGTGTGGGAAATCCGACATCCTTCGGTCTTGACCCCCGTGGCGCCGGTTGAAAACGCCGCATGCGGCGGGTAGACTTCCATCAACGGCGCGCGTCCTGTCCGGCATTGGAGCCCCCGCCTTTTCAGGACGAACGACCTTCCGTATCCACCGTTGCTTCCGCTCCCGGGAGTTTGGGAGTCTGGGAGCATTCCGGAAACGCCCGGGCTCCGAAACTCCGGAACTCCCCGTAGCGAAAGCAACCCCTCCTCGACTTTATTTCGATTTCACCGTGTGTGAAATTGGCGACTTTTGCTTCTCTGGAAGCGGATTTTCGCGTGTTTTTTCCATACGGCGCGCGGCCGTTCAACGCCTTCCGTGGCGGGGTGGGGACTCCGTCACGCACCCAGCCACGGAGGACTTGCGAAGCGGGGTTGAAAACCATTTGCCCATCGGGTATGCTTGGATTGTGAACGACAGCTCCCATACATTCGCCCCGGCGGGCGACAACCCCGCAGACATTGTGCTCCATTTCATCGCGAAGATCACGGATTCCATCGAGTTCCCCGTCGGGGACGCGGAATTCGACGCCGCCCTCGACGACTGCATCGCAGCCCTCGCGGGATCTCCGTCCCCCGCGGAGGACCGCGCGCACGCGGAACGGGCCCTCCGCGGCCTCCTGGGCCAGACCGACCGGCTCGGGCTCCCCGTCCCGAAGGACCTCCGCGACGAAAGCCTGTGTGCGCTCGCGGCGGGCAAGCCGCACGCCGGATCCGCCTGTTGATAACTTTTTGTTAGATTTATGTTGACATTTTCATTTCTTCGTGGTATACTTTAGCCGTCGCCCCGATGTCTCTTTCGAGCGGCAAGGCCAAACAACCAAACAACAACCGCAACACCCACACATACGAACAAGGCGAAAGCATGCAGAGAGATCGGAAGTAATCGATCCGGCAACCGAGGTCTCATCCCCACGGTGCCCCTCCGGCCGAACGCCGGACATGCGTCCAGAAGTCCTTCGAGGAACAAACAACATGAGCAAGACATACGATACCGTCGCCTCGCGCGACGAAGAGGCCGTCCGCCGCCTCGTGGCGGACAATCTCAACCTGGTGCGCGCGGAAGCGCACCGCCAGGCGGCGAAGTGGGCCGGCGAGGAGCCGGCGGGCGTGCAGGAGGAGCTCCGCCGCGACCTCGTCCAGGCCGGCGTGCCCGGCCTCCAGCGGGCCGCGGACGGGTTCCGGCCGGAACTCGGCAACAAGTTCTCCACCTACGCGATGCCGTGGATTCGCAAGACCGTCGGCGAGGCGGCCCGGAAGTGGCGCGAGACCTACACGCACATCTCCCTCGACGCCCCGGTGGGGGAGGATGGCGAGGCCACCGGCCACGACCTCTACGCGGACGAGGGCGCCGCGGACCCGTCGGAGGCGGCGGACCTCTCCTCGCTCCGCGAATACGCCCGCCGCCTCCTCGCGACCCTCCCCGCCCGCGACCGGGCGATGGTGGAGATGCGCTTCGGCATCGCCACCGGCGTCCCGGCGACCCTCCGCGAGGTGGGGAAGGCCTTCGGCGTCTCCACGACCCGCGCCGACAAGGTCATCAACCGCGCCCTCCTCCGCCTCCGGGCGGCGGCGTAGGGCGCGGGGGTGAAAACGAGGCGCGTCCCCGGGTAGAATGGAAACATAACGATCAAAGCGGGTATCGCGATCGGGGAGGCCGAACGCCGCTCGGCCTTTCACCCCCGATCCCGAAAGAAGGGTTCTTCCAGCAATCCAAACTGCACGAAGCGGCTCCCCGAACCCTGCCCGTCCCTCTTCAAAACCAATGGAACCCATCAACGAAGAAAACGGAACCGTCCGCGACGACGGCCTCGTCGAAACCGAAAACGGCGCCTTGGCCTTCGCCTCGCACCCGTCCCCCTTCGCGGACTTCTTCTTCAAGGTGTCGTCCATGCGCCAATGGGACGCCGACGCGAAGCGCGCGGCGTTCCGCAAGTGCCTCGACGCGAACCGGGAGAAGGCCCTCCGCCTCCTCTTCTTCGTCCGCGACGTCCGCGGCGGACTCGGCGAGCGCGGGCTCTTCCGCGACGTCTTCGCCGGCTTGCCGGACGGCGTCGCCGCCGCGCTCCTCCCCCTCGTCCCCGAATTCGGCCGGTGGGACGACGTTTGGGCCGTCCTCGGCGACGGCGTCGCGGACGCCGCCGCGCGCCCGGTGCTCCGAGATGCGGTCTTCGCCATTCTCCGGCGCCGGTGGGAGGAAGACCTCCGCGCCCTCGCCGCCCCCGACGGAAGACCGTCCCTCCTCGCGAAGTGGCTCCCGTCGGTCCGCGGGGTCTCGGCGAAGCAGGAGTCCCTCGCGAAGGAACTCGCGTTCTCGTGCTTCCGTCTCCGCCCCGCGGACTATCGCCGGAAGCTTTCGGCGCTCCGCGCCCGCCTCCGCGTGACGGAGAGATCCATGTGCGCCGGCGAGTGGGGCGCCGTCGACTACGGCGCCGTTCCGTCCAAGGCGGCCCTCCGCTACCGCAATGCGTTCTTCGCCCACGACCCGGAGCGCTACAAGGCGTATCTCGCCGGCCTCGAAAAAGGAACTTCCAAGGTCAACGCCGGCGCCCTCTATCCCTACGAAATCGTCGCCGCCTACCACGGCCCCGTTTTGGCGTATCCGGAGGATTTCGAGGAGGATCCCCTCCTCGAAGCGCAGTGGAAGGCGCTCCCCGTCCCGAATGGAATCCTCGGCAACGCCATCGTCGTCCGCGACGGCTCGGGCTCCATGACGACGCCGGTCTCCGGTGGCCGGGCCACGGCTCTCGACGTCGCCACGTCCTTGGCGATCCTCGCGTCGGAACACCTCGAGGGCCCCTTCGCGAACCGCTTCATCTCCTTCTCGCAGCTCCCGCGCCTCGTCGACCTCTCCGGTTGCGCCACGCTCCGCGAGAAACTCGTCCGCACCTACGGGGAGGACGAATGCGCCAACACGGATGTCGAGGAAACCATGCGCCTCGTCCTCGACGCCGTTTCGGAAAACGGGATTCCGCAGGAGAAAGTCCCCGCCGTCGTCATCATCAGCGACATGGAGTTCGACGAAGCCAGAGGGTGTTGTTTCGCCGACGACGAGGAAGAAGACGAAGACGGCGAGGCCTCCAAGGCCGGCCGGGAAATCCTCTTCGAGACCATCCGTCGGGAATGGAAGGAGAAAGGCTACGACCTCCCGAAAATCGTCTTCTGGAACGTCGCGTCCCGCACCGGCGGCGTTCCTCTCCAGGAGAACGGCAACGGCCTCGTCCTCGCCAGCGGCTTCTCGCAAAACATCCTCGACATGCTCTCCGGGGTCGACCCGGAGGACACCATCCGCCGCAAGCTCGCCGCCCCGCGCTACGATTGCGTCGCGGCTGCCTTCCGCGGCGCCTGAACACGCGGAGGGCGCGCCGCGCGCCATTCCGGGTTTCCGGGTTTTCGGCCGGCGGCGCTCGCGCCGCCTGTTCCGGGTTTTCGCTCCGGGATTTCGTGCGGCGGCCTTCGCCGCCGCAGGCCGGGTTTTCGCGAAATCCCGAACCAAGCGCGGCACATCCGCGCGCCGACAACCCGGGCCGGTGGATCCTATGAATCCACCGGAATTTCTTTTGTCACACGCAGAGAGCGCAGAGACCGCAGAGCCATGCTCCGCAGTTGTTTTGGAGGCGGCTGCGCCCTCCGCGAGGTGGGGAAGGACTTCGGCGTCTCCACGACCCGCGCCGACAAGGTCATCAACCGCGACTCTGGAGCGATAATTCGAGGAAAATGCAATTATTGTCGAATTTTCGTTAACATTTTTGGATCTCGCCGATATACTTTGCCCGCGATGAATTCGATTTCCTTCCGGACACATGGTTTCGCGCCTCCAGGCGGCTCGGCCGCTCGGAGATGCACAAACCATGAATGACGAAGACCTCAAAACCCCGCCCTGCATCGCGGAAGCCGTCAAACCGGCCATCGCCGCGTTCATCCGCAACCTCGACGACCTGGTGGAGTCCCGTCCCGGGCTCCGCCCATACGTGTTCCGCTTCTGCCGGTTCCTGGAAAGGCGGGACAAGGAATACTTCCCGATGCAGGAAGGATTCCTCGGCGGCTGGTTCCGCCACGACGGCGACATGGGAACCGTCACGCTTGGCGACTGCCGCCGGCTCTTCGCCGACGCCGACGGCCTCCGTCTGTCCTGGATCTGGAGCCACGGCATCCGCGTCGCCGTCGTCAACGGCCCCGACGACGGCGACTGCGCCGCGGAGGCCATCCGGGAACATCCGGAGGACTGGGGAGTCCTCCAGGACCTTTTCGCCGGCCATCGCCGGGGAACCGGCCTCGGCCTCGGACACGCCGGCGAAGAAGCCCTCCTCGCGCTCCTCGCCGCCACCGCCGCGAAACGCGGCCTGTATCTTTCGGCGATGGATTGGAGCTACGCGACCAACCATTTCGTCCCCGACGAACAGGGATGGCCTTCCGGCCTCCGGATGGCCAACGACCCGATGGAGAAAGCCGGCCTTCGCGAAGCCTCCACGTGGCTGCGGCCATCGCGTATCATGGACATGGGTGAAATCGCGCATTCGCCGAAGTATTCCGAGTGGTTTGACGAAATCAACGACCTGGAAGCCGAATACAACTCCAGGGGAAGCCTGCAAAACGAAGGCCTCTATTCCGACGGGGAATACCTCCGGATGCAGAGCCTCTTCGCCGTGCCCCCCGGCGTCCCGCTGGCCCCGCTCCCCGCGCCGGAAGACGAACCGCTCAGCGACCTGTCCTGGCGCTATCACCCGCTCCGCGAAGCCTCCCGCGCCGTCGCCGCCGACCCGTCCTACGCCACTCGCCGCGGCGTCGTCGAGGAGGGCTCCGGCGACTTCTGGCGGGCAGCCCTTCTCTACGACGCCAACCTGGCCCCGATGTGCCCCGTGTCCCGTTTCGACGCCGGGGACTGGCGGATCCTGCTTTCCTTCCACCCCGAACTGGAGCACCACCCGGGTTTCCGGTGGGATCTGCTGTCCACCAGCGAAATCGCGATGCTGCTCCGGTCCAAGCCGGAATTCGCGAAAACCATCCCCGTGGATCTGGCGCAAATCGCCGAAACGGGATATCTCACCGTCCTTCTCATCGAACAACCCGGACTACTCGACGGGATGACGGAGGACACCTTCCGGAAGCTGGAGCCGCACATCGGACTCGCCCTTCTCCTCGACTGGCTCCCGAACTTGATTGACCATCCGTACATCCGGGCCTCCCTTCGGAGGAACTGGGAGGACATTCACCGGAACATCGAAGAAGACGACAGGTTCCGGAAGCTGCCGTTCATCAGGAATCTCATCCGGAAACGCCGGCGGGAATGCGAAGATGGCGACGACGACGATCCGCCTCCTTTCTTCTTCCGCCGGGACAAGGTTCCGTCCCCGTCCACGGAAGGGAAGTCGGAGAGCCCCGCCCCGGCGCCGGACACCGGCGCCGGCTGGGTGGAGTGGCTCCGCGCCCACCCGGAAGACGGCGCCGCCTGCGAGTGGGGGAAGCTTGGCGCCGAGGATTGGATCCGGCTCCTCTCGACGAATCCCGAATGGGCCTGGCGCCCCGAATGGCGCCGCCTCGTCCCCGAAGGCGAATGGAAGGCGTTCCTCCGCGAAAGGCGCCGCGAAGAATCCTTCCGCTCCGCCCTTCCCGCGCCCAAACGCGGCCGGTGGTTCCGTCCACCAGCCGCCTGACGCCGCCCTCCGCGGCGGCGTGGCGGGGTGCGCACCCCGCCACGCCGCGCGGATCCGGATAATTTTTTGCGCAGGGGTGAAAACGCATCCTCTCCGCGGTATGCTCTTCCCATCAACGCTACAACCACCTAACCACCTAACCATCTAACCATCCAACCACCCAACCACCCAACCATGAAAACCACGCTTGCCCGAGCACTCAAGGAAAAGAACCGCATCGCGGGACGCCTGCACCACGTGCAGGAACTGGTCAAGAAGGAGAACCGCAAAATCAAGGATTCTCCGCGCGCGCTGTCGCCGACGGACCTGGCGGCGGAAGCGGAGCGCCTGTCCGAGCAGCTGATTGCCGTCAAGACGGCCATCGCCGAGGCCAACGCCGGCATCGTCGGCACCATCGTCGAGCTGGAGGAGGTCAAGTCCCTCCTGACGTTCTTCCGGGAGGTCCCCGCCGACGACGACCTGGAGATTCTGGAGGGGCGCTTCGGCTCCTCCCGGTCCGTCGTCGAGTGGGACGTGGCGCTGGACAAGTCGACCCTCCTGGAGAAGCGCGGCGAACTGCAGGCGCGCGCCGACGTCCTGCAGGACAGGCTGGACGAATACAACATCCGGACGAAGGTGACGCTTCCCGACAATCTGGACGGCTAGACCGTCCTTCCGAAACGGGCCGGCGACGGACGGGCCTCCGGGCGATCACCCGGAAAAACATCGGCATCGATACCGGCAATGGACCTCCTCAGGGGGACTAAGGCGCAAACCGCAAGGACTTACTCTTCACGCCTCAATCATTGTTCCTTAAACCTTGTCAGGTCCCGCCTCGGACCCGGCCCCGTTTCACCGGTGGGCGGCGCAAGCCGTCCGCCGGGCTTTTTTCTTTCGCGCACACCCCGCCGCCATGCGGGGGAAGCCGCCCCCTTCCCCGGCCTTCGACGATCCGACGACATCGACGACATCGACGACATCAACTACCCTCCGCCGCAAGTCGCACCCTTCGCCTTCGGCATTCCGTGCGTCCTCGGACGTCCCGGACTCCAGTCGCACCCTCCGCCTTCGGCCTTCCGTGCGCGGGTCGTCGATGTCGTCGACGTAGTCGATGTAGTCGACCCGCCGCCTTGCGGGGGAAGCCGCCCCCGGTTGCGGCCTCGATTTTCCTCTGCTAGACTCCGCCCCATGAATCCCCCTTCCCCCAAGCTCTTCTCCTCGCCGGTCGGCGGATACCGCCGGCTGGATTCCTTCACGCTCGCAACGATCGTCCAGATCGAGACCTGGCGATTCTGTCAGGACTTCCTCGATCAACGGAACGACCCGAAAGGCCGCTGGTTCGATCAGATGACCCAAGCGGCGCGATCCGGCCGGGCGAATCTCATCGAAGGGTCGGAAAACGCGGCGACGGCCAAGGAGACCGAGCTGCGGCTGCTCGGCGTCGCACGCGCGAGCCTGGCCGAGCTGCTCGGCGACTACGAGATGTGGCTCGCCTTCTCGAACCGGCTGCCCTGGACGAAGGACGAAGCGGCCGGCGCGTTGTCCGTGGTTCTCGATCCGATGCCGCGGGGAGACGACATCGTCCGCGATTCGGCCGTCCACGCAAGGACCCAGCGGGCGAAGTTCGCCCGCTGGCTCGACGATCCGGATCCGTGCGTCCGCGCCAACTGCCTGCTGGTCCTGGTCCGACGCGCCATGCAGGTTCTCCAGAACCAGATTCGGTCGCTGGGCGAATCGTTCGCGAAAACGGGCGGACTCCGCGAACGGATGACCGCGGTTCGTCTGGAGGAGCGGGCCCGCCAGCGGACGGAATCCACGCCCGAAGACGTCCCGCTTTGCCCGAAATGCGGAAAGCCGATGCGAAAACGGAAGAAACGGGACACGGGCGAAGCCTTCTGGGGTTGTTCGGCGTATTCCGAGGGCTGCCGCGGGACGCGCCCGATTCCGTGAGGCCGCCTTGCGGGGGAAGCCGCCCCCCCTTCCCCGGCCGTCGACGATGTCGTCGACCGGCCGATTGGCGGGGAAGTTTCCCCCTTCCCCGGCCGTCGACTACCCGACAACATCGACGACATCGACTACCCTCCGCCGCAAGGCGCACCCTCCGCCTTCGGCCTTCCGTGCGCCTTCGGGCGTCCCGGAATCCAGTCGCACCCTCCGCCCTCGGCCTTCCGTGCGCGGGTCGTCGATGTCGTCGACGTAGTCGATGTCGTCGACCCGCCGCCTTGCGGGGAAGCCGCCCCGCACCGCGGCCGCGCGCATCCGCGCGAGAAACCGATTGAATCCCACATCCCCCCGTGGTATACTTAACTCCCGAACCGCGCGCGTCCGCGCGGCGGCAGGAAAGGAAACGCATGAGAATCGGAAAAACCCGGGAATTCGCCGCCTCGGCCATCGAACAAATCTGCGACATTGCGCCCGTCCCGCACTGCTACGAGAAGACGGTGCGGACGAACGACGGCAAACGGCTCTACGTCTGGCTGCTCGACGCGGGCGAGGAGCACTCCGTCGATGTCACGGAGAAGAGCTGCATCAAGGAATGCCGGGAGCTGGACAAGTGCTTCCGGGAGTGCGCGGAGTCCGGGGGCCACAACCTTCCCTGCGTCGAGGATTCCCTTCCCTGCGGATATGAGTCCCTCGCCGCGTTCGCCGACGTGCATCCCGAATTCGTCCCCGCGCTCATCGATATCCTCGCGGACGCCGGCGACGAATACTTCTTCGACAGGTTTTACGACGATCCGTATATGAACGACGAATCGGAAAGAGGGGAAGACGGCACCGTCCGGATCGTCCGCAACGGCGTCACGTGGACCCGAGGTCCCGACGGCAAATGGACCGGCCCCGCCGCAGACGCCCTCGCCGACCTGCTTGACGAAGCCGCAGAATGCGTGGGCGAATGAATGCGCCCTCCTCCGTCCTCCCTTTTCCCGCGTGACCTCCGCCCGCCGTTCTGGTACAATCCTGCCATCGCCACGCACATCAGCACAAGGAGAACAGACCGCCATGCCTTCCGATGACAAGAATCGTCCGGAATACCATTTCGAACAAGCCCATTTGTCGGTCTATGGCATAAACGACCGTTGCATCCCCGGATTCCGCATCGAAAACGGAGAAGGGGAGATGGATGGCAAACTGTGCGTCCGCCTCCGCGGATTCATCCACGGGGAGGGAAGTTGCGACATGGCCTACGCTCCGCTCCCGTTCGTCTATGACGAGATCCTTCTTGGAGGACGGGCTCCGGACCAGATCGGCTGGCTCGGCATCGGCTGCATCAACGAGGACCTCGGCTTTCTCGTTGTCCGGCGCGGATCCAAATGGTCCGCCCTGCTTCTTGCGGAACGCCAGGCGGACATGAAGATGTTCGCCGAGCACGCCTCGCCGTTCGTCTTCGATTCCCCGGAAGCCGTCGTCGACTGGATCGACGAAAACAAGGATTCCTTCGCTCTTGGCGCCGTCGTCGACAGCCCGTCTCCTCCGTATTGGCAGCAGCGCGACTGGTTGCTGGAAGCGCACGCCCAAATGCCGGATTCGTACACATTGGACAAAGTGAACCGGGCGACCCGGGACAAAGCGTGAGCTTCTTCGGAATTCGATTCACCATGCCCTCGACGCTCGTCCAGAATCTTGCGAAAACGGGGGACGCGTGACTTCCGCCCGGCGGTCTGGTACAATCCAGCCATCGCCACACGACACGAAAGAGCACGCATGAAAACCTACCGCGGCGCGGGAATCGCATTCTTCCGGCAGAGGGACGGCCAATATGAGGTCTTCCTCGGCAAACGAAAGTATGGCATCGGTCCTTTCCGCATCGGCAAGGGCAAATGGTCCTTCCCCGGCGGCGGCATGGACGCCCGCGACGGCGGAGACTTCCTGACGACGGCCAAACGCGAAACCTTCGAGGAAATGGACGTTGACGTCGACCGTCTCACGGCCCGCCGTGTGGATTCGATCCGCTACGACCGATCGATTCCATTCTTCTACGAATTCCACTGGGAAACCTTTATCTACTTCCTCGCCCCACCGCAGACGAGCGACGACTTCCGTTTCTACCACGAAATGGATCCGTGGGGCTGGTTTCCTCTTTCCGATCTTCCCGCCATGCAGTCGCGCAACGAGCTTTTTGACTTCATGGGCGTGAGCGTGATGTCCGCCGTGGAGAAATTCAAAACCGTCTCCGGCTCGATTGCGGACCACATCTTGCGTTGACGATCCGGATTCGAAACCCGTTTTTCCGCTGCTGAAGCGTGAAATCGAGGAAAATGCGGCGACCGGCGAAATAATCCGCGAAACCGGCCTCCTCTGTGGTATAAGGGAAAATCGAACCGGACGAAGCGTCGGCATGGTGCCTGCGCTCTCCCGGCAAACACCCAAAAACACAAGGAATACCATGGAACGCTACACCCTCGGAGAAACCAAGCACGCCTGCGTCGAGTTCGGGGAGGAACTCTGGCCCGAATCGGAAATGCCGATCTGCTGGGAGGCGGAAGTCAAAACGGATGACGGCCGGACGCTCTACGTCTGGTTCGCCGCCGGGCCGCAAAAAGCCAACGGCCTCGACATCTCGGAAACCAGCTGCGCCGCGCTCTGCGAAGAGCTGGAGTGGAAGCTCGTCGAGGCGTTCGGGAACGGCGAGTTCAACGACGCCCTCCAAGGCCGGGCCGCGCCGCCCCCGCTCGGGAACCCGTTCCCCGACGGTTACGAAACCGTCGAGGACTTCGCCGCCGCCAAGCCGGAGTTCCTCGGGGCGATGCTCGAGTTCCTGGAGTCCGACGAATACCTGTCCGGGTTCGTCGACGAGTACTTCCAGGAGGCGGAGGCCGACGTCGGCGACGACGGGACGGCGACCGTCCGGATCGGCGACGTCGTCTGGACGCGGAAGGACGGCGTCTGGTCCGGCCCCGCCGCCGACGAACTCGAGCGCCGCTTCAAGGAAGAGGTCGCCGACCTCGAGAACAACGACGAGGCGTAGTAGGATGAGTCGTTCGCGCGGGCGCCGCGCGCGGCAAATCGCTGCGCCGGCGCCCGTCGCATCTCGACCCGGCCCCTTCCGCTTTGCGCCCTCTGGGCCGGACCTTCGGGCGATTCTGTCGATTCGGTCGTGTCGTCGACCGGCCGCTCTGCGGGGGGAAGCCGCCCCCTTCCCCGGCCGTCGACGATCCGACGACATCGACGACATCGACTACCCTCCGCCGCAAGTCGCACCTCGGCCCTCGGCCTTCGTGCGCCTTCGGGCGCCTCGGACTCCAGTCGCACCTCCGCCTTCGGCCTTCGTGCGCCTTCGTGCGTCCCGGACTCCTGCGGCACCCTCCGCCTTCGGTCTTCCGTGCGCGGGTCGTCGATGTCGTCGACGTAGTCGATGTAGTCGATCGGCCGCCTTGCGGGGGAAGCCGCCCCGAATCGCGGCCTCGCGCGTCCGCGCGAGAATCCGATTGAATCCCAACTCCCCCCGTGGTATACTTAACCCCCGAACCGTGCACTTCCGCGCGCCCCCCTCCGAACCGAAAGACGCCCCATGCCCTGCGGATCCTTCTTCACACATTACGGCATTCCCGACTACGACACCGAGGACCTCGTGGAAGAGGTCGAAAAGGTCAAGCGCGGGGAAAAGAAAAGCAAAAAGGACATCAAGCGCATCGCCAAGACGATTCTCCGGCAGACCCCCGACATGTCGGTCTACGTCTACCGCATCCTCCACGACTACGGCTTCACCGGCCTGATCGACTGACCTTCCTCCGTGCCGGTACAATCCCGCCATCGCAGCACGATACGGAAAACCATGAAATTCAACGTTGGCATCACGGACATGAACTGGTTCCGGTACCTCAAGGCGGCCGGAGCCACGGAAGTCAACTTCTGGCAGCCCGGAGGCGGCAACGACTTCAAGGCGCTCCCGCCCGGCGGCCTGTTTCTCTTCAAACTCCACAAGCGGGACGGCGGAAAGATCGCCGGCGGCGGATTCTTCGTCCGTTACGAAAAGCTTCCGATGGAGCTGGCCTGGAGCGCCTTCGGCGACGAGAACGGATGCCCTTCGCTCCCGGCGATGAAGAAGCGGATCATGGACTACCGCGCCTCCAACGGGAAGGCGGGCGACGAAACCTCGCCCATCGGCTGCACGATCCTTGAGCAGACGTTCTACTTCGACGAAAAGGACTGGATCGATTCGCCGGCGGACTGGAAGGACGCCATCGTGTCGAGAAAGGGATACGACACGGCGGACGAAATCGGCGCGGCGCTCTACGAGAAGGTCATGCTCCGCCTCCGCGCGCTCGGACGTGACGAACTCGCCGTCGAGCCGCCGGCCGGTTCGCCGGCCCCTGCCGTCCGGCTCGCCCCGGGTTCCGGAATGTTCCGCCTGCTCGTGGCGGAGTCCTACGGGAAGCGCTGCGCCGTCACCGGCATGGACGCCGTGCCCGCGCTCGTCGCGGCGCACATCAAGCCCGTTTCCGCCGGCGGCGAAAACATCGTTCCCAACGGCCTCTTCCTCCGCGCCGATCTCGGAGCGCTCTTCTCCCGCGGCTATCTTACCGTCGGCGCCGACGATCTCCGCGTCCGCATCGCCCGCGCCATTCCCGATCTCTACTCCGGCGGCGCCGTCTACCGCACCCTCGACGGCCACCGCATCGACATTCCCTCCGACTCTTCCCTAGCTCCCGCCCGCGACCTCCTCGACTG
Source organism: uncultured Verrucomicrobiota bacterium (assembly GCA_947169825.1). Taxonomy (GTDB): domain Bacteria; phylum Verrucomicrobiota; class Kiritimatiellia; order RFP12; family UBA3636; genus UBA3636. The sequence continues at coordinate 16,387 of CAMVRE010000006.1, read as the reverse complement.
GCACAACCGCAACGTCTTCGTCGCGTAATTGTCACTCCCGCTCCCCGATTCAGCCATGCCCCGCCGTACCGCCCGTTCTGCCGCCACGACCATCGACAACGCCGCCCGGGACGCCCTCGCCGCCCTCATCGAAAACTATTCGTACGAACAAGCCGTCAGTTGGCTGCAACGCAAGTTTTCGTCGTTCGCGCCGGGGCTTACGATCGCCGCCCCCGCTTTCAGCAACCGAAACGAAAAAGACTATTTCGATTCGGCCCAGATTCTCGGTTTCGTGAAAACGCTTCCGGACAAGACCGGCGAAAACCGTCCGCTTGTCGTCGCGTCGGTCCTGATGAACCGGCCACTAGCCGAACGCACGTCCCGTCTCGTCCAGTTCGATTATGCCAAGAAGATCGTCCAAGTCGCACTTGACAACCCGCCCGCTGGCATTGATGGGCTTTGCACGCAGGGACTGTTCTTCTTCTACGACGCGGACGGCAATTTCCGGATCTCGTTCGTGACCGCCCGCGTGGACCGCCGGACCAAGAAATGGTCGGACGCCCGCCGCCACTCGTTCTTCTGCCGCGCGGACAGGCGCTGCAACACGATGCGCAAACGCCTCGGAGATCCGGTTCCTTCCTTCGAGGCGCTCGAAAAGGCCTTTTCCGTCGAACAGCTCACCAAGGATTTCTACGAACACCTGTTCAAGTGGTACGAGTGGGCCTGCGCGCCCGAAACCGGCGTTTCCTTTCCGAATCGGATCGGCGACGAAACGGACGACCGCACGAAGATCCAGGAGGCGGTCATCCGCCTGATCACCCGGCTGCTCTTCGTCTGGTTCGTCCGCGAACGCGGTCTCGTCCCCGACGAACCGTTCGCCCGGAGCTGGGCCGAAACGAACCTCCGGGACTTCAAACCCGAGTCCCTGGACGGGAAGAACGGAACGTCCTACTACCGAGCCGTTCTCCAGAACCTCTTTTTCGCGACGCTCAACGTCCCGCCGGACGAGCGCACGTGGGCGCAGACACCCTACCACGGCCATGCCTCCGACCACGACGTCCGCAACCGCTACCGCTTCCGCGAGGCGTTCCGGGACCCGGACGTTTTCTTCTCGAAGGATTCCTCTAGGAAGAGCCTCCTCCGCGACATTCCGTTCCTCAACTGCGCGCTCTTCGACTGTCTCGACCCGAAGGCCGAATCCGGCAATCCGGACGACGACGTCTATCTCGACGGATTCAGCCGCAACGAGAAATGCCAGGCGGTTCTCCCGAACGCGCTCTTCTTCGGAGACGGCTCCGACGAGGAAGGACACGAAGGACTCCTGAATCTCCTCGCCGCCTACGATTTCACGATCGACGAGAATGCGACAAACGACGGTGACGTCGCGCTCGACCCCGAACTGCTCGGCAAGGTCTTCGAGAACCTCCTCGGCGCGTTCAACCACGAAACGCAGGAAGCCGCCCGGAAGATGACGGGGTCGTTCTATACGCCGCGCGAAATCGTGGACTACATGGTGGAGCAGTCCCTCCGCGCCCACCTCCGCGCCAAGGTTCCCGCCGCTGCGGACGAGAAGAAACTGGACGAACTCTTCCGGCGGGCCGCCGCGGGCGAGGACAACAAGAAACTTCCATTTTCGCCGGATGAGCAGAATGCGCTGCTCGAAGCGCTTTACGACTGCCGCTCGCTCGACCCGGCCTGCGGCTCGGGCGCGTTCCCGATGGGCATGCTCCACGCGATGACGCGCCTGCTTGCCGTCCTCGACCCGAGCGGCCTCGCCATCCTGACGCGCATCCAGCGCCGCTATAAGGAGGATCAGTTCCGCCTCTCGGCCGAGACGATCGACGACCCCGCGGAGAAGCAGAAGCGCTTCGCCGACCTCGACAAGATGTTCTCCGAGCAGAAGGTCAACCTCGACTACGCGCGCAAGCTCTGGATCATCGAGAACTGCATCTACGGCGTGGACATCCAGCCCATCGCCGCCCAGATTTCAAAACTGCGCTTCTACATTTCGCTTCTCTGCGACCAGCCCGACCCGCCGGACGGAACGCCGCTTTCGGAGGCGTTCGTCGCTCTTCCCAACCTGGAAAGCAAGTTCGTTTGCGCCAACACCCTCCTGCCGCTTCCCGACGTCGGCGGCGAATTCGATTTCAGCGGAGGCAAAATCCCCAAGCTCCGCACCGACCTGCGCGAAATCCGCCACGCCATCTTCCAGGCGCGCGGCTGGAAGACCAAGCGAAAGTACCAGGAAAAGGAAAAGGCCAAACGCGCCGAAATCGCCGCCGCCGTCTCCGACTCCCTCTGCACGCCCGACGGGGACCGCATTCGCCGGGCGACCGAACTGCTCGGGCGGCTCGAAGGCGAATGGGAATCCGTCCGGGAGCCCAGGTGGGAAGAACGCCGCAAGCCCGTGCAGGACGCGCTCTTCGGCGACCCGCCGGCGCAGGAGGTCTCGCTCGAGCGGTTCGACGCCAACGAGGAGAAACGCCGCCGTCTCGAAACCTGCATGGCCAACTGCCGCCGCGAAATCGACCGCGAGAACGCGAAGAAGAACCGCGCCGCCGGGAACTCGAACGTCGAGCGTCTCTCCGCCATGGTCGCCGCGTGGGACCCCTACGACCAGAACGCCTCCGCCGGCTTCTTCGACCCGGACTGGATGTTCGACGTCAGGGACGGTTTCGACATCGTCATCGGGAATCCGCCGTATTTCGTCATCAAGAAAAATAACGATCTGAAAGGAACATACGAAACCCTTTACCCCGACTACAAGTCGGGGCGAGTAAACATCTACCAACTCTTCTTTGCCGTCTCGACGCGATTGACTTCTAAGACAGGCATGCTTTCGTACATTCATCCGAAAACACTGCTCGGGGACGCCTATCTGGCCGCAACGAGAAAACAAATCGTTCCCGCCTACGACTCTTGCAAAATCGTAAACATCGAGAATCGGACTGACACCTTTGAAGGCGTACTTCAGTCCGTGGTTGTTTCCTTCTGGTACCGGGAAGGAAACGGAACCGCGGAGACCGGAATCGTCCGGACGAAATCCGATCTCGACCACCTGCAATTCTACTCTTGCCCGAAACAAAACATCATCATGCCCGATGGCAGGATTTTGGCATCCGACAACGAAACGGACTATATCGTTGCCAGAAGAATTATGTCCGAATGCAAGAATCCCCTCGGTTTTGTCACCGGAAGCATCGAATGGAACAAATACAAACGGTGGCTTTCGAGTTCGCCGACCAATAATTCCGCCAGAATGCTTTTCGGGGAAAACGTGCAACGCTATTTCCTTGCGCCCCCTGCACGAAGAGCCGACAGCGCATTCATTAATTCGAACGAAGCGCCGCGCTTTGACGGAATTGCTTTGGTTACGCAACGGACGACTGCCGTCGAGCAGCCTTGGAGGATTATCGCCACGTTGATTGATTCGCACCAAGAAAAATTTCCAATAGTAACCGAAAACAGTACCAATGTTTTCAAAGTTGATACAAAAAATCAAGGTTTGTATCTTCTCGGATGTATAAATTCCCACTTTATGGATTATTGGTTTCGCCTTTTCAACAGCAACACACATGTTTCCTCCGGCGAACTTAATTCCTTGCCTTTTCCTCCCGCCCCTCCTGCTTCCGAAATGCGAAAGATTGAATCTCTTGTCGATCGCATTCTCGCGACAAAGAAGGAGAATCCCTCCGCGGACACGGCGGCATTGGAGAAGGACATCGACCAAATCGTCTACAAGCTTTACGGTCTGACGCAACCCGAAATCGATATTGTCGAAGGGCGGGACGCGGAAACAGATTCACGCAATGCTGAGGGAGTCTCAAGACCCGGCTCAAATGGCAAGACCTCCAAGGCGAAAGGATCGCATTCGCCAGCTCCGGACGAGGATGACTATTTGGAGTAGGAAGACATGTGAGAATCAATTTCCGGAACCGACTGAATTCAACACGTTTTCACCCCGACAACAAAACAACCGCAATCCATCGAGGAATTCAAAATGTTCATTACCAACAACCTGAATCCGGCACCCAACGAAATCGACCCCAAGGCCAACACTCCGAAGGTGGCGGACGTTTTCAACGGACTCGTCCCGAACTGCGACGAAATCGACATACTCGTGGGGTTCTTCTACTTTTCTGGCTTCAAGCTCCTGGCCGACACCTTGCGCGACAATCCGAAAGTACAGCTTAGGGTTCTGGTCGGCATGGAGGCGGAGCCCGTGTGCGGCAAGGTCGTGGAAATAGCCGGGAAGAGCGCCGATGATGCCTCGCCCGACGAGATTCTCGAATCCTACCTTGCCTCGCTTCGCAAGGCCATGGGGTCGGAAATGTTCGACACGGCCAAGTTCCACGAGCGCTTTTCCCTGTTCGTGGATCTTCTTCGGAACGGTCGGCTCAAGATGCGCCGCACGAGGGACCCGAACCACGCCAAGCTCTATCTTTTCCATTTGTCGCAGGACCGGCAGGTCGTTCCTGGCGCAGGCACGTTCTGGGTCACGGGAAGCAGCAACTTCTCGGAGGCGGGGCTGGCGTTGCGGGACGAGTTCAACGTCGGAATGCTGCAGTGGGGCGCAACGGACGCGCAGAGCTATTTCGACGGGCTGTGGAAGGATGCGATTCATCTCACGGAAGATTCCGCAACAAAAAATCGGATCCTCGACATTCTGACCACGGAGTCGATTGTCTCCGAAATAACGCCTTACGAGGCCTATCTGCTCGTTCTCCGCGCCTATGTGGACAATCAGACGAAAACGCTGAACACGGCGCGGGCGGAGGAGCTTTTGAAAAATGCCGGCATGAAGAAGATGCAATACCAGCTCGACGCAGTGGCCCAGGCTCTCGCGAAGTTGGACGCCTGGCACGGTTGCATCCTCGCGGACGTCGTGGGTCTCGGCAAGACCGTAATCGCCAGCCTTCTCGGTGCTCTCTCGCGCAAACGGGGGCTCGTCATCTGCCCGCCCGGACTCGTCGGCGACGAAACCGCGAAGGATTCCGGCTGGTGGGAATACGTGGCGAAATTCGGCCTGCACGACTGGGCGGTCTGTTCGCGCGGCAAGCTCGACGACATACTCGACATGCTCGGGCGTGACCCCGACTTCGATCTCGTAGTCGTGGACGAAGCGCACTGGTTCCGGTCGCGGGCGACGGCGGGTTACGAAAAGCTCGCGCAAATCTGCGCGGGACGGGACGTCCTGTTGCTCTCGGCCACGCCGTTCAACAACCGACCGGAAGACCTGGCGGCGCTTCTCACGCTCTTTTCGCCCGGAAAGAATTCGCCGTTCGTTCCGGGCGGAGACCTGGACGGCCGGTTCCGGCAGCTTTCTTCGGAATTCGCCAACCTGCTCCGGCTCCGCAAGGCCATTGTCCGGAAAAACTGGGCCGAAATCGAAGCGGCCCTCGCGGCCTGCGGCATTTCGGGAGTGAAGACCGGCCAGGGCGCGGACCTGAAGCTGGTTCGCCAAGCGGCGGACCGCTACGGAAAACGGATTACGAAAGCCATGCGGCAGATCATGGAGAAAGTCGTGATCCGCCGCAACCGTCTCGACCTCAAGGCCGACCCGGTGTACAGCAAGGAAGTGACCGAGCTTTCGGAGGTGAAAGAGCCCAAGTCACAGTTCTTCGAACTCACGGAAGCGCAGAACGCCTTCTACGACCGCGTGGTGAATGACTGGTTCGGGAAGGACGGGACGTTCCACGGCGCCGCTTACCGTCCCTACGCCTACGAAACGAACCAGAACGACCAGGACAACTCGCAGCAGAACATCTACAAGATACTTCTCAACATTCTCGTCCTCCGTTTCGAAAGTTCCTTCGGGGCGTTCGAAAAATCCATCGAAAACATGCTCTCTTTCCTGAAGAACGTGAAGAAGATGGTGGACAGACTCGGATACTACGTCTATGCGCGCGACATCCAGGAGAAAGTCCTCGCGCTTGACGACGAAGGCGAGGCGCTCGAACTGCTCGCGAAACTCGTCAAGGAACGCATGGCCGACCGCGAGCGGAAGGGCCGGACTTCGCAGAGCAGGGATCTGGAATACAACGTGAACGATCCCAAGCGATTCCGTGGCGCAGACTTCCGCCGCGACATCGACGAGGACATCGCCCTGCTCGAAAAGATTCTCGCCGAAATCAAGGATCTCGACCTGGTGCGGAACGACCCCAAGGCGGAAGCTCTTGTGGGGGCCCTGCGCAAGGTTCTTGACGGGAAGCACCGGGACATCAAGCCAGAGCCGGGTAGCCCGAAGCGAAAAATCATTGTGTTCACGGCATACACCGACACGCTCAAGCACCTCTACGGGAAACTGACGGACAAGTTCGGTTCGCGGGTGCTGTCCGTAAGTGGCGAGAACTTCGCGAAGAACAGGCGCGGCGAACTAAAAAGCAATTTCGACGCGTCCGTCCCGGCACAATTCCAAATCGACCAATACGACATCCTGCTCGCGACCGACAAGCTCAGCGAAGGGTTCAACCTCAACCGGGCGGGGCTCGTCGTCAACTACGACATTCCGTGGAACCCCACGCGCGTCATCCAGCGTGTTGGACGCGTCAATCGAATCGGCAAGAAGATGTTCGAGAATCTCTACATTTTCAACTTCTTCCCGACCGTGAAGGGACAGACGCTCGTCCAGAACAAGGAGACGGCCCAGGCGAAGATGTTCGCAATCCACGAACTCCTCGGCGAGGACGCGCAGATTTTCTCCGCCGAAGAAACGCCGACGGCATCCGCTCTCTTCGACCGGCTTGGTCTCTTCCCCGAAGAGAAGGAGCAGATGGACCTCTTCTCGCAACTTCGCGTTGATTGGCGGAAGCAGGAGGCCTGGCTCCGGAAGAACCATCCGGATGTTCTCGAGAAACTGGACAAGCTTCCGGGGCGCGTCAAGACCGCCTGGTCGGGAAATCCGCGCGGAACGTTCCTCTTCCGCCGCCGCGGGCCCGGGCTGTTCGCCATCGTCCACAATCCGGATTCCGGAAAAATCGAGCAATGGACCCTGGAAGACGGAATCAAGGCAATCAAGTGCGATTTCGACAAGAAAGCCGAACCGTTCGATCCCGCCTTCTGGACGGGGCCCGACAAGGACGGGAAGCAGACCGAGAAGGAAGGAATCTACCGGAAGCTGCAGAAGTTCGCCCCGGAAACGAAGATGCCGCAGCAGGGCGGCAACTCGACGATCGTTCTCGCACATCAGAACCTCTCGAGATTCAAGCCGAAACTTCCTCCCGAACTCGCCGCTTTCGCAGCGGATTTGGAAACCGACATCCGGGAGTATCTGACATTGCCGCCGCGGACCATCTCCACGCTTGCCGAAAAGTACAACGACGCGGCATCGTTCGAAAAAACGCTGCTTCGCATTTTCTCGCGCTACAGCCCGGGTCACTTTGCCCGCATCCGCTCTCAATTCGGCTCCGACGAAATCGTCGCCACGATCGCGAAAAACTGAAATCGAAAGAATTCCGCCAAGAGGAAAGAATCCCATGACACCCGGAACGCTTACGCCTTTCGAAAAAGGCAAATCCTACAAGCCGTTCGTCCTGTTCGTCTCCAAAAAGGACCCCTTGTACATCAATGTCCGGATGGAGGACGGCTCGTGCTTCAAGGTCGAGGTGTCCGGCAAGCCGACGACCGATGTCCGAAAGTTGAAGGACAAGGCCATTGAACTGGTCTGCACCGAGGTGACCGACAAAGGGCCCGAGTTCGCGCTGGCGCCGAGATACTACGCGCCGCCCGCTCCGGCCGTCCCGACGGCCTCCGCTCCTGCGCCCAGGCCGGCCGCGCCTGCGCCCAAGGCGGCCACGCCCGCGCGGCCCCGTCCGACACGGGGCGGGCAGACCGGACTGAAGGAGAGCCTGACCCTGGAGCTGAAGTCGTCGCTCGTCTTCAGCCCGACGACGCACCAGCCCGATTCCGACCAGCCGTTCGAAATCGCCAAGGAGATCGCCGCGCTGATGAACACCGCCGGCGGCGACCTCTACCTGGGCGTGGACGACAAGGGCTTCGTGACCGGAATCGAGGGCGATCTGCCCCATCTCGGCGAAGCGCCGATCATGATGGACAAGGTCCTGGATAGGAACTACGATTACAAATCCGACTTCGACGGTTTCACGACCAAGCTGACGACCGCCGTGCGGTGCTACCTCGGAACGGCGGCCGCGGCGCTCGTCGGCCAGCCCGAGGCCATCCCCGACCCGACCGGTTCGGGACTGCGGTTCGTCCGGGTGCCCGTCAAGCCGAGTCCGGACGTCGTCTATCTCGGACGCGAGGAATCCGTCGTGTATCGCGCGCAGACTTCGGTCCTTTACCTAAAGGGCCGCCAGCGCGAACTCTACGTCCGGGAACGCTTCTACGGCGGCGCCTCCGCAGGCCCCGGCTCCGAGCAAATCGACGCGCTGCTCGCAAAGATCAACGCGCAGACGAAAGCGGTCGCCGACATGCAGGAGGCGCTCCGGAAGGCGATCGAATCCGGAGCCCCCGCCCCGACCGCGGACATCGCGCCCGTTTCCATTCCCGCCGATGCGTCGATTCCGCTTGAGAAGCGACATTTGGACGGAATCCGGTCGCCGGGCGGACTGGTCTTCGACGGGGCTTTCAAGGGGGAGTCGAAATCATGGAGCGATCTCCTCCTGCGGCTGCTCGAAACACTGGTGACCGTCGATGCGGCCAAGTTCGAGGCCCTGCCGGACGAGCCGACGTTCCGGCTCAAGGGGGGGCGGCGTCCCTTCGCCCGCAGGGGCGGACACGCCAAGCTGGAAAAGGCGAGCCCCTACCTCGGGCCGAACGGCGACGTGCGGGCCGACCTCTCCCTCGGAACGAAAGCCGGATTTCTGCAGGAAACCGGCGTCCCGATCCGTCTGATCCGCCACTTCGGCCTCAAGCCCGAGCAGTTCCGCATCTGGACGGGGAAGCAGGCATAGGGGAGAAACCGGGGACGGCCCCGAAGGACGCCGAACATCGCATGAACTGCGCAATCGGGACGTTCGGCGGGCGCGTGCTCGTCGCGCTCCTGGAGGGGCGTTTTCTCGTCGACATGGGCTCACCCGAGCTTCGCCCGGTCCGGGGCGGATAAACGACATTGTGTCGATTAGTCGCCCGGAAAATCTATCTTCTTTGGGCAACTAAATGACATTTTGACGATTAGTTGCCCGATTTTGTTTGCGTTTTCCGGCCGGTTCTGCGCGTCCGGGCATGGACGACCGGAAGCAGCGCGAGGCGTTCTGCGCCGACCTCGCCGCGCAATCCCGGCTGCCGAAGGTCGTGGTCGAGACGTGGAGCGAAGCGTTCGCGCTTCTCGACGGGGCGCTCCCGGACGGCGGGCGGACGGTCGTCCTCCTCGACGAGATCTCCTGGCTCGGCGGATACGATCCGGACTTCGCGGGATACCTGAAGAAGGCGTGGGACCGGCTGTTCTCCCGGCGGCGGGGGCTGGTCTTCGTCCTGTGCGGCTCCGTCTCGGCGTGGATCGTCGAGAACATCCTGAAGAACACGGGGTTCGCGGGGCGCAACTCCCTCGACCTCGAGGTGCCGGAACTGCCGCTCCGGGACTGCGACCGGTTCTTCGGGAAGCGGGCTTCGCGGATCGCCCTCGGCGAGAAGCTCGACGTCCTGTCCGTCACGGGCGGGATTCCCCGCTATCTCCAGGAAATCCGGCCGGCGCTTTCCGCGGACGAGAACGTCCGCCGGCTCTGCTTCACGCCCGGGGGGCTCCTCTTCCGCGAGTTCGACGAGATATTCTCCGACGTATTCGGGGAGAAGGCGATGCGCCGCCGCATCGTCCTCGAAGGGCTCGCCCGCGGCAGCCGGACCGTTTCCGAACTGGCCGGCGAGCTCGGCGAAACGGTCAACGGACATCTTTCCGCCACGCTCGAGGAACTCCGGCTCGCCGGATTCGCCGCGAAGGACGCCGACCTCAATCCGCAGACGGGCCTGCCGCTCCGCGAGGCACGCTGGCGCCTGAAGGACAACTACGCGCGGTTCTATCTGCACTACGTCCGGCCCCGGAAGGCGGCGATCGAGGCGGGGCTCTTCTCCTTCGGCGCGCTGGAGCGGCTCGACGGCTGGGAGACCATCCTGGGACTGCAGTTCGAGAATCTCGTCCTCGACCGCGTCCCGGCGCTGCTCCCGAAGATCGGGTTGCGCGATTCGCTCGTCTTCTCGGCGGCGCCCTACCGTCAGGAGAAGACGAACCGCGCGAAGGGATGCCAGATCGACCTGCTCGTCCAGTCGAAGCGGTCGGTCTGCGTCGTCGAGATCAAGCGCCGCCGCGAAATCGGCCGCGGTATCGCGGACGAGGTCGCGGAAAAGCTGTCGCGGCTCCGTCTCGCCAAGGGTCTGTCCGTCCGCACGGCCCTCGTCTACGCGGGCGAACTCTCCCCCGCCGTCCGGGAAGAGGGCTTCTTCGATTTCATCGTCGGCGCGGACGAGCTCTTCGCGGACGCCTGACGCCCGCGATGGAGGCGGCGACGCGGCGCAAGATTCGCGCCATTCTCCGCATCGCCCGCGAGAACGGGCAGCGGGCGCTCGTCCTCTCGGCGTTCGGGTGCGGCGCATTCCGCAACCCGCCGCGCCACATGGCCGAGCTCTTCCGCGACGAGCTCGCCGCCCCGGAGTTCCGCGCCGCGTTCGGCCGCGTCGTCTTCTCCGTCATCGACGACCACAACGCCCGCGGCGAGGGCAACGTGAAGCCCTTCCGCGACGTGTTTGGGTAGCGGCCCCGCGCGCGCCGTGGCGAGGCTCCGCCACGGCGCGGGTGGTTGGACTTTCCGCTTCGGTTCTGGTAGCATTCCGTTCCGTTCTCCCCACCTGCGGAAACAGTCGCCATGTCAAAATCCTCCCTGATGAAAGCGCCGGAGGCGTCCGTCTTCTACCACGGCACGTCGGCCGCGCCGTTCGGCCGGTTTTCTCTCGGCCATGCGCTCGAGGGCGACGGAAAATGCAAGTTCGGCTACGGCGTCTACGTCACGGAAAGCTACGAGTCCGCCCGGCTCTACGCCGTGAAGAGCAAGGCCGGCGGGGACTGCCTCGTCTACACGGTCGAGATTCCCGCGCGCACCGCGGACAACTGGATCGCGTTCGGCGAACCGGTTCCGACGCCTGTGCTCGCGAGGGCGCGCAAGTCGCTTGGCGCCGACATCCCCGCGAAAGCGGCGGCCGACGGCAAGGCGTTCCGAATCTTCCTCGCGTGCCGTCTCGGGGGAACGAAAAAGCCGACGTTCGACGGCGAGAAGATGGCATCGGCGTTCCTCGACGGCATCGGCGTCGACTTCATCATCTGGCCCTTCAACTGGAAAAAGGGTCCGGACGGGCGCTTCCTGCCCCCGTTCAACCGCGCCGTCCTCGACGCCGGCAAAGTCCGCATCGTCTCCGCAGACCGGCTCGACCGCGACGCGGCCTCGGCGAAGAAGCCGAAGACCGTCGTCCTCGAGACGATCGCCGCCAAGGACCTCCCGCAAGGCTGACCCGATGCGCGTCTCCGACTCCATCCGGCTCCACTACCCGCAGTACTGGGGGTTCGAGACGTATCCGGCGGACCGCGCCTGCGCGGTGTCGAAGATCGCCGCGGAGTGGGGCGTGTTCTCCAACTTCGCGCGGACGCCGCTCGTGGTGGACGGCGCGCCGTTCGACACGTCCGAGCGCGTCTTCCAGACGATGAAGTTCACGGACCCGGAGGCGCGCCGCGCCGTCTACGGGAAGAAGGGCAACCCGAAGATGACGGCGAAGCACTGGCAGAAGGAGGGCTTCCTGCGGCCGGACTGGGCGGAGCACGACGTCGACGCGATGAAGTTCTGCCTGATGGAGAAGTACCGCCAGAGCGCGGCCTTCCGCGCCGAGCTCGCGCGCAGCGGCGACCGCCCGATCGTCGAGGACCAGACGACCTTCCCGCGCCGCACCCCCGACGCGTGGGGCGTCAAGCGCACGCCCGACGGCGCGTCCTTCAGCGGCCCGAACCTCCTCGGGCGCCTCCTGATGGAGTTGCGCGCGGGCGGGGGCGTCCTCGAATACGACCGCCCCCTGCCCGCGGACATGGTCTCCTTCGCGGATCTGCGGTCGTGACGACCGGCGCCGGGGCGCATCCGCGCACCGGTGCGAAGCCATCGGCGAAGATTTCATGTCGCGCACGCGTCCGGGCGCGCGCGACCGCGCGTTGCAACAGTTCATGTCCGCCGAGACCGGGCGGAATGGGGTCGTCGCGGGCCGAGGATCGTTTTTTTCGTTTTCGTTCGTTTTGTCCTTGAATCCGGTGGCAGGTCGCAGATAATGTGTTGTCATTCAATCATCCCAACCCCCATCCCGACATGAACAACGCAATTCCCTCCGCCTCCGATTCCGCCTCGACCTTTCTCCGCGAGAAGAAACTCGAGTTCCTCCACAACGCCGTCCGCCATCCCGGTTTCGAGGACCCGGGCAACGGCTTTTTCCGCGACGTCGCCGCGCTCGTCACGTCCGCCGCGGACGCCCGCACGCTCTGCCGCAACGCGTTCGTCGCCGACGGCAAGTACCGGTTCGTCGCCAACGCGCCATGCAACGTCGCGGAACCGTTCCGCTCCGACCGCCCGCTCTCGGAGGGCCTTCGCGACGTGTGGCGCTCCACGGAAAGCGTCTCGTCCCTGACCTTCTTGCGCAAGGCCCTTGCATGGCGGGTCAAGGACCGTCTGGACGACGTGCGCCGGTCGTGGCCGTGGTGGCGGGACGACCCGGTGTTCGACCTCGTGTGCGGCACGATGGCGCGGTTCGGGCTCTCGTCCGTCGAGACGAACCTGCTCGTGTTCCTCTACCTTTTCCGTTCGGGCCGGTGCGACTGGTTCCGCGACGTTCCGTTCCTTCCGACCGCCGACGCCGGCGTCAAGGCCGAACTCCGCGAACTCTTCGCCTCCGTGACGGGAGAGGACTGCGCCTCCGTCCGAAAGGCCCTCTCCGACAAGGGGACTCTCGTGCGGCGGGGCTTCGTCTCCAGGACCGACTACTCGCTCGCCCGCTCCGTCGTGCGCTCCCTTGCCGCCGCGGAGTCCCGGTGCCGGGAGGCTGAAATTTTCCGCCGACCCGCCGTTTGCGCTTGAATCCGGTGTCAGGCGGCGGTACAATCCCTCCAGTCAAATGAACACGTCCTCCAGCCCACGCTCCGAAATGAAAGCTTTCACCTGCCTTGCCGCCGGCTCGATGCCGATGGACATCGTCCAGAAGAAGGAGCCCGATGGCTCCGTCCGCCGCCTCTACGTCCACGTCGGGGGCACGCCCGGCAACGTCGCGACGATGCTCGCGGCGCAGTTCGGCTGGCGCGCGATGCCCCTCGCGCGCTTCGACGGCTCCGGCTGGGGCCGCCGCCTCGTCGAGGACCTCGAACGCTACGGGGCCGACACGCGCTTCGTCTCCGCCGAGGGCGACGGCGGCACGACGCTCTTCGTCGAGACGCACCGGGTCGACCGGGACGGCAACCCCAAGATATCCTACCGGCCGCAGACGCCGCGGGGCGGACCGTTCACAAACTACCGGTATCTCAACAAGAAGGACGTTCCGGCCTTTCTGGACGGACTCGGCGCAGACCGCCCCGACGTCCTCTTCTACGACCAGCCCGCCGCCGGCCTCCGGGCGCTCGCGGAGGCGCTTCGCCCCCGCGGGACGCTCGTCTTCTTCGAGCCGCCCACGCGGTGCGACCCGAAGGACCTCGCGAAGGCCCTTGCGTCCGCCGACATTGTCAAGGCCTCCAGCGAGGCCTACCCCGACGCGGCCTTCCTGGAGGGGCTCTCCGACAAGCTCGTCGTCCGGACGATGAACAAGGAAGGGCTCCGCTTCAACCTCCGCGGGGCGGGGTGGCGCACCCTCCCGCCCGTCGCGAACCCCGCCTTCGTCGACGGGGAGGGCGCCGGCGACTGGACCTCGTCCGCCCTCCTCGCCGCGCTCGGCCGCCGCGGCCTCCCGCGCATCGCGGACCTCGACGGGGAGACCGTCGCGGCGTGCCTCCGCGAGGCGCAGGCGACCGCCTCCCGCAGCGTCGGATTCCTCGGCTCCAAGGGGATGCTCGAGGACCGCTTCCCCACGCCGCCCGCGTGGCTCGACCCGGCGCAGGACCCCGCACCCCCGCCGCCGGTTCCGCCCAAGCCGGACAAGGCGCCGCCGCCGCCCGTCGACTGCGGCAGGGGCGGCACGATGTACGCCCCGCCGACGCCGTTCGCGGAGAAGAAGGGCTGGACCGTCTTCCTCGCCGGCCCCATCGGCGGCGCGCCGGAGTGGCAGAAGTCCGTCCCGAAGCTCGCCGAGAAGGAGGGGCTCGAGGGCGTCGCGTGGCTCAACCCGCGCGGGAAGCACCTCCCCCACCGCCCGCAGGTCGAGTGGGAGACGCGCGGACTCCGCACGTGCGACTACGTCCTGTTCTGGGTTCCGAAGCAGGCCAGGCCGGCCGACAAGCCCTACGCGCTCACGACGCGGATGGAGCTGGCGGAGAACCTCGCCCGCGGCAAGCGCGTCGTGCTCGGCGTCGACCCGGAGGTCCCCTGGATGCGCCACGCGAAGTTCCTCGCGGAGCGCTACGGCGTGAAGAAGGTCCACGCGACGCTCGAGGACTGCCTCCGGGCGCTCAAGCGGGAGCTCGCCCGCCGCAAGCCGGCCGAGCGCGACGTCGACGGCCCCGCGTGGGTCGCGGAGACACTGGCCCGCCATCCCGTCTGCGTGGACGACCTCGCCCGGAACCAGCTCCTGACGGAGCAGTGGAACCGGGCGTTCGCTCCGGGCGACGTCGTCCGCGTCCGCGGCGGGCTTCCCGTGGACCCGTCCCTGCTCCCGCTCCTCAACGGCGACATCCGGGACTGCTGAGACGCGCGGGGAACGTCCATGACCATGCCGCGGCGAAGAGCCGCGGCTTTTTTATTTCTACGCCCCGCAACGCGCGGGGTGAAAACCGGAGCGGGGACGGGTAGACTGATGCCGTGACCGTCCTGCCCTTCCAGCCCGAACGATTCCTCTACGCCGCGGTCGGCGACGCGCACGGCGACCTGCCGGCGCTCGTCGCCGCGGTGGACGCCGTGCGCGCGAAGGCCGCGGAGAGCGGGCGCAAGGCGTTCCTCATCGTCCTCGGCGACGCGATCGACCGCGGCCGCGACTCGGCCGGCTGCGCCGCGTTCCTGATGCGGCTCGCGCGCAGGCTCGACCCGGCGCGGAAGGACGCGCGCCTCGTCTTCGTCCGCGGCGACCACGACCTGGGGCTCTCGTGGAACCCCGCCACGCGGAGTTTCTCGTCGCTGGTCGAGCCGGCCGAATGGGCGGAGGAGCTCGACGGACTTCCGGATCACGACCCGGAGCGCGAGATCGCGCGGGCGTGGATCGAGTTCGTCCTCGGCTCGCCCGCGGCGGTCCTCCTCCGCGGGGAGGCGGAGGGCGCGCTCCTCGCGCACGGGGCCGTCCCGCACGCGGACCTGCTGCCGCGCCTGAAGACCCTCGCCGACCTCGGCGCGCCCGAATGCGACCGCGACTTCGCCTGGTGCCGCCTCTCCTCCGCGCGCCGCAAGATCCCCAACCGCGCGTCGCTGTTCTGCGACGTCGGGCTCGACGACCTCGCGGACGCGCTGGACCGCATCGGGGAGATCGCCGCCGGCGAGGCTACGGGAGAGGGCTCCTCCCTCCCCGAACCCCACCCGCCGCTGTTTCCGGAAGCACCGCAAGGGCCGCACGGCGCGGCTACGCCCGCAGAGCCCCGCATTCGCTTCGCCCCGCATCGTGGGGAGGGGTTCGGGGAGGGGCGCAGCCCCTCGCCCGTCCGGTTGTTCGTCCACGGCCACGAGCACGCGGAGACGGGGTGCGAGGCCGTGCCCGTGCGCGGCGGGCGCACCGCGTGGACCGTGACCACGTTCCGCGGAAAGGGCGTGTTTTGGGCGATCCGGCCGGCGGTGTTGCTTCTCGATCACGCAGAGACCGCAGAGATTGAATCTCACGCAGAGACCGCAGAGACCGCAGAGATTGAATCTCACGCAGAGAGCGCAGAGGGCGCAGAGAGTGTTTCTCACGCAGAGAGCGCAGAGGGCGCAGAGATTGAATCTCACGCAGAGAGCGCAGAGATCGCAGAGAGTGGATCCCTCGCCGGTTCCCGAGCGGCGGAGCCGCGAGACCCGGCCGATGCAGGATCGGCGCCCGCGCGGACGCGCGGCGCGACGATCCTTGCGAAGCCGCTCTTCCTGGAGGACCTGGCGTGAGCGCCTCGCGCACCTACGTGGCGGAGTGCGAACTCTGCCACACGAAGTTCGAGGCCGACCCGGGCGAATGCCCGGTGTGCGGGGGCGCGTCGATGCGCGCGATCCGCGAAGCGGTCGCCGCGGCGGAGGACATCCCCGTGCCGACGGGGCGGACGAAGCCGCCGCGGGCGATGCGGAAGAAGACTCCCCCAGCCTCGCTTCGCTCGGCAGCCCCCTCAGGGAGGGGGCCGGCT
>CAMVRE010000005.1 GCA_947169825.1 uncultured Verrucomicrobiota bacterium | reverse complement strand
TCGGGACGTGCCGGATGCGGATCGCCGAGTCGGTCTTGTTGACGTGCTGCCCGCCCGCGCCGCCGGAGCGGTAGGTGTCGACCTCGAGGTCCTCGGGCCGGAGCTCCACGGCGGCCTCGTCCTCGAGCTCGGCCACGACGTCGAGCGAGGCGAAGGAGGTGTGGCGGCGCGCGTTGGCGTCGAAGGGCGAGATGCGGACGAGGCGGTGGACGCCGCGCTCGGCCTTGAGGTGGCCGTAGGCGTCGGGCCCGCGGACGGCGAAGGTGCACGTGACGAGCCCCGCCTCGTCGCCGGGCGTCTCGTCCATCATCTCCATCGTCCAGCCCGAGCGCTCGCAGAAGCGCGTGTACATCCGGAGCAGCATCGAGACCCAGTCGCACGCCTCGGTGCCGCCGGCGCCGGCATGGAGCGTGAGGAAGGCGTTGCACCGGTCGAACGGCCCGGTCAGGAGCGAGCGCGTGCGCAGCTCGGCGAACGCGGCCTCGGCGCCGTCCGCGAGGCCGCCCACCTCGGCGAGTGCGGACTCGCGCGCGGCGCCCTCCGGCTCCTCGCGGGCGAGCTCGAGCATCGTCTCGGCGTCGGAGAGGCGCGCGACGAGGTCGTCGTAGGGGCGCAGCACCGCCTTGTGCGCGTTCGTCTCGGCGATCGTCTCCTGCGCCTTCTTCGGGTCGTCCCAGAAGCCGGGCGCCGCGGCGGCCTCCTCGAGGCGCGCGAGCTCCGCGCGGTGGCGGTCGAGGTCGAGGTAGGACTTCATCCCGCCGATCTTCTCGCGGAGGGCGGCGAGGCGGGGTTCGATCTCTTCGGGGAGCGGCATCGCGGCTAGCCCCTCGCCTTCGTGTCGTCGCCCCACAGGGCGCGCGAGAGCGCGAACCAGCTGCGCGGGTGCATGAGGTAGAAGTGGCACGGGCAGCCGGCGAGCGCCTCGATCTCCTGCCGGAGGTCCTTGTTGACGCCGTTCATCACGGCGACGAGCAGCTCGCCCGCGATGCGGCCGAACGGCATGACGCCCTTGATCTTGACGAAGTCCTCCGGCAGCGACGCGATGACCTCGCGCTGCGGGTCCATGATCTCGACCGGGACGGGCGTCAGCTTGCAGCGCTTGCGGTGCGCGTCGAACGCGAGGTCGGAGAGCTCCGCGTGGCGCTCCTCGAGGACGCCGAGCGCCGAGACGAGCCACGCGCCTCGGCGCGCGGGGTTGTCCATGAGGACGTGCAGCAGCTCCATGCACACGTCCTCGGGGAGGACCTTGTGGTCCTTCCAGTGCCAGACGATGTCCGCCTCGGCGGCGGTCGCCGTGCTGGACCAGATGTCGATCGCCTCCTGCCCCTCGGCGCCGGCGGTGCCGGGACGGAGCGCGGCGGCGCCGGAGCCGGAGCCGGCGGCGCCCGGACCCTGCCCGGCGGCGGCGAGCGCGGCCTCGGCCTTGTCCGCCGCGGCCTGCGCGGCGGGGTCGTCCTTGAACGAGCGGAGGTTCTCGGCGATGATGCGCGCGTGCTCCCAGTCCTTCTGCCGGACGAGCACGCCGGCGAGGCTTCCGAGCGCGCGGATCTGGCCCGCCGCGTCGCCGACCTTGCCGTAGGCGACCGCGAGGATCTCGAGCGTCTGCCGGTCCTCCGGCATCGCCTGGTGGAACTTCTCCAGCTCCGCGATCGTCTCGCGTAGCTGCTGCATCTCTTCTTCTTCGGTGCTCATCGGACGTTCTCCTGGTGTTCGGCGGGCAGGGCGCCGCGGCCGCCGACGGCGAGGCGGTGGCAGAGGGCGTAGACGGCGACGACGACCGCGAGTCCGGCGAGGATCCAGCCGTAGTGGTCCGTGACGAGCGCCTTGCCTCGCGTGACAAGCTCGAGGTAGGTCATCTCCTGCGTCTCGCGTCCGAGCCACGCGCCGACGGCCAGCAGGATGAGGTTCCAGATGCCGGCTCCGAGGACGGTGAAGAACGCGAAGCGCCCGAACGGCATCCGCGCGAAGCCGGCGGGGATGGAGATGAGCTGGCGGATGACGGTGATGAGGCGGCAGACGAACGTCGTCACGTCGCCGTAGCGCCGGAAGAGCTCCTCCGAGCGCCGTAGCGTCGCGGGCTTGAGGAAGAACCACTTGCCGTAGCGGTAGAGGAACGGCCGCCCGAGCTTGAGGCCCAGCCAGTAGTTCACGCACGCGCCGGCGAAGGAGCCGAGCGTCCCGAAGAAAAGCGCCAGCGCGGCGTCCGGCCACGGCGAATGGAGCGTGAGCTCGCCGCGAAACGCGAGGAAGCCGGCCGGCAGCATCACCACCTCGCTCGGGAACGGGATGAACGAGCTCTCGACCGCCATGAAGAAGAAGATCAGCGCGAAGCCCCAGTGCGGGGCCAGCGCGGCGATCGATTCGAGATGGGAGGCAAGGGTTTCGAGCATGGAATGCTGAATGCTGAATGACGTGAGACCGTGAGACCGTGAGACCGTGTGACCGTGTGACCTAAAAGAGCGGCAGCTGGCCCGAGACGACGAGCTTGTGGCCCTTCTCGACGTCGGGGTCGGACGTGTCGTAGACGACGAACTTCACCGACGGGAACCGCTCGGCGAGGTTGTGGCGGATGAAGTCCGCGACGGCCGCGACGTTGCCCGGGTCGTCGTCGGAGAAGCCGACGGAGATCGGCTTGCGCGCGCCGATGCGCTCGATCATCCGGAAGAGCCACTCGAGGAAGTCGAGGATCGCGAACTGCTTGCGCGTCTCGGACTTCTCCGCGCCGGGCGTGCCCTGCGCCTTCACCGCCGCGATGAACGCGGGGTTGGTGACGGCGTGGTAGCGGTTCATCGAGAGGTAGTTGTCGACGACCTGCTCGTCCGTCAGCGCCGCGTTGGCGTCCTCGCCCTCGTAGCAGACGATCCAGCCGCGCAGGTTGCGCACCATCTCGGCCTTCTCGGCGTCGGAGAGGATCCGGTCGATGAACATCTCCACGCCCTTGCGCAGCGTGGCGGGGTCGTGGCCGCGCGCGGTGACGATCGCGAAGATGCGCCCCTCGCGCAGGATCCTGCGGAAGGTGTTGAAGGAGGGCGGCTGCTTCTCGACGCCCTCGAGCAGGCGGTCGATGGCGGTGCGCGCGTCGGCGAGGAACTTGCTCTCCGTGCGCTCGGCCGGGTCGCGGAACTCGACGAACGCCTTCGACCAGTCGCCCTGCGGCGGACGGTAGTTCACCGTGTCGTTGCGGATGACGGAGAAGAGCGCGGTCGACACCAGGTGCGGCACCCACGAACCGTCCCGCAGGCGCCGCTCCAGATGGATGTAGGTCGGCATCCGCAGGATGTTGTCGTCCCAGTCGAAGATGTAGTATTTCAGGTCTCGGCGGGCGATGTCGGGATTGTAGTCGTCGACGGGCATCCGAAGTGGAAGGGCGTGAAGGGTTGGAAGGCTAGGGGACGGTGGCTTCGGAGGGCGTCGCGTCCGGTTCGTCCGGGTCGGGGGACTCGGACGGGACGGCGGTCTCCTCGGCGGACTTCCCGGTGGTCTCGGCGGGCTTGGCGGGCTCCTCGGCGGGCTTGGCGGGCTCGGGCTCCTCCGTCTTGAGGAGGATCGGCGCGGAGACGTGGATCTCGTCCGCGTCGATCGCGGCGCGGGTGCGGATCTCGACGTGCGCCGTCACCTCGGAGGGCTCGACGCTCGTGATGCCGGAGTCCTCCGGCGGGCGGATCGCGACCACGGCGTCGAAGCTCTCCGTCTTGCCCTCGACGTCGATCGCGTCCGTCGGCAGGCGGATGCCCTTGGCGGAGAAGGCGCCGAGCTTCTTCACGGAGCCGTAGACCGTGACCGCGAGGTTCGTCGGCAGGGAGACCGAGGCGATCCCCTGCACCGGATGGCCGGCGAGGCGCGGCTTCGCGACGAAGTTCGTCGTCACGATCATCGAAAGGTAGTCGTATTCGACCGCGACCGAGGCGGGCGAGACGCCGACGACGCGGAGCCGGTCGAGGACGTTGGTGACGTTCGCGGGCCCGACGGCGAGGACGTCCGAAAGGGCGTTCTCCTCCGGCGCGGGGCGGAGCTCGACGCGGAGCGCGTCCGGATCGAACGCCGTGAAGTCCTCCGCGCTGCCGCGCAGGGTGACGGAGACCGCCAGCGGGCTGACGCCGACGACGGCGGTCGTCCCGCCCGCCGGCAGGACGCGGACCGGGACGGAAAACGTCCGCTCGATGCCCGCGGAGACCGGCTCGACGAGGCCGTAGACGACGAGCGCGGCGAGGACGGCGAGGACCTTGAGGTCGCCGTCGTGGCCGAGCAGACGGCGCGAGAGGCGCTCGAAGGGGCGCACGGCGCGGCCGGCGAGGGAGAGCAGGCGGCCGAAGGGGCCGGGACGGGGCGTGTCGTTCTGCGCTTCCATGCTAGAAGTCCTCCTTCGCGGCCTCGATCGCGCGGGCGACGCGGTCCGGCGCGGCGCCCTCCTCGCCGCCCGCCGCGGCCGCGAGGTCCGCCGGCCGCGCCTCGGCCGCCTCGAACGCCGCGCCGAGGATCTGGACGAGCGAGTTGTGGCTCACGCCGCGGAGCAGGTCGCCGCGGTAGGCGACGGAGACGCGGCCCGTCTCCTCCGAGACGACGACGACGATCGCATCCGTCCGGTCCGAGAGCCCGACCGCGGCGCGGTGGCGCGTGCCGAAGGCGCGCCGGCGCTCGTCCATCGCGAGCGGGAAGATGCAGCCGGCCCACGCGATGCGGTCTCCACGGACGACGACGCCGCCGTCGTGCAGCGCGGTGCCGGGGTAGAAGATCGTGAGCAGAAGCTCGGCGTTGACCGGCGAGTCGATCCAGCGGCCGCCCGTCGTGAACGGCGCGAGCGACTCCTCGCGCTCGATCGCGAGGATCGCGCCGATCTTCTCCTCCTGGAGGGCCTCGACGGCCTTCGCGAGCTGCGAGACGACGCCTGCGGCGGTCTCCTTGCGCAGCGCGGCGCGGGGCCGCGTGCCGCCGATGTTCGCGAAGATGCGGCGCAGCTCGGGCTGGAAGACGACGACGAGCAGGAGCGGGAGCCAGACGACGCCGTGGCTCAGCAGCCAGTGGATCACCTCGAGGTCGAAGAGCCGGGCGGCGCCGTAGAGCGCGAGCAGGACCGCGAGCAGCCCCGCGAGGATCGGAAAGCCCTGCGAGCGGCGCAGGAACTTCAGCAGATAGTAGAGCGGCACCGCCAGCAGGACGATCTGCAGGAGGGCCTTCAGGACGGAGAGGATGACGGGGATCTGGCTCACGGCGCGGAAGCGGTCGAACGAGGCGCGCGGCTTCGCGCCGCCGCCCGCGTTCCATGCCCTCGCATTCTACACGCCCGCCCGGTCGCGCGCAAGCGCAAAACGCGCGAAGGGGCGAAAGACGCCGCGCTACGCCTTCGCTCCCTCGCGCGAGAAGGCGAAGGAGCCGGCCTTCGCGTCGACGACGAGCGTGTCGCCGGACCGGAAGTCGCCCGCGACGATGGTCCGCGCGATGTCCGTCTCGAGGTCGCGCTGGATCTCCCGCTTGAGCGGGCGCGCGCCGAAGACCGGGTCGTAGCCCCGCTCGACGACGAGGTCCACCGCGGCGTCCGTCACGCGCAGCTCCAGCCCGCGCCCGTGGACGCGCTCCTCCAGGTTCTTGAGCAGCAGCCGCACGATGGCGCGGATCTCGTCGCGCTTGAGCGGCTTGAAGAGCACGGTCTCGTCGAGCCGGTTGAGGAACTCCGGGCGGAACCGCGTGCGCAGCAGCGCCTTGACGCGCTCCTTCGTCTCCTCGGTGATCTCGCCGTCCTTGCCGATGCCGTCCAGAAGCTCCTGCGAGCCGAGGTTGGAGGTGAGGATGACGATGGTGTTGCGGAAGTTCACCGTGCGGCCGTGCGAGTCGGTGAGGCGGCCGTCGTCGAGGACCTGCAGCAGGACGTTGAAGACGTCCGGGTGCGCCTTCTCGACCTCGTCGAGCAGGACGACGCTGTAGGGCTTGCGGCGGACGGCCTCGGTGAGCTGGCCGCCCTCCTCGTAGCCGACGTAGCCGGGGGGCGCGCCGACGAGGCGGGCGACGCTGTGCTTCTCCATGTATTCGGTCATGTCGAGGCGCACGATCTGGCGGTCGCTGTCGAAGAGCTCCTGCGCGAGCGCCTTCGCCAGCTCCGTCTTGCCGACGCCGGTCGGGCCGAGGAAGAGGAACGAGCCGATGGGGCGGTTCTGGTTCTGGATGCCGGCGCGGGCGCGCAGGACGGCGTCGGCGACGTCGCGCACGGCCTCGTCCTGTCCGACGACGCGGCGGTGCAGCTCGTCCGGGAGGCGCAGCAGCTTCTCGCGCTCGCTCTCGACGAGGCGCGCGACGGGGATGCCGGTCCAGCGGCCGACGACCTCGGCGATCTCGTTCTCGGTGACCTCCTCGCGGAGCATCCGGGAGGCGTCGGGGCCCTCCTTGGCGGAGAGCTCGGCGAGCTTCTTCTCGAGGGCGGGGATGGTGCCGTAGCGGAGCTTGGCGACGGCGTCGAAGTCGCCGGCGCGCTCGAGGCGCTCGCTTTCGTGGCGGGCCTTCGAGAGCTCCTCGCGGACCTTCTTCACGTCCTCGATGGCGGCCTTCTCGCGCTGCCACTGGAGCTTCATCGCGGCGGTTTTCTCCTTGAGGGAGGCGAGCTCGGCGCGAAGGGCGGCGAGGCGCTCCTTGGAGGCGGGGTCCGTCTCCTTTTTGAGCGCCGTCTCCTCGATTTCGAGGCGCGTCT
This sequence comes from uncultured Verrucomicrobiota bacterium, assembly GCA_947169825.1. GTDB lineage: Bacteria > Verrucomicrobiota > Kiritimatiellia > RFP12 > UBA3636 > UBA3636. Next base: position 40,546 of record CAMVRE010000005.1, on the reverse strand, counting down.
CGCGGCGCGTGGCCTCGTCGAGCTCGGCGGGCATCGAGTCCATCTCGACGCGGATCGAGGCGCAGGCCTCGTCCACGAGGTCGATCGCCTTGTCGGGGAGGAAGCGGTCGGAGATGTAGCGGTCGGAGAGGACGGCGGCCGAGACGAGGGCGGCGTCCTGGATCCGGACGTTGTGGTGCAGCTCGAAGCGGTCGCGCAGGCCGCGCAGGATCGAGATGGAGTCCTCGACGGAGGGCGGGTCGACGGTGACGGGCTGGAAGCGGCGCTCGAGCGCGGCGTCCTTCTCCATGTGGAGGCGGTATTCGTCGAGCGTCGTGGCGCCGATGCAGTGCAGCTCGCCGCGCGCGAGCATGGGCTTGAGCATGTTGGCGGCGTCGGTCGAGCCCTCGGTCTTGCCGGCGCCGACGATGGTGTGGATCTCGTCGATGAAGAGCAGGATGCGCCCCTCGGCGGCCTTGATCTCCTGGAGGACCGCCTTGAGCCGCTCCTCGAACTGGCCGCGGTACTGCGCGCCGGCCATGAGCGCGGTCATGTCGAGCGAGAAGATCGTGCGGCCCTTGAGCGTCTCGGGGACGTCGCCGCGCACGATGCGCTGCGCGAGGCCCTCGACGATGGCGGTCTTGCCGACGCCGGGCTCGCCGACGAGCACCGGGTTGTTCTTCGTCTTGCGCGAGAGGATGCGCGTCACGGCGCGGATCTCCGCGTCGCGGCCGATCACGGGGTCGAGCTTGCCGGCCTTCGCGAGGGCGACGAGGTCCGTGCCGTATTTCTTGAGCGCCTCGTACTTCTCCTCGGGCGTGTCGCTCGTGACGTGCTGGTTGCCGCGGACGGACTTGAGGGCCGCGAGGACGGCGCTCTCCGTGACGCCCGCGCGTCGCAGCGCCTCGGCGACGCCGGACGCCTTCGCCTCCGCGACCATCGCGAGGAGGACGTGCTCGACGCTCACGTATTCGTCGCCCATGCGCCGGGCGGTCTCCTCCGCGGCGGCGAGGACGCGGGAGAGCTCCTGCGAGACGTAGACCTTGCCCTGCTCTGTCGCCGAACCGGGGCCGGAGACGGACGGGATGCGCGCGAGCAGCTCCTCCGCCTTCGCGCGGAGGTCCGCGGCGGAGGCGCCGGCCTTCTCGACGACGCGCGGCGCGAGGCCGTCCTCCTGGGCGAGGAGGGCGGCGAGGACGTGCGGCGTGTCGATCGCCTGGTGGTTGCGGCGCGCGGCCTCCTGCTGGGCGGCCTTCAGCGCCTCCTGGACCTTCTGGGTGAGATTGTCGTTCATGGTGAAAATTCTCCTTTGCCTCCCTTGAAGCATTCCCCATGCCGACTTCGGGCACCCGCTTCACGTGGCGGGGTAGGGGTCGTTTCCCGCACCACGCCAACACCACCCCCAATTCTGTCATTTTCAGTTGCTTTTATATCTTTTATTCATTTTTCAATAACTTGCGTTTACATTTTAAAGGGGTCTGTCCCCTTAATATGCTCCTAAATATGCCTTTCCGGGGATTTGGAGACCGCTGCCTCCACCGGGAGGGTTATCAAATTGGAACATTTTGTCACAGTCAATATGAGACAACAAGAACCAGTATAAATGGTGGCATTGTCTTTCGACCGAAACCGTCCGACGATTGCTTTTCGTCGTAGAAGCAGATTCTCCGACCGTGATTAAGACTTTGGTTCCTGGCGGAAAAGCCGCGCCGACGGGCCTGTTTGCGAGAAATGCTAGAACGCCGCGTTGACGATCGGCAGGAAGGGCACGGGGCCTTCCGTGATGACATTGCAGAGACCGATCTGGACGCCGCAGAAGGTTCGCGCCTGGTTCCAGACGCCGAGCTGCAGCCCCGTGCCGGAGTCGCAGACGTTCACGAGGCCGATCTGCGCGCCGTTCATGACGCCGGTCCGCGGCGAGGCGTCGAGGTCGAGGCAGACGTTCACGCCGCCGATCTGAAGACCGTCGAGCGCATCGGAGCGCGAGGCGAGGGCGACCTGCGCGCCGCGGACGCGGTCCGCCTCGGCGTAGCCGCCGAGCTGGACGCCCAGAAAGTCGTCGGACAGGGCGACGTAGCCGAACTGGAGGCCGCGGAAATCGCGCGCGCGGGCGGCGATGCCGGCGAGCTGGAGTCCGTAGGAGGGCTCGTCCCCCGCCGCGGTGCCGAAGAGGCCTCCGAGCTGGACGCCGCGAAGCGTTCCGCGCGAGACGGCCGACAGTCCGCCCAGCTGCAGCCCCGTCGTGTCGCCGCCCACGAGGTCGAAGAGGCCGATCTGGACGCCGGTTTCGTCGCCGATCGTATGTCCGGCGAACAGGCAGACGTCGAGACCGGAGACGTTCCGGTTCTCGGCCGAGATGAGGGCGAGGCGGAGTCCGATCACGTCGACGTTCCCGTCTCCGATCTGCAGACGCGGATCGATGGCGAGTTCGGCGATCTGGGGGATGCCGTCCCCGCCCTCGTCCGCCTCCATCACCGCGCCGAGCATCTTGTTGTTCCGGCCGAACTGGCCGGACGCGACGAACGGCGCCGGCGGGATGTCCTGCAGCGCGCGGGACGACTCGCGGAAGCCGACGTAGAACGACTCGCCGACGTCGAAGAGCGTGTAGCCGCCGACCACGACGGCGCCCACCCCGGCGATCGCGCCGACGAAGACGAGCGGCGAAGCGGCTCCGGCGTAGAGGGCGCCCTCGCAGACGGAGCCGAACGATTCGGCGCGCGAGGGGGCGGGCGTGGCGGCGAGCGCGGCGCAGGCGGCGAGGGCGAGAAGGCGAACGGAGCGGACGGGACGTTTCATGGCGTGACGGAACGGGGTTCGAAGGCGAGGATGAGGCGTTCGTTTTCCATCCGACGAATCTTCCGGCCCGATTATTCACTCTTTTTGCGTCCGCGGACCGAGCCGGGCGCGGAAGCCCGCGCCGCCAACGGCGCAACGGAGCGCCGCGAATGGCCGCAAAACGTCATTTTCCGCTTCCTTCGCCGCTTGCGTTGTGCTAGAATCCGCGGCGAAATTCCGCATGGCGGCGCATCGCCCGCCAGACGAAAGGACCTCCCATGAAACCGTCCGCGCTCCTGCTTCTCGCCTTCGCGGCGCTCGCCCTTCCCGCTTCCGCCCGGACCGACGGCGCCGCCGTCTACCGCCCCGGCCTCACCCAGGCGCGGATATCGGTCGGGTCTCCCTACGGGTTTCCCGTGGCCTACACGGGCGTTCCGGTTCTCGCCTCGAACCTTCTCGACCACATCGAATCCGATCGGATCGACCGGACGCTTGACGTCTTCAAAGACGGACAGAACGCGAACTTGGAGCCGAATCCGTTGTCCGGTCTGACGTGGCCGTGGGACGTGGATCACTGCGTCTACGCTTACGAAGGGGAGTTTTTCGTCGAAGAAGGGACGACCTACGTGTTCTTCGGCCGCTTCATCGTCGGTGAAGCGCTCGTCGTGGACGGCGAGACGGTCGTCTACCAGGGAACAATGTCGGGGTGGAACGTCAACCCCGCCATCTGGCGAAGCTGGAAGGCTCCGAAAACGGGATGGGTTCCTTTCAACGGCTGGCTTTGGACCACGGGCGGGGAGGGCAGCCCCTGCTCATCCAAGTGGGGACTGCAATACAACACGACCGGTGCTTTGGACGATTTCACGAACACGAACGTCTGGAACCGGTTCGTCGATCCGGGCAACGCTTCGTTCTTCCGCACCGTCACGGGCAAGAAATACACGACCGTCGGGGATTCCGCGCCCGCCGCGGACGGCCGCTCGTTCGACCTGGCTTTCACGGACGTTCCCACGAACGCGCAGCTCGTCGCGTTTTCCGGCCCGGTGGACGGCATCCACGCGACGAATGGCTGGCGCGACGTCTCCGTCGTCCTCGCCGAAGTGCAGCCGGGAACGTCGACAACAAACATCATCGTTCCGCTTGCCGCCGACGCGACGGTGCTTCGCTTCCGTCTCGCGCATTTCGACGCGGCATCGACGAACGGTCTCGACGTATTCGAAGAGTGGACGGAGATGCAGCCCGTCACGGCCGCACCGGTCATCCGGCTCGACACGGTCTCGCCCGGCTGGACGAACGTCGTCGTGACGGGATCCCTCGGGTCGTTCGGGATCGGCGGCGAAAACGCGACCGCGACGGTCGAAGTGGCGGAGAACGACGGAGGCGCGTTCGGAAGAGTCGTCGCGTCGAACGTTCTGGAAACCGCCACCTCCGTCGGCGCGTTCGAAGCCGGAGTTTTCGGCCTTTCGACAAACACGGCCTATTTCGTCCGCATGCGCGCGGTGAACGACCGGAACGAGACGGGTTTCTCCGCGACGATTCCGTTTTCGACGCTCGACCCGGGCCCGCCCTCCGCGTCCATTGCGGCAACGGTCTGCGCATTCCGGTCCGCCACGCTGCGGGCGACGGTTTCCGACTGGGGCGGCGGTTCCTGGAGCGCCGAAGCGTGGATCGACGTGTCGGAGGAAGCCGATTTCCCCGCCGGCGCGACGCAGACGCTCGGCCTCGGAGTCCTTTCCGGTGCCGTCCCCGCGACGGCGTCCGCCACGGCCGTGGAATTGCGGTCCGACACGAACCATTTCGCCCGCGTTCGCATCACGAACTCGTGGGGAGTCGCTTTCGTCTCGGAAACCAAGGAGTTCCGGACATCCAACCTTCCGGTCGATTTTCCGGAACCGACGGCGACCGCCGAGAAGGGTCGCGTTTCCGTTTCGCTCGCCCCGATGTTCGTCGAACCCGGAACGGTCTACGGCGTCGAACTCTACGCCCAAGGTCCCGGATACGAAGGAACCTGGAAAACCTGGAACAGCGAGAACGACGATCCGCCGTTCGAATGGAGTCGCGCGTCCGCTCCGGGAGCCGACGTGTTGATTCGCTACACCATCGACTGGCGTTTTCCCGACACTGGAGCGACCGGGCAAATCGTCCGCGCGACGACGACCGCCGCCAAGCCGGCCGACCGGACGGTCGACAGTCTCTCCGAACTCGAAAGCCTGTATCTCCGGCCGGGCGACACGGTGGAAATCCTGACGACGGCTCCGGGCAACATCTTCATTCCGAACACGAACGACGTCTCGACGCTCTCTCGCGTCGGTTCCAGCTGGGTCGTCACGGCCAACGAGCCCGGCACGACGTTCTTCTACGAAGCGGATTCCGCGGGCGTCACGAACAACGTCACCGGCATCGCCGTCGTCCTGCCCGCCGAAGACCCGCCGGGCGGGCTCTTCATCCACCGCGGCAAACCCTACGAAGATTGGACGTGGACCGATCCGACCCAGTGGGAACGCGTTTCCGGGGAAGGCGACTATCCGAACGGCGTCGGCGTGATGGCCTACGTCTACATGCCGTCGATGATCCAAGTCAAATCCGATCCTAACAAGGACGCGGACCACTACATCCAAGTACACGAACCGGTCACGCTGGGCTGGCTTGCCGTCGGCCAACATGGTCAACGCCACTACGCCTACAAAGACAAGACATACAACCAGGTTTTTCAGGACAAACTGGGATTGGGCGGTTCCTTCCGGTTCGAAACGGGGGGCGGTTCGACGTCCTGGATTCGTCTTCTTGGCCACAGTTTCGTGACAGCCCCCGTCAAGTTCGACGTTCCCGTCACGCTCGCCAACGATCTCGACCTCGACGCGCTTAACCGCGTTCCCGACAGCCAAGGCCAACGCGATTACCGCGACTACGGTGTCAAGTTCAGAAAAACCCTGAACGTCGGCCCCCACACGTTCCGGACGACGAGGATTCCCTACTGGATGCCGCCGAACCACGGGCAGCAGCCTTGGGGATTCATATCCTTCACCGGTGACGTGGCGGGGTCCGGAATGATTCGGCTGGAAGGAAACGCGCCTTCCGGCCTGGTAGGTCTGGAAAGCGGCATGATTCCCTTCGGTCCCGATTATTTCAAATCCTTCACGGGGGTGCTCGACGTGGCGAACGGAGAACCATTCGGAGGGGATACCGCCGGCCTGCACCTCGGGTGGGGCTACTTCGGAAACGCAAGCAACCTGATCGTCCGCGGAAACCACCTCGCCGCCGACGCCTCGGAACGGCCGGGGGCGAACGTCCGGACCGGCAGTTCCTACGCCTCCATGATCGGAGCGTGGACGAACGACTGGCGCGGGATGATGCCGCACAAGGTCACGATGGACGGCGGAAAAATCAGATTGGAGCCGAACTACTATCTCGACGGCGACCCGCTGGCGAACTACGAAAGAACGGGAATCCACATGAATCTATTCCAAATCGGCGAGTTTGAAATAACGGAAGGCCCCATGGGGCGTTTGGAATCCGGAATTACGACGCGTTACAACAATGTCAGCCCGGACACACGTACCGAAATCACGAACCTCGTGGCCGGCAAGGGCTCGATGATGGCATTTGATTTGGAAGCGGTTCGGAACATGACGGCTCCCACGCCAAACGTGACCAACGAATTCTACATCGTGAACACGCCGCCCATGATCGACACGGACCCCGAAACGGGGAATCAATTCCTGCCGTATTTCTTCGCAAACGACGGAGCCGACAACAACAACCAGCTCGTGTTCCGCAATTCCGAAACGGGAAAGCTCTCGAAACGCACGGCCGGCACGGGAGACACCGACGCCTATCGGCGTTGGACGGCTTCTTCGACGCTCGCCGACAACGGCGAATGGCACTCCATGCAACTGGCGGCGAACGTGACCAACTCGTTCGAAGCGGATGCGACGGTCTTCAACGTTGCGGGTTATCTCGACATGCGGAACGGCGCGGCGCTCGGGCGGCCGGGCGAGGACATGGGCGCGACGGTCGACTTCGGTAACCAGCCGGCGCGCATCTACGTCGGCAAGCGGGCGGACACCGCTACGATCGGGTGTAAACTCCGCGGTTCGGCCGGCTTCGTAAAGGGCGGTAGCGGCATCCTCGCGCTCGGCGCGTCGGCGGAGGGAGTGAAGGGCGGCGTCCGCGTCGCGGGCGGCACGCTCGCGCTCGGCGTGCCAGGGACCGGAGGAACGAACCATGTCGGCCGCGTCGCGGGCGACGTCCGCGTCGAGGCGGGTTCGCGGCTCGTCGTGCGGGACAAGGCGTCGTTCGCGCCGGGCGTGCGGCTGTTCCTGAACGACCGCGACTGGATCCCGTCCTACGCCCATGTCCGGCTGGAGAGCAACGCCTCCGCCGCGAAGCTCTTCGTCTGCGGCGAGGCGATGCCGAACGGCTACTACGGTTCGTCCGAGGCCGCCCTCGTCCATTCCGACATCAACGTCGACGACGTGCACTTCGAGGGCCCCGGGGTCCTCTGGGCCGGCGTCCGCCCGACGATGATGATCTTCCGGTAGCCCTCGCTTCCGCCGGTCTTGCGGTGCAAGCCCCCGTCTTCCTCCTCCTGCTCCTTCCCGCGCTCGCGGCGCTGCCGCTCGCGCGGCGGGGCGGACGCGTCCGCGCCGCGCTGGCGGGGGCGACGCTGCTTTCGCTCGTTCTCGCGCTCGCACGACCGGTCGTGCGGATTCCGCGGCGGGCCGGAACGGTCGTCGTCGTCGCCGACCGCAGCGCATCGCTCCCGCCCGCGGAGCGCGACGCGCAGAAGGCGCTCCTCGACGCCGTCGCCGCGCGCCGCGCCGAGGGCGAGAGGCTCGGCGTCGTCGCGTTCGGCGAGACGGCCGCGGTCGAACAGGCGCCGCAGCCCGCGCCGTTCGCCGGATTCCGCGCCAGCCCCGGCGCGGAGGGCTCCGACCTCGACGCTGCGCTGGACCTCGCGCTCTCGCTCGTCCCGCCGCGCGACGAGGCGCGCATCCTCGTCCTCTCCGACGGACGCGCGACCGGCCCCGACCCGCTTGCCGGCGCCGCGCGCCGCGCCGCCGCGCGCGGCGTCCCGGTCGACGTCCGCGCGCAGACCCCGCCGCGCGCCGGCGACACCGCCATCGTCCGCGTCGACGCCCCGCTGCGCCTGCGCCCCGGCGAACCGCTCCTCGCCACCGCGTGGATCTCCTCGCCCGCGCCGCAGACGCTCGCCTACGCCTTCCACCGCGACCGCGAGCTCGTCGCCCGCGGCACGCGCGCCGTCCCCGCCGGCCTCTCCCCGATCTCCTTCCGCGACCTCCCGCGACCCGAGGGCGTCTCGGCCTACACCGTCGCCGTCGCTCCCGCGACGGAAGTTGAAAGTGCAAAGGGTAAAGGGAACAGTTCTCCGTCGACCCAAACAAACTTTACCCTTTCAACTCTACCCTTTCAACTGTCCGATCCCGTCCCGGAGAACAACGCCGCGCGGTTCCTCGTCTCGCGCGAGGGGGCCAGGCCGCTGCTCGTCGTGCCGGCGTCGGAGAAGTCCGGCCTTCCGGCGCTGCTGCGCGGCGCGGGGGTGGCGCTGGAGACGCGCACGCCGGCCGAGCTCGACCTCTCGCCCGCGTCGCTCGCGGCGTGGTCGGGCGTCCTCGTCGAGAACCGCCGCGCCGACGACTTCGGGCCGGTCGGGCTCGCGAACGTCGCCGCCTGGGTGCGCGACGCGGGCGGCGGCCTCGCGCTCACCGGCGGACGCAACGCGTTCGGGCCCGGCGGCTGGCACAAGTCGCCCGTCGAGGACATCCTCCCCGTCTCGCTCGAGCTCCGGCGCGAGCACCGCAAGTTCCCGATGGCGATCGCCGTCGCGCTCGACCGCTCCGGCTCGATGACGATGCCCGTCGACGGCGGCCGCACGAAGATGGACCTGGCGGACCAGGCCACGGCCGAGGTGCTCGACATGCTCGCGGACGACGACCGCATCGCCGTCTGGGCGGTCGACACCGCCGCGCACCTCGTCGTGCCGATGCAGAGCGCCTCGTCCGCGCGCGCCGAACGCAAGCGGATCCTCTCCATCGAGTCGATGGGCGGCGGCATCGACGTCGAAGCGGCGGTGACCGCCGCGCTCGCCGCGCTGCGCGCCTCCGACGCGCCCATCCGGCACCTCGTCGTCTTCGCCGACGCCGCCGACGCGGAGAACCCCGGCCTCTCGTTCGAGATGGCGCGCGCCGCGCGCGACGCCGGGATCACCGTGAGCGCGATCGGCCTCGGCACCGACCACGACTCCGACTCGCGGGTGCTGATCGACCTGGCGGACGCCGGCGGCGGCCTCTGCGCCTTCACCGAGGACGCCGGCGAGCTGCCGCGCCTCTTCGCGCAGGACACGATGCTCGCCGCACGCGAGGTGATGGTCACCAACCCCACGCTCCCGCGCTTCACCGCCGCGCTCCCGCAGCTCTCCTCGCGCCTGCCGCTCTCCGGCGCGCCCGCCGTCGGCGGGTACGACCTCACGTACCTCCGACCCGAGGGCACCGCCGCAGCCCTGACGACCGACGAGAACGAGGCCCCGCTCGTCGCGTTCCGCCCCGTCGGCGCAGGCCGCACCGCGGTCTTCACCGGCGAGGCCGACGGCGACCTCGCCGGACCCTTCGCCCGCTGGGAGCACGCCCCCGAGCTTCACGCCGCCCTCGCGCGCTTCGCCGCCGGCGCCTCCGAGTCCTCCCCCGCCGGTCCCGCCTTCCCCCTCGCGATTCCGACGCTCACCCCGACCTCCCTCGACCTCGACCTCTACCCTCCGACCCTTTCAACCTCTTCAACCCTTTCAACCACTTCAACCACTTTACCCTTTACACTTTCCACTTTCAACTTGACCGTCCTGCGCACCACTTCCTCCGGCCGCACGCACTCCGAGCGCGTTCCGCTCGAATGGACCGCGCCCGACCGCCTCTCCGCGTCGATTCCGCTGCACGGCGGCGACACGGTCCTGCCCGTCCTCTCCGACCCCGCCACGGGCGCGACGCGGACGCTCCCGCCGGCGCGCCTGCCGTATTCGCCGGAATACGCGCCGGACCCGGACGGCGCGGGCGAGGCGCTCCTCGGATCGCTCGCCGACCTCACCGGCGGGCAGCGCCTCGCCGATCCGGCCGCGGTCTGGTCGCTCCTCCCGCGCGAGCCCGTCCCCTTCGAGCTCGCGCCCTTCCTCTACCTCCTCGCCGCGCTCCTGCTCCTCCTCGACATCTTCGACCGCCGCACCGCGTTCCTGTCGCGCCGCTTCACGGCACGTAAGGAACGCAAGGTTGAAAGGGTTGAAGCAGTTGAAACGGTTGAAGAGGTTCCCAACCGCCGACAATCGATCCCCTCCGCTCCTGCAACTCCTGCAACCCCTGCAACCCCTTCAACCTCTTCAACCCCTCCGGCGGCCCCGCCGCCGGAGGATCCCTTCGCCCGCGCCAAGCGCCGCTCCGCCTCCCGCACGCGCGGAGGGTGAGGTCATGGAACCGCGCTAGGCGAGGAGGGAGTCGAGCTCGGCGAGGACGCGGGCCGCGGTGAAGCCGAACTTCTCCGCGAGGACCTTGGCCGGGGCCGACTCGCCGAAGCGGTCGAGGCCCAGGACGCGCCCGCCGGCGCCGGTCCAGCGCTCCCAGCCCAGCGTCGCGCCCGCCTCGACGGCGAGGCGCCGCGTGCAGGCGGGCGGGAGGACGTCGTCGCGGTAGTCCTGCGGCTGCTCTGCGAAGAGCGCCCACGACGGGAACGACACGACGCGCACGTTGCGGTCGGGGCGCGCCTTGGCGGCTTCGAGCGCGAGGTGAACCTCGGAGCCGGAGGCCATCAGGATCGCCTCCGGCGCGCCGGCGCCGTTCTGCCAGAGCGTGTAGGCTCCCTTCGCGACGAGGGACGCGGGCGGCAGCTGCGAGCGGTCGAGGACCGGGAGGTTCTGGCGCGAGAGCAGGATCGCCGAGGGGCCGGTGCGGCGCGCGAGCGCGGCGAGCCACGCGGCGGCCGTCTCGGTCGCGTCGGCCGGGCGGAGCTCGACGACGTTCGGCGTGGCGCGCAGCGCGGCCAGCTGCTCGACGGGCTCGTGCGTGGCGCCGTCCTCGCCGACGGCGTAGGAGTCGTGGGTGAGGACGTGGACGGCGGGCAGCTCCGAGATCGCGGCGACGCGCAGCGCGGGCTTCATGTAGTCGGCGAAGACGGCGAACGTGGCGGTGTAGGGCACGAACCAGCCGTCGGCGAGGATGCCGTTCTGGATCGCGGCCATGCCCAGCTCGCGGACGCCGTAGTGGATGTTGCGGCCGGAGAAGTCGCCGGGGGCGAGGGCGGGGTAGGCGTCGAGCCAGGTCTTGTTGGACGGCGCCAGGTCGGCCGAGCCGCCGACGAGCCACGGGAGGCCGGCGGCGAGCGCCTGGAGGACCTTGCCGGAGGCCGCGCGCGTGGCGACGGGCTTGGCGGGGTCGAACGCGGGGAGGCGGCCGGGGAGGTCGGCGGGGATCTCCTTGCGCGAGAGGGCCTCGAAGAGCGCGGCGCGCTCCGGGTCGGCGTCGAGCGCCTTGCGGAGGGCGCGGGCGGAGCGGAGCGCCGCGCGGTGCATCTCGGCGGCGCGCCTCTCCCAGAGGGCGCGGACGTCCTCCGGGTCGTAGAAGGCCTGGTCGGGCGGGAGGCCGAGCTTCTCCTTGGCGAGGCGCAGCTCCTCCTCGCCGAGGGGCTCGCCGTGGACCTTGGCGGTGCCGGCGCGGTTGGGGGAGCCGAAGCCGATGACGGTGCGGCAGACGACGAGCGTCGGGCGGTCGGAGCGCTTCGCCTTGCGCAGGGCCTTGTCGACCGAGGCCGGGTCGAGGCCGTTGCAGTCCAGGACGCGCCAGCCGTAGGCCTTGAAGCGCGCGGGGGTGTCGTCGGCGAAGGCGAGGCCGACGTCGCCCTCGATCGAGATCTTGTTGGAGTCGTAGAGGACGACGAGCTTCGCGAGGCGGAGGCGGCCGGCGAGGGACGCGGCCTCGTGCGAGATGCCCTCCTCGAGGTCGCCGTCGCCGCACATCACGTAGACATGGTGGTCGAAGAGGGGCTTCTCGCCGGGGCGGTTGAAGCGCGCCTCCATCATCGCCTCGGAGATCGCCATGCCGACGCCGTTGGCGAGGCCCTGGCCGAGCGGGCCGGTGGTGACCTCGACGCCGACCGTGCGGGTGCGCTCGGGGTGCCCGGGCGTGATGGAGCCCCACTGGCGGAACTGCCGGAGGTCGTCGATCGAGACGGGGAAGCCGGCCTCGTGGAGGAGCGCGTAGAGCAGGGCCGAGCCGTGGCCGCCGGAGAGGACGAAGCGGTCGCGGTCGTGCCACTTCGGGTCGCGGCCGGAGACGCGGAGGTGGTTCATCCAGAGCGTGGCGGCGGCGGCGGCCATGCCGAGGGGGAGGCCGGGGTGGCCGGAGTTTGCGGCCTGGACCTCGTCGGCGGCGAGGCCGCGGAGGACGTTGGCGGCGCGGAGGACGTCCGCGGGATCGAATGCGTGCATGGGGGAGTCTCCGAAGGAGGATTCGCGTCGCGGAGGTCGCGACGGACGGCTATCCTACCACAGTTCTTCCGTCGCGCCAAACGCGCGCGGAACCCGGCCTACAGGACGAGGGCGGGGGCGGCGACGGGTCCGTCGGAGAAGGAGAACGCGCCGAGGACCTGCGGGACGAGGGCCTCGGCCTCGTCGCGGGTGCGCGCGTGGAGGGTCGCGAGGGGCTCGCCCTTCTCGATGCGCTCGCCGACCTTGCGCAGGCGCGAGACGCCGACGGCCGGGTCGATCGCGTCCGTCACGGCCCGGCGGCCGCCGCCCAGCAGCAGCACGGCCCGGCCGATGCCGTCGGCGTCGACCCGCGCGAGGTGGCCCGCGCGCGGCGCGGCGACGTCGAGCAGGACGGGCGCCTGCGGCAGGACCGTCTCGGGCGACTCCGCCACGCGCGCGTCGCCGCCCTGCGCCGCAACCATCTGCGCGAAGGTCTCCAGCGCGGCGCCGGAGGCGAGCTTCTTCTCGAGCAGGGCTCGCGCGGAGGCGCCGTCGGGCGAAACGCCGGAGAGCGTCAGCATCGGGACGGCGAGGCGCAGCGCGAGCTCGAGCGCGTCGGCGGGGCCGGCGCCGCGCAGCAGGTCCACCGATTCGGCGATCTCGAGCGCGTTGCCGGCGGTTTCGCCGACGGGCTGGTCCATCGCGGTGACGAGGGCCTCGGCGTGGCGGCCGGCGCCGCGCGCGACGGCGAGAAGCGAGTCGGCGAGCGCGCGGGCGTCGGCGGGCGTCTTCATGAACGCGCCGGCGCCGCACTTCACGTCGAAGACGAGCGTCGCGGCGCCCTCGGCGAGCTTCTTGGAGAGGATGCTCGCGGTGATGAGCGGGATGGAGGGGACGGTCCCCGTGACGTCGCGCAGCGCGTAGAGCTTGCGGTCGGCGGGGGCGAGGCGGTCGGTCTGGCCGATGATCGAGCAGCCGACGGCGTCGACGACGGCGCGGAAGCGCGCGTTGTCCAGGTGCGTGTCGTAGCCGGGGATCGACTCGAGCTTGTCGAGCGTGCCTCCGGTGATGCCGAGGCCGCGGCCGGAGATCATCGGGACGGCGACGCCGCACGAGGCGACGAGCGGCGCGAGCGGGATGGAGAGCTTGTCGCCGATGCCGCCGGTGGAGTGCTTGTCGGCGGTGGGGCGGGAGAGGCCGTCCCACGAGAGCGTGTCGCCGGAGCGCATCATCGCGTCGGTGAGCGCGAGCGTCTCCTCCGGGGACATGCCGCGGAAGTAGATCGCCATCGCGAGCGCGGCCATCTGGTAGTCGGGGAGGCGCCCGTCCGCGTAGCGGGCGATCCATTCGCGGATGTCGGCCTCGGCGAGCGCGGCGCCGTCGCGCTTGCGCTCGATGATCCACTGGGGGACGAATTCGTCGTTCATGGTCGTTCTCTCCTTGGCCGCGAGTATACACCGGTTTCCGCGCGCGCGCAATCGGTTGAAATCCCGCGCGGTTTGGCGTAGAATGAACCGCCACGTGCAAACCCTTCGGCCCATCGCCCGAAAGACCCTCCGACCACAAATGAGCGCCATCGAAAACGTCCTCGTCGTCAACTCCGGCTCCTCCTCCCTCAAGTTCACCCTCTACCGCATCGACGGGGAGAGGCGCCTCGCCAACGGCCTCGTCGAGCGCATCGGCTCCGACAACGCCAACATGGTCTACCGCCGCGGCGACGAGCCCAAGGCCGAGCACGCCGTCCAGGCGCGCGACCACGCCGAGGCGCTGCAGCTCGTCTGCAAGGCCCTCACGGACCCCGCCACGGGCGTCCTGAAGTCGCTCGACGAGGTCGACGCCATCGGCCACCGCGTGCTGCACGGCGCGGACCTCTTCAAGGAGGCGACGCTCGTCACGCCCGAGTCGCTCGCCGGGATGAAGTCGCTCATCCCGTTCGGCCCGCTCCACATGCCCCCGAACATCGGCGGCATCGAGGCCTGCGAGAAGATATTCCCCGGCGTCCCGAACGTCGCCGTCTTCGACACCGCGTTCCACCAGACCATGCCGCCCTGCGCCGCGCGCTACGCGATCCCGGACGAGTTCCGCACGAAGTACGGCATCCGCAAATACGGCTTCCACGGCACGTCGCACCACTTCGTGACGCTCGCCGCGGCCGAGTTCCTCGGCAAGCCCGCCGACCAGGTCAATCTCGTCACCTGCCACCTCGGCAACGGCTCCTCGCTCGCCGCGATCAAGAACGGCAAGGTCTACGACACGACGATGGGCCTCACGCCGCTCGCCGGCGTCGTGATGGGCACGCGCTCGGGCGACATCGACCCGGCCGTCGTCCTGGAGCTCGTCCGCAAGGGTATGACGGCCGACGAGATCGACACGCTCCTCAACAAGAAGTCGGGCCTGCTCGGCGTCGGCGGCATCGGGAGCGGCGACATGCGCGACATGGTGAACGCCGCCGCGGCCGGGACCGAGACGGCGGAGCTCGCGCTGCAGATGTGGGCGCACCGCATCGTGCAGTACATCGGCGGCTACTTCGCCCTCATCGGCGGCGCCGACGCGATCGTCTTCACCGGCGGCATCGGCGAGAACTCCCGCCCCGCCCGCGCCCGCATCCTTTCGCGCCTCGCCTGCCTCGGCGTCGACTTCGACGAGGAGGCCAACGCGACCCGGTCCGGTCCGTGCTATCTCTCCAAGCCGGGCTCCAAGGTCGCCGCGATCGTCATGCCGACCGACGAGGAGCTCATGATCGCCCGCGAGACCTACGCCGTCGTCACGAAGTAATCCCTTCCGTTCCATCCATTCAGCATTCAGCATTCAACATTCAGCATTCAGCATTCGCAACAAACCTCCAACCACCCACCTCCCATCCGAAAACAGCCATGGACTTCCTCGTCGAAACCTCCGCCCGCCACATCCACCTCACCGACGCCGCCATCGAGACCCTCTACGGGCCCGGCGCGAAGCTCGAGGTGAAGAAGATGCTCTCCCAGCCCGGCCAGTTCGCCTGCACGAACGAGAAGATCAAGCTCTGCGGACCCAAGGGCGAGCTGATGGTGAGCGTCCTCGGGCCGGCCCGCAAGGCCTGCCAGGTCGAGCTCTCCTTCACCGACGCCCGCGCGCTCGGCCTCAAGGACGTCCCGGTCCGCGAGAGCGGCGACGTCGCGGGCACTCCCGGCATCCGGCTCGTCGGCCCCGCGGGCGAGCTCGAGATCGCCGAGGGCTGCATCATCGCGAAGCGCCACGTCCACATGACCCCGGCCGACGCCGCCGCCTTCGGCGTCTCGAACGGGCAGATCGTCTCCGTGAAGGTCGACACCGGCAAGGGCCGCGCGGTCGTCTTCGGCGACACCGTGATCCGCGTCTCCGACAAGTTCGCGCTGGCGATGCACATCGACACCGACGAGTGCAACGCCGCCGCCGCCTTCGGCGAGGTCCGCGGGGAGATCGTCGGCTAGCCCGCCGTGACCCCGTTCGTCCCCCTCCACGTCCACACGACCTATTCGCTCCTCGACGGCGCGTGCAAGATCGGCCCGCTCGCCGCCCGCGCGCGGGAGCTCGGCATGCCCGCCCTCGCCATCACCGACCACGGCGACCTCTTCGGCCTCAAGGCGTTCCACGACGCCTGCCGCCTGAAGAAGGACAAGGCCGGCAACGCCCTCCCGCCCCTCAAGCCCATCCTCGGCTGCGAGGCCTACGTCGCCCGCCGCACCCGCCACGACAAGAACCAGGACGGCAACCACCGCGAGGACGCCTCCGGCAGCCACCTCATCCTCCTCGCGAAGAACAAGGCCGGCTACCACAACCTCGTCCGCCTCGCCTCCCTCGCCCGCATCGAGGGAATGTACTACAAGCCCCGCATCGACCACGAGCTGCTGGAGAAATACCACGAGGGGCTCATCGTCTCCTCGGCCTGCATCGCCGGCGAGGTCGCCTCCGCCTTCCGAGACGGCAACGACGCCGAGGCCGAGCGCGCGGCGCGCTGGTACCGCGACCTCTTCGGCGAGGACTACTACCTCGAGGTGATGCTCCACCGCGCGGAGGGCGTCTTCTTCGACGACGAGCGCCGCCGCCTCTTCGAGGACCAGGCGCGCGTGAACGCCAAGATCTTCGCGCTCGGCGCGAAGCTCGGCATCAAGGTCGTCGCCACCAACGACACGCACTTCCTCCTGAAGGAGGACGCCGAGGCGCACGACATCCTGCTCTGCCTCTCGACGCAGTCGCTCGAGACGGACCTCAAGCGCCTGCGCTACACGCGCCAGGAGTGGCTCAAGAGCGGCGACGAGATGGCGGAGGTCTTCCCCGACCGCCCCGAGGCGCTCGCCAACACGCTCGAGGTCGCGGAGAAGGTCGAGGACTACGACCTCGATTCGAAGCCGATCATGCCCGTCTTCCCGATCCCGGAGGACTTCGGCACGGACGCCCAGTACGCGGAGAAATATCCGACGCCGGAGTCGATCAGGCCGAAGTTCGACCCGAAGAGCTTCGAGCGCTTCAAGGGCGACACGCCCGAGGGCCTCGCCGCGCTGCGCCGCATCCTCTTCGAGGGCGACTACCTGCGCAAGCGCACCTACGACGGCGCCGCGCGCCGATGGCCGGGCGAGAAGCTCGACGCCGAGCACCGCGAACGGCTCGACTTCGAGCTCTCGACGATCCTCAACATGGGCTTCCCGGGCTACTTCCTCATCGTCGACGACTACGTCTCGGCCGCGCGCCGGATGGGCGTCCTCGTCGGCCCCGGGCGCGGCTCCGCCGCCGGCTCCGCCGTCGCCTACTGCCTCGGCATCACCGACATCGACCCCATCCCGCACCACCTGCTCTTCGAGCGCTTCCTCAACCCCGACCGCATCTCGATGCCCGATATCGACGAGGACTTCGACGACGAGGGCCGCGGCCGCGTGATGGAGTACGTCGCGAACAAGTACGGCGCGGACCACGTCTCGCACATCGTGACGTTCGGCTCGATGGCGCCGAAGACCTGCATCCGCGACATCGGCAAGGCGCTCGGCTACCCGCTCGCCGACACCCTGAAGCTCGCCGCCCTCGTCCCGGAGGGCGCCGCGATCAAGACCTTCGCCGACGCCTACAAGGGCTCCAAGGAGCTCGTCGACGCGAAGAACTCCGGCCCGCCCATCGTCCGGCGCATCCTCTCCATCTCCGAGAAGCTCCAGGGGTCCGTCCGCCAGCCCGGCGTCCACGCCTGCGGCATCCTCATCTCGCGCGACCCGCTCATCGACTCGCTGCCGATCATGCCGACCGAGGGCGAGTCGCTGATGAACACGCAGTACGACGGCCACTTCGTCGAGCCGATCGGCCTGCTGAAGATGGACTTCCTCGGCCTCAAGACGCTCACCGTCTTCAAGGAGTGCCTCGCGACGATCAAGGAGGTCCGCGGCGAGGAGGTCGACCTTTCGTCGATCCCGCTCGACGACCCCGCCACGTTCCGCGTCTTCCAGCGCGGCGACACGACCGGTCTCTTCCAGTTCGAGTCGGACGGGATGAAGAAGAACCTCCGCGAGCTCAGGCCGACGCGCTTCGAGGACCTCGTGGCGATGAACGCGCTGTACCGGCCCGGCCCGATGGCCTACATCCCGCAGTTCATCAACCGCAAGCACGGGCGCGAGCCGATCCAGTACGACCATCCGCTGATGGAGGAGTACCTCGCGGAGACCTACGGCGTCACCGTCTACCAGGAGCAGGTGATGCTGCTCTCGCGCTCGATGGGCGGCTTCACCCGCGGCGAGTCCGACACGCTGCGCAAGGCGATGGGCAAGAAGCAGCTCGACACGATGGAGAAGCTGCACGCCAAGTTCCGCGAGGGGTGCCTGGCCAACCCGCGCTTCATGGACCCGGCGCCCGTGAAGGGCGACCGCGACGCGGCCGAGCGGCTCATCGACAAGATCTGGAACGACTGGCGCGCCTTCGCCTCCTACGCCTTCAACAAGTCGCACGCCGTCTGCTACGCCTACGTCGCCTACCAGACCGGCTGGCTCAAGGCGCACTACCCGGCCGAGTACATGTGCGCCCAGATCTCCTCCGAAATCGGCAACTTCGACAAGATGCCCGTCTTCATCGCCGAGGCCGCGGAGATGGACTACCGCATCCTGCCGCCCGACGTGAACCGCTCCTCCACGCGCTTCACCCCGGAACCGCTCAAGGACGGCGCCGGCTACGGCATCCGCTACGGGCTGGCCGGCATCAAGGGCGTCGGCGTCGCCGCCGCCGAGTCGATCGTCGAGGAGCGCCGGAAAGGCGGCCCCTTCAAGAGCCTCGACGACTTCCTCGCCCGCCTCGACGTCGCCGTCAACAAGAAGGCGCTCGAGTCCCTCGTGCAGTGCGGCGCGCTCGACGGCTTCGGCTACCACCGCGCCGCGCTCCTCGCCGAGCTGCCCGGCGCCATGGCCCGCGCCGAGGGCGACCGCCGCGACCGCGCGAGCGGCCAGGCCTCCTTCTTCGACCTGCTCGGCCCCGCCTCCGGCGGCGGCGGCGACGGCGCGGACGCCGGGGGCGACGCGGAGATCCGCCGCGCCAACGCCGCCACGCCGAAGATGCCGATGCTCGAGCAGCTCCTCGCGGAGAAGGCGCTCCTGGGCATCTACGTCTCCGGCCAGCACCCCATCGCGCACTGGAAGCACCTCGTCGCGAGCTTCAAGTCCTTCTCGGCGCTCGTGAAGGAGCGCGAGGCGCTCGACGCGCAGCTCGTACCGATCCGCGCGCAGATGGGCGACTGCCCGCCCGTGCGCCCCGACCCGGGGACGTTCCCGCAGGCCGACCTCGACCCCGGCTACCTCGCCGCCGAGCAGGACTACCGGGCGAAGGCCGCCGAGCAGCGCAAGGTCCGCAACTCCCTCTCCACCCCCGTGCGGTTCTGCGCGTTCGTCTCCGCCGTCGTGCCGCGCACCGACAAGCAGGGGCGCAAGTGGGCGCGCTTCCAGCTCGAGGACGCCGACGCGAAGTACGAGGTCCCTGTCTTCGCGCGCGACTACGCCGCGCTCGTCGGCGACACGCCCGAGTCGAAGGACATCCGCGAGCCGCCCGAGGCCAACCGGACCTACCTCTTCGAGGGCCGCCTCGAGCCGAGCTTCCGGATGGAGGCGCAGATCTCGCTGCGGGACTTCCTGCCCGTCGAGGACGCCGCCGCGAAGTACGCCGCCAAGGTGGCCGTCGTCCTCTCGGGCGCGAAGAGGACCTCGCGCGAGTTCCTGGAGAGGGTGAAGGGCCTGCTCGCCGCGCACCGCGGGTCGGTCCCCGTCGCGCTGCAGCTGCGCCTCCCCGACGGCGCCCGCGCGACCCTGCAGCTCCCGGAGGCCTTCCACGTCCTTCCGGACGCCGCCTTCCTCGCCGACGCCGAGGCGCTCGTTGGCGCCGACAATCTCTGGTTCCTCGCGAAGGACTAGCGCGCCCGGGCGAGGAGGCCGTCGAGGAACGCGGCGCCCGTTGCGGGGTCCCTGATCTCGCCCGCGAGCTGCGCCTCGTAGCAGGCCTCGAGGATCGGGCCGAACGTCGGCCCCGGCTCGAGCCCGCGCGCGACGAGGTCGCGCCCCATCACGATCGGCTTCGGCGGCGCGCGGTCGACCGCGAGGGCGGCGCAGCGTTCGCGGAAGGCGCGCACGATCGCGAGCGTGGGGTGCGCGTCGGGGTCGCCGCCCGGCGGGGTCGTCGCGCGCACGTCGCACTCCGCCAGGTCCGCCAGGAGGTCGAGCCGGCCGACCTGGACGGCGAGGCGGCGGTAGGCGCGGTCGCCCGCCCCGTCGAGCACGAGCGGGACCGGGCGCATGTGCGCCTCGACGAGCTTCGCGACGAGGTCGGCGATCCCCTCCTGGTTCCAGAGCCGCGCGACGAACGCGCGCGCCGGCGCGACGCCGAGGTTCTCGTGGTCGTAGGCGTGCCAGCGGCCGTCCTCGCCGCGCGCGGTGGCGGCGGGCTTGCCGAAATCGTGGCAGAGCGCGGCGAGGGCGAGCGCGAGCCCGTCCTGGCGCGACCCCCTCGCGGGATCGCGCATCCGTGCCGCCGCGTCGAGCGCGAGCAGCGTGTGCGTCCAGACGTCGCCCTCGGGATGGAAGACCGGATCCTGCGGCACGCCGACGAGGGCCGCGAGCTCGGGGTAGAAGCGCAGCCATCCGCACGCGCGGAGGAACTCGAGGCCGCGGGAGGGGCGGACGCCCTGCAGCAGGAGCTTCTCCCATTCTCCGGCGAGCCGCTCGCGCGGGAGGGCCTCCTGCGACATCGCGGAGCAGATTGCGACCAGTTCCGGCGCGGGCGAGAGGAAGGGCAGCCGCGCGAGGAACTGCATCCCGCGCAGCACGCGCAGCGGATCCTCGGCGAAGTGATCCGAGACGTGGCGGAGCACGCCCGCGCGCAGGTCGCCGACGCCGTTCCACGGATCGAGGATCTCGAGCGTGAGCGGGTCGGCCATCACCGCGTTGAGCGTGAAGTCGCGGCGCGCGGCGGCCTCGGCCGGGGAGAGATCGGGATCGGAGGCGATCGCGAAGTCGCGGTGCCCCGCGCCGAGACGGTTTTCACGGCGCGGCAGGGCGATGTCGATGTCGCGGTGCTTGAGCTTCACGACGCCGAAGGACGCGCCGACCTTGTCGAGCGGCCAGCGCGCCGCGAGCGCGGCCTCGAGGCGGTCGGCCGGGACGCCGTAGACCTCCAGGTCGAAGTCGTGGCACGGACGGCCCAGCAGCGCGTCGCGCACGCAGCCGCCGACGAGCCATGCGCGCCCGCCGAGCGAGCGCGCCAGTTCCGCGACCGCCCGCGCCGCCGTCAGGTCGGGGTCGTCGCCGCGCCGCAGCGCGGATAGCTCGAGGTCGGGCTCGTCCATGGCAAAGGGCGGGGAGAATCGCACATCGGGCCGTCCGCGTCAAGCGCCGCCGAACCGAAATTTTGCGCTTTTCTTCGCGCGGGCGTGTGTGCTATGATAGCCGCCAGAAGTTCGCACCACCCGTTCCTCACCTCCCACCGAGGACCCCAAAACCGTGAAACGCACATCCACGCTCTCCCTCCTCGCGGCGCTCGCCGCGATCCCCGCCCTCGCGGCACCCGTCGCGCCCGCCATGGCCCCGGCTCCCGCCCCGGAGCCCGCTCCCGTCGCGCCGCCCGCCGTCGCCGCCCCGGCGCCCGCCGCCGAGGTTCCCGCCGAGCCCCTCGAGAACCCCGACCTCGGCCGCTGGTACGTGAGCCCCGGCGTCGGCTACTGGAACCTCGAGGGCGACGAGCCGCTCAAGGACGCGTTCTACCTCACGATCCGCGTCGGCTACGACTACTCCGAGTGGTGGAGCTTCGAGGGCAGCGCCGTCTACGCCCCGAAGATGGACGAGAACCTCAAGGGCTACGGCTGGAGGGACGAGGACGGCGTCTACCGCCTCCACGCCCGGCGCCAGTCCAAGTCCAAGGGCGACGACCGCTACTTCGACGACACGTGGGGCGCGATGTTCTACTTCGACGCGATGTTCCACTTCTCGAAGTTCGACAAGGTCGACCCCTACCTCATCTTCGGCGCCGGCCTCACGACGTTCGGCAAGGACGTGATGGACGAGTCCGTCTGCGCGTCCTTCCGCGCCGGCGGCGGCCTCATGTACCACCTCGACGACGCGTGGACGCTCCGCCTCGACACGCGCATCGACCTGGCCGGCTACAACACCGAGTTCAACCACACGGTCGACGTCGGCTTCATCTACCGCTTCGGCGCGGCCGAGATCGCCAAGGATCCCGAGATCGCGGTCGTCGCGCCCGTCGACTCCGACGGCGACGGCCTCACCGACGACGAGGAGCTCCGCCTCGGGACCGACCCGCACAACTGGGACACGGACGGCGACGGCCTCTCCGACGGCGACGAGGTGAAGACGCACAAGACCAACCCGCTCAACCCCGACACGGACGGCGACGGCCTCAAGGACGGCGAGGAGGTCCTCCGGTACAAGACCGACCCGCGCAACCCCGACACGGACGGCGACGGCCTCCTGGACGGCGACGAGGTGAAGGTCTACCGGACCAACCCGCTCGATCCCGACACGGACCACGACGGCCTCAAGGACGGCGAGGAGGTCGTCACCTACAAGACCGATCCGCTCAACCCCGACACGGATGGCGACGGCCTCCTGGACGGCGACGAGGTGAAGAGGCACCGGACCGACCCGCTCAACCCCGACTCCGACTACGACATGCTCTCGGACGGCTACGAGGTCCTCAAGACGAAGACCGATCCGCTCGACCCCGACACCGACAAGGGCGGCGTCCGCGACGGCCACGAGGTCATCTACGACCACACCGACCCGCTCGACCCGTCCGACGACATCCTGTTCTTCGAGCTCAACATCAACTTCGACACGGACAAGGACGTCATCAAGCCCGAGTTCTTCGAGCAGCTCGACAAGGTCGCCGCGGTCATGCTCCGCAACCCCGGCTCGACCGCCGTCGTCGAGGGCCACGCCGACAAGCGCCAGACCTCGAAGCGCAACTACAACATCACGCTCTCGCAGAAGCGCGCGCAGTCCGTCTCGCGCTACCTGCAGCAGAAGGGCATCGGCGAGGACCGCATCAAGGCGATCGGCTACGGCTTCGACCACCCGAAGGCCGCCAACGACCCCGTCAGCGGCAACCTCGCCAACCGCCGCGTCGAGGTCTACATCGACGGCGTGAAGACCGGCAAGGTCAACTACGTCAACCCCGGCGAGTAGTCCGGCCGGACGTTCTCCCGGGCGTGGCGGGGTGCGAACCCCGCCACGCCCGCGTCGTTCTCGCCGGCCCGCGCTAGGCGCGCAGGCGCGGAACGGCGTCGAGCAGCTCGCGCGTGAAGGACGAGCGCGGATGCGAGAAGAGCTCGGCCGTCGGCCCCGCCTCGACGACGCGGCCGCGGTCCATCACGACCGCGCGCGGGCAGAGGCAGCGCACCACCGCGAGGTCGTGCGAGACGAAGAGCATCGCGAGCCCGGTCTCGTCGAGGAGCCGCCGCAGCGTGCGCAGCAGCTGGGCCTGCACCGCGACGTCGAGGGCCGAGACGGGCTCGTCCGCCAGCAGCACGCGCGGCTCCACGGCCAGCGCGCGCGCGATGACGACGCGCTGGCGCTGTCCGCCGCTGAGCTCGTGCGGCCAGCGGTCCGCCGCCTCGGGCGGCAGCTCCACGCGCCCGAGCAGCTCCTGGACGCGCTCGCGCCGCGCCGCGCGCGTCGGATAGGCCTCGCGCCGATGGACGAGGAGCGCCTCGGCGATCGCGTCGCCGGCGCGCATGCGCGGATCGAGCGCGCCGAGCGTGTCCTGGAAGACGAGCTGGACGGCGCGGCGGTATTCGCGGCGCGCGGGCGCGTCCATCGCGGCGATGTCCGCGCCCCGCCACAGCACGCGCCCCGCGGCCGCGGGCTCGAGCCCGACGAGCGCGCGCGCGACGGTGCTCTTGCCGCAGCCGCTCCCGCCGACGAGCCCGAGGCACTCGCCCTCGCCGAGCGAAAGCGAGACGTTCTCCGCGGCGAAGGGCCCGCGCGGCGCGTAGCGCACGCAGAGCCCCTCGCAGGCCAGGAGCGGCGGGGCTCCGCCGTCCTTCGCCGTCGCGTCGGAATCCATGTCCGCGAGTCTAGCATACCCCTCCCGGGGGCGCAACGCGGCAACGGGCGGGCGCATCCCGGCTTTCCGAAAAAACCGCTTGCATTCGAAGGGGGGTTCTGGTATTCTTCGCGCCGTTTCCGACGCCACGGGCGCGTGTCCGAGGCGGCGGGATCCTCCCTGGGGAGGTGGCGCAATTGGTTAGCGCTCCGGACTGTCGATCCGGTGGTTGCGGGTTCGATCCCCGTCCTTCCCGCCAGCTCGCGCGGACCGTCCGAAAGGGCGGTCCGCGTTTTTTCGTTGCCCCCGCCGCGCGAATCGGCTATAACCATCCCCGTCGCGCGCGACCGCGCGCGCCGCACCGCACATGAGCGAAGAGAAGAACCCCAAGATCGACGCGATCCGCAAGGCGCTCGAGGACAAGAAGGCCGAGGGCGTCGCCGTCTACGACGTCCGCGGAAGGT
This sequence comes from uncultured Verrucomicrobiota bacterium, assembly GCA_947169825.1. GTDB lineage: Bacteria > Verrucomicrobiota > Kiritimatiellia > RFP12 > UBA3636 > UBA3636. The sequence continues at coordinate 16,339 of CAMVRE010000005.1, read as the reverse complement.
CGAGCATCACGGACACGGCCGTCGTCGCGTCCGCCACCAGCGCCCCGCACCTGCGCGCGCTCTCGGTCGCCGTGCAGCGCGCCGTGCGCGAGGCGTGCGGCGAGGGGGCGCGGATCTCGGGCGACGCGGAGTCGGCGTGGATCGTCCTGGACTACTTCGACGCGATGGTCCACCTCTTCCTCCCGGACGCGCGCGCCTACTACGACATCGAGGCGCTCTGGCGCCGGGACTAGCCGGCGGGGGAACGGAGCGAATGGCCGGCAAGCCGCATCCCGTCCGCTGGCGCCTCGAATACGGCGCCGTGCTCGCGATCGGCGCGCTCGTCCGCGCGCTGCCGCACGCCGCCGCGCAGGCGCTCGTCTGGCCGCTCGCCCGCCTCTCCTACGCGCTCGCCGGATCCCGCCGCCGCGAGGCGCGGCGCCGCCTGCGGCTCGTCCTCGGACCGGACGCGCCGGAGCGCGACATCCGCCGCGCGGCGTGGCTCTCCTTCCGCAACACGGCCTTCAACCTCGTCGACATGCTCCGCATCCGCCGCTTCGACGCGGCGGCGCTGCGCCGCCAGGTCCCGCAGGCGGACGAGGCGATCGCGCACCTGCGCGCCGAGCTCGCGGAGGCGGGCGGGCGCGGCGTCGTGCTGGCGCTGCCGCACTGCGGCAACTGGGACCTGGCCGGCTCGCTTGTCGAGCTGGCGGGCCTTCCGATCTTCAGCGTCGCCGCGAAGCAGCGCAACCCGTTCATGAACGACCTCATGAACCGCATGCGCGGCGGGCACGGCATGGAGGTGCTGGAGCGCGACGGCGGCCCGCGCGTCTACCTGGAGATGCTGCGCCGCATCCGGCGCGGCCAGGTCTTCGCGATCCTGCCGGACACGCGTTCGCGCACGCCGGCGCTCGCGGTGCCGTTCCTCGGCGGGACGGCGAACCTCGCGCGCGGGATGGCGCTACTGGCCATCCAGGCGGGCGCGCCCGTCGTGCCGCTCGTGATGCGCCGCGTCGCGTGGCGGCGCTTCGAGATCGAGTTCTTCCCGACGCTGCGTCCCGACCCCGACGCCGACCGCGACGCGGAGGAGGCGCGCATCACGCGCGAGGTCCTCTCGCGCTTCGACGCCGCGATCCGCGCGACGCCCGAGCAGTGGTTCTGGTACAACAAGCGCTGGGTCCTGGATCCCGTCGCGGAAGCAGCGTGCGAAACCCCGTGAACGACATCGCGAAAACAGACGTTTCCGCTTCCCGCGTGGAACCGACGGTCGACCGCCCCGCGACGCGCCGCGGGTTCCGCAGGCGTTTTCTCCTCGGGCTCTCGGTTTTCCTCTTTGCGTGGTGGTGGGCCTCCGCGGGCATCGAGTGGAGCCTCGGATTCCACCCGGACGAACTCGTTGTCGCGCGCTGGATCAACCAGGTGCGGACCCAGGGCTTCGTCGGTGAACGGGCGTATCCCGGCGGATGGTTCGAGCTGGTTCGCGTCAAGCTGAGGATCGACGCCACCACGAGTCGTCTCCGCGCCGCGAGGGAGCGCCGCCGCGCGCAGGATGGAGCCGTGAATGCAACCGATCCCGCGACGTTCCGCCGAACGCCCCCGCCCGACAACCGCTTCCGCCGCCACATCCAATACGGCCGCGACTTCAATTCGCTGCTCTACGCGCTGACCGCGCTGCTGCTCTGCCTCGCCGCGCTCGAGGCGGGTCTCGGAACGGCGGGCGCGGCCGTCTCCGCGGCGTTCTTCCTCTCGCTCTCCCCGCCTCTCGAGCACGCCCACTACTGCGAGACGGACCTCGGCGTCCTCGTCTCGCTCGCGCTCTCGTTCTGGGGGATGGCCGCGGCCGCCCGCCGCCGCTCTCTCCCCCTCGCCCTCGCGTCGGGGTTCGCGTCGGGATTCTGCGTCGCGTGCAAGTATACCGTCGCGCCGCTCGCGCTGGTTCCGCCGATCCTCGCCGCCTTCCTCGGCGCGCGCGGCCGGCGACCGGGCCGCGCGGTCGCGTGGGCGGCGCTCGCGCTCGCCGCGACGCTGCTCGGCTTCGTGGCCGGAACGCCGATCCTCTACCGCGCTCCGGAGCTCGTCCGCGCCGCGCTGACGGGGGGGATGAAGCATGACGCGGAGGTCGGCAGTTCGCTCGCGAAGCTCGGATCGCTCTGCCGCGAAACGCTCCGCATCGGCGTTCTTCCCGCGCTCTGGTGCGCCGTTTCCGTCCCGTTCTGGGCCCGCCGCCCCTGGCGTCGGGCGCTCGCGGGGCCCGCGCTCTTCTCCATGCTCTTCGTCGCGGGCGTCTTCGCGATCCTGCCCTGGTTCCGCAACCAGGAGACGCTGCCCCTCCTCGCCGCGCTCTCGCTCGGCGCGGGGCTGCCCGTCGCGACCGTGCTGCGCTCGGATCCGTCCGCCCGTCGCCGCCGTGCGCTGCCGCTCGCCGCCGGGGCGGTGCTGCTCGTCGCCGCGCTCGTCTCCGGCTTCGTCTCCTCGATGCGGATCCTCGATGCGTTCGGCCGTCGCGAGATGCGCGCCGAGTGCCGCGAATTCCTCGCCGAGGGATTCCCGCGCGACGGCCGCGCGGCGGCGGAGGCCTACGTCATCCGCGCCTCCTCCGGCGTTCCGGGGCATTTCCTCGTTCGCGACCGCATTCCGGAGAACTATCCGGAATCGCTGTCCGATCGGAAGGTCGCGAACGCCGCGCCCCGCTATCTGATCTACGACGCCTCGCACGAGAAGCGCGCCGGCCGCCGCCGCGAGGCGTTCTCCGGACGTCCGGTCGAATCGGTCCGGCAGTCCCTCGCGGCGTTCCGCCGGGACGCGATGCTCCTCCGCGCCTGGCGCCTGCCCGAGGGTTCGCGGCGCCCCATCTTCGCGCAGCATGACGCCGAGCTCTGGCTTCTTCCGAGAGAACCCGGACGTCCCGTCTCCGGCGGCCCGGACGTTCCCATCCCGTTCGAACGGCCTCTGGTCGCCATACCCGCCGGCGCGCCGCTTCAGGACGCGTCCGGTCCCGCATGGTTCGGTCCGCTCGAGGCACAGCGCACCACCGGCAGCCGATCGGAGATTCATGTTCCCCGCGACGGCGTCCCGCGCTGGGCCGTTACGCGCCATGTCGCCCCGGACGGCACGCCCGTCCGCCTTGAATGGCGCGGTGCGTTCGGCCCTCTCTCCCGGGAGCCGCTTGCGGTCGGCGGCGCGGCCGTCGCCGCCGCTCCCGCGGCAACCCCGGGTGCCTGGCCGCCCGGCATCTTCCGCATCTCGCGCCTGCGCTACCGGGGTCCGCACGGAACGAACGCCTGCCTGACATTCGTCACGTCCGATCCCGCCGAGGCGGCCGACTCGCTCCGCCGCGCCGGACGCCCCGCCGACGGTCTCTCGCTCCTGCGCGCGGCGCCCGGCGCGCTCGAAGGCTCGGGCACCGGACCGGTCGAGGCGCTGCTGTGCGCCGCCGCCGTGGGCGAGACGCCCGATCCCGCGTGGCGAAAGACCGCGGAGGCCGCCCTCGCGGCGTTCGACGCCCTCCGGGGCGCCGTCGCCGCGGCCGCGGAAACCAATGGTCCGCCGCCCGACGCGTCGGTCTGCGGCGTCCCGTTCGAGGCGCTGCGCGACTTCTCCCGCCTTCGCATCGGCCGAACCATGGCCTGGCCCCTCCTGCCGACCGATCTCTTCCTGCCCGCCGGCGAATACCGCATCGAGGTCTCCTTTCCCCCGTCGCGTGCGCCGGAGGTCGTCGGGCAGACGCTTTTCGACGGTCAGTCGGAGCCCTTCGCCGCCGTGCCGGCCCCGACGGAATCCCCGCGTGCCGCCGCGACGCTGCGCCTCTCCTCCGACGGCTTCCTTTGCTTCCGCCCCGAAATCCCCGAACGCCCGCCGGACGACCTGCTCTTCCTTCGCGAGATCGAGGCCTCCTGGGATCCGCTCGCCCCCGTCGCCGCAACCGCCGAGACCCTCCGCGCCGCGCTCCGTCCACCCGCCGTCGCGCCGGTTCGCTAGCATGAGAGACCGTGCGACCCTCCAACCATGACCGTTCGACCATGAGGATCTGCCTCGACTACCAGCCCGCCGTCGCGCAGGGCGCCGGCATCGGACGCTACACGCGGATGCTCGCGCGCGGCCTTCTTCCGGCGCTCGCGCCGGAGGAATCGCTGCGGCTCTTCTTCTGCGACTTCCGCCGCAAGGCGCCGCCGGATCCCGTCCCGGGCGCCGAGGCGCGCGCGTTCCGGCTGCTTCCGGGCGCCGTGATGCAGAAGCTCTGGACGAAGCTCGGCGCCCCGGCGTTCGACCGCTTCTCCGGGCCGGCGGACGTCTTCCACTTCACGAACTTCGTCGCGCGGCCCGTGCGTCGCGGGCGCGTCGCGGTCTCGATCCACGACATGTCGTTCGAGCGCTTCCCGGAGTTCGCCGAGGCGCGCAACCGCGCCTATCTGCACGCCAACGTCGCGCGCACCGTCGAGCGCGCCGATGCGGTGATCACGGACTCGGAGTTCTCGAGGCGCGAGATCGAGGAGCTGCTTCCCGCCTCGCGCGGCAAGGTGCACGCGACGGCGCTCGGCATCTCGCCGGACTTCCGCCCCGCGCCGCCGGAGCGCGTCGCGGAGGTCCGTGCCAAGCTCGGCCTCGGGCGGCCGTTCCTTCTCGACGTGGGCACCGTGGAGCCGCGCAAGAACCTGCCCTTCCTCGTGGACTTCTGGGAGAAGATCGCGCCGGAGGGCTACGACCTCGTCGTCGCCGGCGCGCCGGGCTGGCGGTGCGAGCCGATCTTCGCGCGCTTCGCGGAGGCGGAGAGGCGGTTTCCGGGACGCCTGCACTACGTGCGCTACGTGCCGGACGGCCTGCTCGACGCGCTCTACACGGACGCGTCCCTCTTCGCGATCCCGTCGTTCTACGAGGGGTTCGGATTCCCGCCGCTCGAGGCGATGGCGTGCGGTGCGCCGGTGCTCTCGTCCGGCGGCGGCTCGCTCCCCGAGGTTCTCGGAGGCGCGGCGGAGATTGTGCGCGGCTTCGACGCGGACGAATGGGCCGCCGCCGCGCTGCGCCTCCTGCGCGAGGACCCTGCCGCGCGCGCGGAGCGCGCGACCGCGGGCCGCGCGCATGCGGCCTCGTTCACCTGGGAGCGCTGCGCCCGGGAGACGCTCGCGGTCTACCGTTCCCTCGTTTGAAGATTTCGGTTGACCCCGGGGCGGGGCTCTGGTATTCTCCCGCCCCGTCGTCGCGCGTTGCGCGGTCGGCACGTGGCGAGATAGCTCAGTCGGTAGAGCATCGGAATCATAATCCGCTGGTCGTGGGTTCGAGTCCCTCCCTCGCCACCATTCTTTTTGTCCGCGCCCCCATCGTCTATCGGTTAGGACACATGGTTTTCATCCATGGAAGAGCGGTCCGACTCCGCTTGGGGGTGCCAAGCTCCCCCTCGGACGGGCCGCGGCTCCGGTCTGCGGGAGGCGCCCGCGCCCCGTCGGGCAGTGGCGCCGTCGGGAAATAGCGCTTGCCACGCGCGCGCGTTCCGCCTATAATCGCCGGCGATTTCACGCACCGGAAACCACCCATCCCCCTTCCCCGATATGTGGAACAAGTTCAAGAACCTCTTCACCAACGATATCGGCATCGACCTTGGCACCGCCAACACCCTGGTCTACGCCAAGGATCGCGGCATCATCCTGCGCGAGCCGTCCGTCGTCGCCGTGCAGGAGGGCACGCACCGCGTCCTCGCCGTCGGCGAGGAGGCCAAGCGCATGCTCGGCCGCACGCCCGGCAACATCACCGCCGTCCGTCCCATGCGCCAGGGCGTGATCCAGGATCCGGACATCACGCAGAAGATGCTGCAGTATTGCATCAGGAAGACGAACGTCCAACGCCACGCGATGCGCAAGCCGCGCGCGGTGATCGCCGTCCCCGGAGACATCTCGCAGGTGGAGAAGACGGCCGTCAAGGAGGCCGCGCTCCACGCCGGCGCCCGCCAGGTCTTCCTCATCGAGGAGCCGATGGCCGCCGCGATCGGCGTCGGCATGCCCGTCACGGAGCCGGCCGGCAGCATGATCGTGGACATCGGCGGCGGCACGACGGACGTCGCGCTCATCTCCCTCGCGGGCATCGTCTACTCCCGCTCCGTCCGCGTCGGCGGCGACGAGATGGACCGCGCCATCATCGAGCACATGAAGGACCGCTACAACCTGCTCATCGGCGAGCGCATGGCGGAGGACATCAAGATCAAGATCGGGTCCGCCTACAAGCTCGAGCAGGAGCTCACCTACGAGGTGAAGGGCCGCGACCTGGTGAAGGGCCGCCCGATCACGCTCGAGATCACCTCGCAGGAGATCCGCGAGGAGGCCCTCAACGACGTCGTGACCGAGATCGTCTTCAGCGTCACCCGCTGCCTCGAGAACGCGCCGCCGGAGCTCTCCGCGGACCTCGTCGACCGCGGCATGATGCTCGCGGGCGGCGGCTCGCTGCTCACCGGCATCGACCGCCGCATCGCGGAGATGACGCAGCTGCCGGTCCACGTGGCGGACGATCCGCTCTCCGCCGTCGCCGAGGGCGCGGGCCGCGTCCTCGACCAGATCGAGTGGCTCTCGAAGGCCGCGGTCCCGGACTCGCGCGCCCGCTAGCGCGTCGCGCGCCCGGCTTCCGGCCGCCGGAACCCCGGGCGGAGGAGCCGGACCATGACCACCCGAACGCGAATCTCTCTCGCCGCCGTCGCGCTTGCCGCCGCGGCCGCGTATTTCGCGCTCGCCGTGCGGCTCGGGCCGTCGGCGGAGCGTTCCGCGCGCGCCGCCAACGCGCCCTTCGGGAACTTCGTCCGGACCGTCCCCGCGTTCTTCTCCCGTCTTTCCGCCGCGTTCTCCGGCGGCGCCTCCGCCGCCGCGGAGCGCGACGAGCTCGCCGCCGAGGTCGAGCGCCTGCGGGCCGCCCAGCTCGAGACCGACCGCCTCCGCGCCGAGAACGAGGGCCTCCGGCGCGCGCTCGGCCTCGTGGCCAAGGATCCGCGCCTCGTCTGCGCCGAGATCCTGTCGCGCGGCGGCGCCACCGGGTGGCGCGACGAGATCCGCGTCGCCCGCGGCTCGCGCGACGGCGTCGCGCCCGGCCAGCCCGTCCTCGCCGCCGCGGGGCTCGTCGGCCGCGTAATCTCCGTCACCGAGCGCACCGCGGACATTCTCCTCCTTTCCGACGCCAACAGCCGCCTCTCCTGCGTCGTCGAGACGCCGGCCGGCGCCCTCCGCGGCGTCATGCAGGGCGGCGGCATTGCGCGCGGCGACCGCACGCTCGAGATGCTCCACGCCTCCGCGCCGTTCACCGTCGAGTATCTCGACAAGGACGCCGCCGTCGCCCCCGGCGCGCGCGTTTTCACGAGCGGACTCGGCGGCGTCTATCCGGCTGGCCTCCCCGTCGGCGTCGTCTCCGAGGCCGGCCCCGACGACTCTCGCCTCTACCAGCGCGCGGTCGTCGCGCCCTACGTGGACTTCGGCGCCCTCCGCCGCGTCTTCGTCGTCCGTTCCTCAGCCGCTCCGGTGGAGCCGCGGTAGACGGGCTATCCCGTCCGTCTTCGCGGCACGATGCCCCGTCTTCGCTCCCGCGCCAGCGCCTCGGCGAAGCCCTTCGCCGTCCTTGCGGCGGGCGAGGCGAGAAGCCGCCGCGCGGCGGCATGGCTCGCGCTCATTGCCGGACGGACGGTCGGCGAGAACGCCTCGGCGGGAAACGTCTTCTCGAGCAGCCGGGCGGCGGGGTGCGGGTCGCGCAGGCCGTGGACCTTGCGGAACTCGTCCGCGAGCCGCCGGTAGCCCATCAGCGAGGCGTAGTGCCGGGAGAGCTCCGGGCAATGCTCCGCGATCCACCCCCGCACGCCGGCGTTGCGCCCGACGATCTCGCCGCTCGGATCGCGCACGAGCGAGCTGTCGACCGCCGCCTCGATGTCGAGCATCATTGACCCAAGCCGGAGTTTCTCCTCCACGGATCCGCGTCCCTTCGCCTTCTCGTATTGGGCGAGAAGCGCTTCCGGTGACGGGGGCGGGCTCGACGACCGTTCGCAGAGGCGGCGGATCGGAGCCCCTCCGCCGACGCGGCGCTCCGTGGGGGAGGGCGGCGGGGTTCTTCCGAGCCGCACCGCCTCTGCGAAGTTTCGGGCCCATTCGCGCCAGAGGGCCAATCGTCTCTCGCGCCGGCGTCGGCGCGACGCCCGCGCCTTCGGTGATTCCCACGGCGTCCCGCCCCAGCGCGTGTCCCGGTTTCGGGACCCCGATCCTCCGCCGTCGACCCGGCGCTCGCCGCGCTTGCGCCGGAAGCTCTTCGCCGCGTAGAACAAGGGGCTGCGCCGGGTCTCGCGCTCGAGGTCGGCGTCGATCCGACGCAACTCGGCGATGTAGTCCGCGAAGACGCGCTTGTAGTTCGCCGCCCAATGCGCGGGGTCGTCCTTCAGGGCGGCGATGCCCGCCTCGAACGTCCGGTGGGCCTCCTCGCGGCGCCGCTCGCAGCCATAGTAGCCCCGTCGCATCCAGTATTGGTATTCGCGGTGGAGGATCTTGACCAGACCGAAGCAGGCGAACGCCCCGAGGATGCCGCCTGCGGCGGCCAGTCCCGCCGTTCCGCCGAAGAACGCTCCCAGAACGATCGGAACGAGCGCGTCCTCCGCCGCCCGCTCCTCCTCGGAGCGGCGATCCGGAACGGATGGAGGGTGTTCGTTCATGGGAAACGCCGCCGATTCTACTTCCGCTCCACCCGCCGGTCAAGCAAATTTTACACACGGTTGTAGAATATATAAATAGATGATATTTTGTATACTCTTGAAAGGGAGGCGGGGCGACGGCCGACGGGCGGACCGAGGGAAAATCCGCGGTCGATTGCGGAACGTCGGGCGGTTTCGTAGAATCGCCGCATGGAAACGACCGGACCACAGATTCCATCCGCGGGCGTGGACTCGCCGCCCCGGCCGCGGTGGAGGCGCGTCGACTTCGTCGGTTGCGCCATCGTGCTCCTGCTTCTCGTCTGGGCCGCACCGCTCGTCTGGAGCCGAGTCTCGGACGCGCTGGACGTCCGTCCGCCGGGCGAGGTGCTCTTCACCGGTCTCGACGACTCCGCCCAGTCGATGCTCGCCCGCTCGATCGAACGCGGCGCGCCGCTCGTCTACCGTGACGACGCCTTCGCCGCCGTTCCGCCCGAGGTCCGCCCCGCCCTGCTCTACCGCCCCGGCCTCCCGCGCAAGACGCGCGACCTTGCGCACCAGCTGGACCCCGCCACGCTCGCGGCGCGCCCGTTCTTCCAGCCGTTCCTCCCCTGGCAGCGTGCGCACGCCCCGCTCCTCCCGCTCGCGCTCGGCTTCGCCGTCGTCCTGATCCTCTCGTTCTACGCGATCGCCGGGACGTACTGGAGCCGCATGACGCTCTTCGCGCTCCTGCAGATGATCGCGTTCGTCGTCGCGGCGGTCTTCCTCGTCCCCTGGGTTCCCCGTTTCGGCCTCGGCCCCTTCGCGGAGGGGCCGGCGACGATCCTCGCCGCGTTCGCCCTCGCCCTCGCGTTCGTCGCGGGCGGCTCCGCCCCCGCGGGGGCGGCGATCGGGCTCTGCCTCGGCCTCGCCGCGACGTTCCATCCGACGCTCGCGATGTTCGCCGTGCCGATCGCCCTCTTCGCCATCCTGCGCCGCGGCGCCTGGCGCCACACGCTCGCCCTCGTGCTCGGCGCGCTCGCCGGACTCGCGCCGCTCGTCTGGTCGACGCTTTGCGTGACCGCCCCCTACGGCAACTTTCTCCGCCCCGCCACGCTTCGCGCGATGATCGAGGGCAGTCCCGACATCCGCGCGCTCGCCGTCGCGCTCGCCGCCGCGCTCCCGGTCGGCTTCGCGGGCCTCGCGCTCGCGCACGCGCCGCGCCTGCGGGCCGCAATGGAGCGCCGCGGCGCCCGCACCGCGGTCGCGGCCGCCTGCGTCGCGGCGGTCGCTCTTGCCGTCGCGGCCGCCCTCCTGCATCCCGCCGCGCGCCGCGCTCTTTCGCGCGACTTCGACGGCATCGTCTGCGCGCTCCCGCCGCTCGCGGCCGCCGTCTGGATGACGCTGCGCTCGCGTCGGCCCGCGACATGCGCCCTCGTGGCGGGGTGCGCGCTCGCGTCGCTTCCATTCCTCGTCATCCAGGGACAGGAGGTGCACGTCGGGATCTGGTCGCTGCGCCGCTCGCTGCCGCCCTTCGCGCTGCTGACGCTCGCCGCGTTCTTCGGCGCGCTCGAGCCCGCGCCCGAGGAGTCCGAGGGACCCGCCGGAACGCGGGGGCTCTGGTGGCGCCGCGGACAGGGACGCCTCCGCTGGACGCTCCTGCTCCTCGTCTGCTCCGTAGCGGCCGGCGTCCGGACGGACCTGGCCACGCTCGGCGGCGGCGAGGTCGGCGCTCGCGAGCTCGCGCGGACCGTCGAGTCGCGCATGGACGCCGCCCCGGGCGCGCTCTTCCTCTTCGACTACTTCTCGCAGGGCGCGCCGTTCACGTCGCTGCCCGGGCGCGCGGCGTTCGGACTCAACGACGGCGTTGCGAAGACGCTTGGCCATGCCCGCATCGCGGCATGGCTGCGCGACGAATGCGAGAAGCGGCCCGTCTACGTCGTTGCATGCTCGCACGTCGAAGCGCCGATCCTCGACGACGGCATCGCGCTCGTCCCGGAGGGCGAGCCCATCCTCGGAACGGTCTTCCGCATCGACGGCAAGACCTTCCGCACCGCGCAGGCGATCTCGCGCGACCTTGTCTTCTCCTTCCTGCGCGTGCGCCCGGCCGCGCAAGGCGACACGACCGCGGTCCTTCCCGGCCATTCGCCGTTCGGCCTCGCGCCGGACGCATGGGACGAGCCCCGCCGCGGCAAGGAGGGACGCTGGGCGTGCGACGGCGCCGCGTTCTACGCGCCGGTCCCGGCGCCCGGCGAGGCGGTCGAGGTCTCGCTCGACGCCTCGTGGTGGACGCGGGACGGCGCCGCCGCGCCCGCGCAGAGGATCCGGCTGGATTCGCCCTTCCCGGGCGAGTCGTCCGAAGCCGTCCTCGAACCGTCGCCCGACTTCCGCACCGCGGTCCTGCGCGTGACCCGCGCCGCCGAAGACGCGGAGCCCCGCTCCGCGACCGGCCTCTATCGCCTCCACGCCGCCGAGCGCTATGACGAGAAGGGATTCCCGCCGGCCCTCGCCGCGCGAATCCGCGCGATCCGCGGCGTCCTTGTCAAGCCGGACGCGGCGCGGTAGAATCCCGCGCCCATGGAAAACCAACCCCGCGAAACCCTCGGAAGCCGCCTCGGCTTCATCCTCCTCTCGGCCGGCTGCGCGATCGGCCTCGGCAACGTCTGGCGCTTCCCCTGGCTCGTCGGCCAGAACGGCGGCGCCGTCTTCGTCCTGATCTACCTCGTCTTCCTGCTGCTGCTCGGCATCCCCGTGATGACGATGGAGTTCGCGATGGGGCGCGCGTCGCGCAAGAGCCCGCTGCACATGTACGGCGCGCTCGCCCCGGAGAAGAGGGCCTGGTCGTGGCACGGCCCGGTCTGCTTCGCGGCCAACTACCTGCTCATGATGTTCTACACGACCGTCTGCGGCTGGATGGTGCTCTACTTCGCCAAGTTCGCCACGGGCCAGCTCTCCGGGCTCGCGCCGGCCGAGGTCGGCGCGGCGTTCGGCGCCATGCTCGGCGACCCGGTGCTGCTCTGCACGGCGATGGCCCTCGTCGTCGTGGCGGGGTTCTTCATCCTCTCGATGGGCCTGCGCGCGGGCCTGGAGCGCGTCACGAAGGCGATGATGCTCCTGCTGCTGGCGATGATGGTGGTGCTGGCCGTCAACAGCTGCTTCCTGAAGGGCGGCGCGGAGGGGGTCGCGTTCTACCTCAAGCCGGACCTCGGGCGCTTCCTGCACGCCGAGGGCGGCCCCGGGCGCGTATGCGTCAACGCGATGAACCAGGCCTTCTTCACGCTCTCGCTGGGCATCGGCTCGATGGCGATCTTCGGCTCCTACATCGGCAAGGAGCGCTCGCTGCCGGGCGAGTCGCTCCACGTGACGCTGCTGGACACGTTCGTCGCCGTCGTCGCCGGCCTGATCATCTTCCCGGCCTGCTTCGCCTACAACGGCGGCGAGACCGGCGCGGGCCCGGGCCTGATCTTCGTGACGCTCCCGAACGTCTTCAACGCCATGCCGGGCGGCCGCCTCTGGGGCACGCTCTTCTTCGCCTTCATGACGTTCGCGGCGTTCTCGACCGTGCTGGCGGTCTGCGAGAACATCCTCGCGATGACGATGGACCGGACGGGCTGGCCGCGCCAGAGGGCCTGCGCGGCGTGCAGCGGGCTGCTGTTCCTGCTCTCGCTGCCGTGCGCGCTCGGCTTCAATCTCCTCTCGGGCTTCCACCCGATGGGCGGCGGCTCGAACGTGCTGGACCTGGAGGACTTCATCGTCTCGAACCTCCTGCTGCCGGCCGGCGCGCTGCTCTTCTCGCTCTTCTGCTGCCACCGCTTCGGCTGGGGCTGGGAGAACTTCGTCGCGGAGGCGAACACGGGCCGCGGTCCGAAGATCCGACCGTGGATGCGCTTCTACTGCGCCTGGATCGTCCCGGCCATCGTCCTGGCGATCCTGCTGCTCGGCCTCTGGGACAAGTTCGGCCCGAAGGGCTAGCTCGGTTGCATTTCCGGACCGGTTTCCGTATACTCCCGCCCCGTCCGCCGGATGGTCCGGCGGCGCCTCTCCATCCACCCTCCCTCCCCGCATGGACATGAAGACCCTCCTCCGCTCCGCCCTCGCCGCCGCGCTCTGCGCCGGACTCGCCTCCTCCTCTCTCGCGGACGCCCCCTCCGCCGCCGACGTCCAGGCCGCCGCCGCCGCGCACGCCGTTCTTTCCGGCGCTCTCGCCAACGGCGACTTCGGCGCGGTCTGGAAGGGACTTCCCGCCTCCTACAAGTCCGCGGCGTCCGACGCCGTCAAGGACTTCGCCGCCAAGATGGATCCGCAGGTCTGGAAGCTCGGCCAGGACACCGTCCTCCAGATCGCCGCGACCCTCGTCAAGCAGAACGGCCTCCTCGTCGGCATGGGCGACGAGACGCCCGTGCCCGTCCCCGGCAGCGGCACGCTCACCGACGAGGAGAAGAAGGCGTTCCTCGTGAAGGGCGGCGCGAAGCTCGGCGCCATCGCGCGCGCCGCGACGCTCGAGAAGCTCGCCAAGGGCGACCTGCAGGGCGTGCTCGACGTCCCCGCGCTCACGATGAAGGGCGTCACGGACGCCGTCGCCGACATCAAGCTCCCGACCTACAAGGCCACCGCCAACGAGGACGGCTCCGTCACGATGACGAACGTCGGCGATCCCGAGGACAAGGACCGCATGGTCAAGGTCGAGGGCGTCTGGATCCCCGAGGACGTCGCCGACGCCTTCAAGGAGAAGGACACGTGGAAGGCCGCCGTCGCGAAGATGAAGCCCCTCGACGAGGCGACGAAGCAGCAGGCGACGATGGTCCTCACGGCGTTCCAGGGCGCCGCGAAGAACGCGGGCAAGGCCACCTCGAAGGAGGAGCTGCAGGGCGCCCTCATGCAGGCGATGATGCCCCTCATGATGATGGGCGGCATGGGCGGCGGAATGGGCGGAGCCGGCGCCGATTTCGGCGACGACGAAGAAGAATAGAAGAGAAGACATGAAGAAGGTCCTGATTCCCACCAAGCTCGACTCCCTCGCGACCAAGATCCTCGCCGACCACGGCGGCTACGAGGTCGTCCAGGAGCCCAAGACCCCCATCCTCGACCTCGCCAAGGCCCATCCGGACGCCCACGCGCTCATCGTCCGCTCCGAGAAGGTCACCGCCGAGGTGATCGACGCGCTGCCGCACCTCAAGGCGGTCGTGCGCGCCGGCGCGGGATTCGACAACATCGACGGCAAGTACGCCCGCGCGAAGGGCATCGACGTCATGAACACGCCCGGCGCCAACTCCAACGCCGTCGCGGAGGAGGTCGTCGCGCTCATCCTCGCCGACCTGCGCCACGTCGTCCGCGCGGACGAGACCACGCGCCGCGGCGAGTGGGAGAAGGCCAAGCTCATGGGCCGCGAGCTCACCGGCAAGACCGTCGGCATCGTCGGCCTCGGCCACATCGGCCGCCTCGTGGCGAAGCGCATCTCCGGCTTCGAGTGCCGCGTCCTGGGCTACGACCCGCTCGTCCCGCCCGAGAAGGCCAAGGAGTTCGGCATCGAGCCGGCGGACGTCGAGACCATCTTCCGCGAGTCCGACTTCATCACGCTGCACATCCCGCAGAACGCCGAGACGAAGGGCTTCGTCGGCAAGAGGCTGCTCGCGCTCATGAAGAACGACGCGACGCTCGTCAACTGCGCCCGCGCGGGGATCGTCGACGAGGACGCCATCCGCGAGGCCCGCGGACTCAAGGCGATCCGCTTCCTCAACGACGTATACCCGAAGGACGCCGAGGGCCCGAAGTCCGTCGCCGACATCGCGGACCTCATGATGCCGCACCTCGGCGCCTCGACCGTCGAGGCGAACCGCAACGCCGCGATCCGCGCCGCGGAGGAGCTCGTGGACCTGGACGAGAAGGGCGTCTCGCCCTTCGTCGTGAACCGCGACATGCCCGCCGGGCTCGACGCCTCCTACTGCGACCTGGCGTTCATGATCGCCCGCGTCGCCCGCGCCATCCTCGGACCCGAGAAGCCGCTCTCCCGCATCGAGGTGAGCTGCTACGGAAAGCTCGACCCCTACGCCAAGTGGCTCTCGCTCTCGCTGCTCAACGGCATCTGGGACGACATCAACCGCTCCTCCGACTTCAAGACCGTCATCGCCGACCTCGAGGGCCGCGGCGTCGCGTTCAAGGTGCGCGAGGCCGACGCCACGAAGAAATACGAGAACTCGATGACCGTCGACCTGGCGGCCGGCGCAGCGCAGGTCTCCGTGCGCGGGACCGTCGGCGAGGGCGTGAAGATGATCGCCCGCATCGACGAGTTCAACCACCTCTACTGGACGCCGACGCGCAACGCGGTGTTCTTCGAGTACGACGACCGCCCGGGCGTGATCGGCGCCATCGGCGACGCGCTGCACAAGGCGGACATCAACATCGAGGACATGCGCAACCCGCACAACCCCGCCACGGGGCACTCGATGGCGATGCTCTCGACGAACAAGCCCGTCGCGCCGGAGCTCGTCGCCTCGATCGCGAAGACGATCAAGTCGTTCAAGTCGAGCGCGCTCGCGTTCTAGGGCGGTTCCACAAAACATGCGGCCGCCGGGACGGCGTCCGCTACCGGAAACAACGGTCGCGGCCGCTCGCGCGGCCACGGAACCGTTGGAACCGCTCGAGAGCCCCGTCCCGCGGAATCAGAGCTGCGCGGGGTCGCGGCCGAGCTTGTCGCAGATGTTCTCGACGTGCGCGCGGATCGTGCGGTCCGTCTCCATGCGCCCCGGGATGGTCTTGCAGGCGTGGACGACCGTCGCGTGCGTCTTGTCGAACGCCTTGGCGATCTCCGGCAGCGACTTGTTCGTGAACGACCGGCACAGGAACATCGCGATCTGCCGCGGCATCGCCACGTTCTGCGGGCGCTCCTTGCTCGTCATGTCCGCGAGTCGCAGGTCGAACTCCTCCGCCACGACGCGCTGGATGTCCTGGCAGCTCGGCTCGGCGCGCTTCTCCTGGTCGAGGATGCCGCGGAGCTGGTCCTCGACGATCTCCCGCGTGAGCGGCTTGCCCAGCAGGTTGCGGTAGCATACGAGCTTCGTGAGCGCGCCCTCGAGCTGGCGCACGTTGGAGGTGATGTTCTCGGCGATGTAGGCGAGGAACTCGTCCGGCAGCGGCTCGGCGGCGCCGGCCTGCTTGCTCTTGAGGATCGCCATGCGCGTCGCGTACTCGGGGCTCTGGATGTCGGTGACGAGACCCTGCTGGAAGCGCGAGACGAGGCGCTCGTCGAGCCCCTGGATCTTGTTCGGCGGGCGGTCGCACGTGAGCACGATCTGCTTGCGCTCGTTCTGCAGCGCGTTGAAGGTGTTGAAGAACTCCTCCTGCAGCTGCGGCGAGCGCGAGATGAACTGGATGTCGTCGACGAGCAGCAGGTCCGTGTGGCGGTAGCGGCGGCGGAAGTCGGCGTTGGTGCCGTTCTTGATCGCGTCGATCAGGTCGTTGAGCATCGCCTCGAGCGTGATGTAGACGATCGTCGCGCGCGCGTCGCGCTTGTGCACGGCGTGCGCCACGGCCTGCATGAGGTGCGTCTTGCCGAGGCCCGTCGCGCCGATGACGAGCAGCGGGTTGTAGGAGCCGCCGGGGTTGGCGGCGACCTGCAGCGCCGCGGCCTGCGCGAAGCTGTTGGAGGGGCCCGTGATGAAGTTCTCGAACGTGAAGTCCGGGTTGAGCGGCACGCCGCGCATCTCGCCCGGCGCGCCCTTCGCGCGCGGCGCGGGCTTCGGCGCGGAC